>DATMMO010000076.1:0-2515 GCA_035569695.1 Acidimicrobiales bacterium | reverse complement strand
CAGCCCTGAGCTGGCCGTGCGGTTGTCGATGGCCTGGGCCAGCACCATCGAGAAGGGGGCGACGATCTCGTCCTCGCGCGACACCAGCCGGGCGGCCCGGGTGCTCAAGCGGGCCATCATGGTGGGTTGCAACACCGTGGGTGTGAACGTGGACGACCTGGAGGCGGCCACGGTGCCGGCGACCAGGTTCCAGGTGCAGTCGTCGGGCAGCGTGGGGGGCATCACCGTGCGGCTGGTGCCCGACGACCCCGAGTCGGTGGTCATCCGGTTCTTCGACAAGGACGGGATCGACCTCGACGAGGTGACCCAGCGCAAGATCGAGCGGTTGTACCATCGCGAGGAATTCCGCCGAGTCCTGGCTCGGGAGATCGGTGACATCGGATTCCCGCCCAGGGCCCTGGAGTACTACACGGCGGCCCTGATCGACTCCGTCGACCTGTCCAGCACCAAGACGGCCGACCTCAAGCTCGTGTTGGACTACTCGTTTGGCACGTCGAGCTTCGTGATGCCCAACTTGTTGGCCAAGGTCGAAGCAGAGGTGCTGGTGGTCAACCCGTACGCCAACACCAAGGGAGTCATGTCGTTCGACCGGCAGGCCAGCGCGGCCCGAGTCGGCGACTTGGTGCGGGCGTCGGGTGCCCACCTGGGCGCCGTGATCGATCCGGGCGGCGAGCACGTGGTCATCGTGGACGACAAGGGGCACGCCCTCACCGACGACGAGGCCCTGCTGGTCCTCCTCCAGCTGGTCACCCAGACCTATCCCCACGCTCGCGTCGCCCTGCCCGTGGCTGTCAGCCGGGCGGCGGAGACCATCTGTTCCCAGTCGGGAGCGGAGATCGTCTGGACCAAGCTCTCCGCCTCACATCTCATGGAGGTGGCGGCCACCGAGCATGTGACCTTCGCGGCCAGCCAGACCGGCGGCTTCATCTTCCCCCACTTCCTGCCTGGCTACGACGCCGCCGCCACCCTGGTCAACCTGGTGGCCATGCTGACCAAGACAGGCCAGCGGCTGTCCACCATGGTGAACAGCCTGCCCAGGGTCCACATCGCCCATCAGTCCGTGCACACGCCGTGGGAGCAGAAGGGGATGCTCATGCGGACCCTGGTAGAGCGGTTGTCGGGACGGGACCTCATCCTGGTCGACGGGGTGAAGGTGCTCGAGGAGGACGGGTGGGCGCTGGTCCTGCCCGACCCCGAGGAGCCGGTGACCCACGTCTGGGCCGAGGGGCCGAGCGAGGCCGAAGCGGGGGCCCGGGCCCAGGAGTATTCGGTCCGCATCCGACAGCTCCTTCGTTGAGGGCGCAGTCGACAAACGGTCTCCGGCCCGCTCCATCGAGGGCGGCGGCAGTGGGTGGGGAGTTCGGGTAGGGTCCGCAGGCATGAACGTGCCCGACGAACTCCGTTATTCCTCTGACCACGAGTGGGTCCGGCCGGCGGCCGAACGGGTCCGGATCGGGATCACCGACTATGCCCAGGACGCGCTGGGCGACGTCGTCTTCGTGGACCTCCCGGCCGTCGGTTCCTCGGTGGAAGCCGGAGGAACCCTGGGCGAGGTCGAGTCGACCAAGTCGGTGTCCGAGGTCTATGCCCCCATCTCCGGCGAGATCGTGGCCGTGAACGAGGAATTGACCGGGGCACCCGAACGCCTGAACGAGGACCCCTACGGCGAGGGATGGATCTGCGAGATGGTGCCCGTGGACACGAGTGCAGTGGACGCGCTCCTCGACGCTGAGGCATACCGGCGCCTGACCGCCGACTGACATACCGGCGCTTGACCGCCGACTGAGGAGTACCTGCGGGCCAGGCCAGAAAAGACCAGGAGGATCGAAGCGACTACCGTGGATGATGTGTTCTGCCACAACTGCGGCCATCGGAATCCGATGGGAGTCAATTTCTGCTCATCGTGTGGTTCGGTGCTGGTCGCAGCCACGTCGGACACCACTGTGACTATCCAGCCCGTTGAGGAGCTGGCCGACCTGACCGACGACGATGCGGCTGTCACCCTGCTCGAGCTGCCTCGGGGCGTGGGGATGTTGGTGGTCAAGCGAGGGCCGAATACGGGAAGCAGGTACGTATTGGAGTCGGAGCTGACAAAAGCCGGTCGCCACCCGGAAAGCGATATCTTTCTCGACGACATCACGGTGTCCCGGCGCCATGTCGAGATAGTGCCCAAGGACGGCGGCGCCTACGTGGTGCGCGACGTGGGCTCGCTGAACGGGACGTACGTCAACAGGGAGCGGATCGACGAGGTCCAGCTGGCACCCGGCGACGAGCTGCAGATCGGCAAGTTCAAGCTCGTCTACCTGGTGGCGGGGAACGAGTGAGCAGCCGCACGTACCTGTCCATCGGTGACGTCCTCACCCTCCTGCGAGAGGAGTTCCCCGACGTCACGATCTCGAAGATCCGCTTCCTGGAGAGCCAGGGCCTGGTCAATCCCGAGCGCTCGCCGTCGGGCTACCGCAAGTTCTTCGATCACGACGTGGAGCGCCTGCGCTGGGTCCTGCGCCAGCAACGC
>DATMMO010000075.1:0-9702 GCA_035569695.1 Acidimicrobiales bacterium | reverse complement strand
GCTGCCGGCCACCCGCCCGCGCCCGGGAAAGGGCCCGATGCAACTGCGGATGGGGTTCGAGGGTGGTGGCGGGTTCGACGTCACCGAAATGGGCAAGGAGAAGCGCCTGGCCATCTGGGTGGTCGACGACCCGGACCGGATCGAGAACGTGGCCACCCTGGGCGTCGACCCTCTCACCCCCCAGTTCACGGTGGATGCCCTGGCCGGGCTACTGGCGGGAAACGGGGCGACGCTCAAGACGGTGCTGACCTCGCAGTCGCTCATCGCCGGGGTGGGCAACGCCTACTCCGACGAGGCCCTGCACGCCGCCCGGCTCTCGCCCTACAAGAAGTCGTCGAACCTCACGCCCGACGAGGTGAGCAGCCTGCATGCCGCGTTGGTCGAAGTGCTGACCGTTGCCCTCGAGCGGGCCCAGGGCCTCGGCGCATCCGAGTTGAAAGGGGACAAGAAGCAGGGCATGGCCGTGCACGGCCGGACGGGCGAGGCCTGCCCGACCTGTGGCGACACCATCCGCCAGGTGTCCTTCGCCACCAAGTCCATGCAGTACTGCCCGACCTGCCAGACCGGGGGCAAGCCCCTGGCCGACCGACGGCTGTCCAAACTGTTGAAGTGACGTCCCTCGCCCGCTGACTGAGGCTCCCGGCTCCGTTCGGCCCGGCCCGGCTCGGCTCGGTCCGAGTGGGCTAACTTCTTCAGGCCTGCTTCAGGCCTTAAAAGCTGCTTCATCACTAGGTTTACTGGATTCGACGACGTGCACATCAATCCCTACATCGTCCTCGGAAGCGCCGTTGTGGGCTTCCTGGTCGGAATGACCGGAGCCGGCGGCGGTGCCCTGATGACGCCCATGCTGATCCTGCTCTTCGGGGTCAAGCCCTCCACCGCCATCTCCAGCGACCTGGTGGCCGCCGTGGTCATGCGCCCCATCGGGGCTGCCGTACACCTGGGCAAGGGGACGGTCAACCTCCGCCTGGTCGGCTGGATGGTCCTGGGCTCGGTCCCCATGGCCTTCCTCGGCGCCTATCTGCTCTCTCTCCTCGGAGACTCCAGCGCGGCCGAGAAAAACATCCAGATCGCTCTGGGGGCCGCCCTGCTGGTGGGAGCGGCGGCCATGGTCCTGCGCTACGGGCTGGATCGTCGCGCCGGCCACACCCGCCGCGAGGTCGTGCACGACCTGACGGTGCGGCCCGTGCCCACCGTTGCCATCGGCATGATCGGCGGGGTGATCGTGGGCATGACCTCGGTTGGCTCGGGCTCGCTCATGATCGTCTTCCTGCTGTTCCTCTATCCGATGTTGGGCGCCAACCAGCTGGTGGGGACCGACCTGACCCAGGCCGTGCCCTTGACCCTGGCCGCCGCCCTCGGGGCGCTGGCCTTCGGCCACGTGGAGTTCGCCGTGACCACCTCGGTGATCATCGGCAGCGTGCCCGCCGTCGTCGTCGGATCCTTCCTGTCCTCGCGGGCACCCGACCGCTATATCCGACCCGTCATCATGTTCGTGATCTTTGCCTCGGGCCTCAAGTACGTGGGCGTGACCACCACGGCCCTGGGATGGATCCTGTGCGCGGTCCTCTTGGCCGTAGCCACGGTGTGGCTGGTTATGGTCCGGCCCTGGGAAACGGTCGAGGCTGATCCCGCCATCACCACCTCCACGGATACCGCCCCGGCCCGGGCCGGCCCACGGGCCCCGGGCGAGCCGTAACCGCATCCGGATACGGCAGACTTTCCTGGTGACCGACCCGTTGACCCTGGAGGGGCGCTTCGTCCGACTGACCCCGCTGGGGCCCGAGCACGTCGACGCATTGCTCGCCGCCGCAAACGAGGACCGCGCGGCTTACGGCTTGACCTGGGTGCCCTCCGACCGGCCCACCATGATCGACTACCTCACCAAGGCCGTGGTGGCCCGGGAGGCCGGCCGCCAGCTGCCCTTGGCCACGTGGTCGACCACCGCCGGCAAGGTCGTGGGATCCACCCGGTTCAGCGGCCTCGAGCCGTGGGATTGGTGGCTGTGCGGCGAGGAGGGCGAGACTCGCCAGCGCCGCGGGCGTCCCGACGTGGTCGAGATCGGAGCCACCTGGCTGGCCGGGTCGGCCCAGCGGACCCCGGTCAACACCGAGGCCAAGCTGTTGATGCTCACCCATGCCTTCGAGACGTGGGAGGTCCACGCCGTGAGGTTCTGCACCGACCGGCGCAACGATCGGTCCCGCCGGGCCATCGAGCGTCTGGGGTGCACCCTGGACGGCATCCTGCGGGCCGACCGCCCGGGCCCGGACGGGACCATCCGGGACTCGGCCTACTTCTCCCTACTGGCCGGGGAATGGCCGGCGGCCAAGCGGCGATTGTCCGACCGCCTGGCGGCCGGGTGACCGGCTGAGGGCGCGAACCCGCTCGTTCCCGATGGGGTATGGCTGGGACCCCACTCGCCCATCGAAAGCGTCGTGACCAGGGAGAATATCCCATTGCCGGCGTGGTCGACCACCACTTACCCACCTATCCCATATATCTAGCTAACCTAGTGACTTGACAAATGTGATCTTTTCAGTCAGGAATATCCAGGTGAAACACTCTCCCGAACGACGTACCCACTCGAAGTGGCGGCTGGTGGCCGCCGGGATCCTGCCGGTGAGCCTGGTGCTGGGTGCCCTGTTGCCGGCGTCAGCCTCGGCGAGCGGCGGATCCGTCTCCATCGTGGCCTATTCGACGCCGAAGCCGGCGTACACCGTGCTCATCAAGGCCTTCAACGCCACCAAGGCCGGCGCCGGGGTGTCGTTCTCGCCGTCCTTCGGTGCGTCGGGCTCCCAGGCCACCGCGGTGGTTTCAGGCCTGCCGGCCGACGTGGTCAACTTCTCGCTCACCCCGGACATGGACAAGCTGGTCAAGGCCGGGATCGTGTCGTCGAGCTGGGACAAGGGACCGACCGCCGGGATGGTCACCAACTCGATCGTCTCGTTCGTCGTCCGGAAGGGCAATCCCAAGAACATCAAAACCTGGGCCGACCTGGTGAAGAGCAATGTCAAGATCATCACCCCCAACCCGTTCAGCTCGGGCAGTGCCAAATGGAATCTCATGGCCGGCTACGGGGCCCAGCTGGCCCTGGGCAAAACCAAAGCCCAGGCCACCGCATACCTCACGCAACTCCTGTCCCACACCGCCGCCCAACCGAGCAGCGCCAGCAACGCCTTGCAGACCTTCCTCGGCGGTGAGGGGGACGTCCTCCTCGCCTATGAGGACGATGCGCTCTACGCCCAGCGTCAGGGAGAGCCCATCACCATCGTCACGCCCCCCCAGACCATCCTGATCCAGAACCCCATCGCCGTGACCACCAAGTCGACCAACGCCAGCTCGGCCAAGGCCTTCGTGGCCTACCTGCTCTCACCGGCCGGACAGAAGGTCTGGGGACAGCAGGGCTACCGGCCGGTGCTCCCCCAGGTGGCCGCCCAGTTCAAGTTCCCCACGCCCAAGAAGGTGTTCACCATTGCCAGCCTCGGTGGTTGGACCAAGGTCAACACCGCCTTCTTCACGCCGTCGACGGGGATCGTGGCCAAGATCGAGCAGGGGCTGGGAGTCTCGACAGCCAGTGGCTGACCTCGCCGTACGCCCCGGGGCAGCGGGGCCACCAGTTACCCAGAACCACAGGCGACATTCGCTTCGAAGGGTGCTCCGGCCGGCGGCCAGAGCCAGCGGTCCCACGCTGATCGTCACCTATCTCTCGCTGCTGGTCCTGTTGCCGATCGCCGCCATCCTGTCCAAGTCGTTCCAGAACGGCTTCGGGTCGTTCTGGACGGCGGTCACCCAGCCCGAGGCACTGGCCGCCCTCAAGCTGACCTTGATCTGCTCGCTGCTGGTGGCTGCCTTCAACTCGGTAGCGGGCCTGGTCATCGCCTGGGTGCTGGTGCGCGACGAGTTTCCCGGCAAACGGGTGGTCAGCGCAGTGGTCGACCTGCCCTTCGCCCTCCCCACCATCGTGGCCGGCCTGACCCTGCTCAGCCTGTACGGCCCTAACAGCCCCTTTGGCATCAACGTGGCCGACGCCCGCATCGGCATCGTCTTGGCCCTGGCCTTCGTGACCCTTCCCTTCTCCGTGCGGTCGGTCCAGCCCGTCCTGGCCGAGCTCGACCGCGAAACGGAGGAGGCGGCCTCCTCACTGGGTGCGTCCTCGTCGGTGGTGCTCCGCCGGGTCATCCTGCCCAGTGTGGCTCCGGCCATGCTGGCCGGCGCCGGTCTGGCCTTCGCCCGGGCCATCGGGGAGTTCGGGTCGGTCGTCCTCATCTCGGGCAACCTGCCGTTCAAGACCGAAGTGGCGTCGTCTTGGATCTACAGCCTGTCGCAAAGCGACCAGCTGTCGGCGGCAGCGGCCGTCTCGACCGTGTTGATCCTGATCGCCCTGATCGTGCTGGGTGCCATCGGGTTGGTCCGGCGACGGTTCAACGTCGGTGAGGCAGTGTGAAGTCCCGCTGGCGCCTGCCCCTCCGCACCGTGGCCCTCGGTTATCTCGCCCTGCTGGTGGTCGTCCCCGTCGGATCGGTGTTCTACCGGGCCTTTCAGCACGGGTTTACCGCGGCGTGGGACGCGGTGACCACGCCCGAAGCCGTCCACGCCCTGTGGCTGACGCTCCTCGTCGTCCTGATCGCCGTGCCCCTGAACACCGTGTTCGGGGTGGGCGTCTCCCTCATCCTGGCCCGGCACCGGTTCCGTGGGGCCTGGCTGCTCGACGCCTTCGTCGACCTCCCCCTGGCCGTCTCCCCGGTGGTGGTGGGACTGGCGCTGGTGCTGGTGTACGGCAAGACGGGATGGTTCGGCAACTGGCTCGCCGGCCATGGCATCCAGATCATCTTCTCGTTCCCGGGCATCGTCATGGCGTCGGCCACCGTGGCCCTCCCCTATGTGGTGCGCGAGGTGCTCCCAGTGCTCCAGGAGATCGGCACCGATCAGGAGCAAGCCGCCACCACCCTTGGGGCCTCGTCGTTCACCGCGTTCCGGCGCATCACCCTTCCGTCGATCAGGCGGAGCCTGGCCTACGGCGTGACCCTCACCACAGCCCGGGTGCTGGGCGAATTCGGGGCGGTCGTCGTGGTGTCGGGCGCCATTGCCGGAAGAACCCAGACCATGACGCTGTTCATTCAGGACAGCATCGATAACCTCAACCCAGTCGGCGCGTACGCCGGAGCCGTGATCCTGGCCATTATCGCCCTCGTGGTTCTGACCGTCCTGGGCGGAGACCGCGAAGGGAGGAAAGCGAAATGGCGATCACCATCAGATCAGTCTCCAAGCGATTCGGAGACGCTGTCGCCCTCGACGACGTCAGTCTTGATGTCCCCGATGGATCACTGACGGCCCTCTTGGGTCCGAGCGGGGGTGGCAAGTCCACGCTGCTGCGCGTGGTGGCCGGGCTGGAGAGCCCCGACTCGGGCACGGTGGAGATCGACGGCCAGGACCTGACCGGGATCCCGGCTCGCCAGCGCGGCATCGGGTTCTGCTTTCAGCACTACGCGCCGTTCCGTCACCTGACGGTGCGCAGGAACGTGGCTTTCGGCCTGGAGGTGCGTCGGCGGCCCAAGGCCGAGATCCGAGCCAAGGTGGACGAGCTGCTGGAGCTGGTCCGGATCGCCCATCTGGCCGACCGCTATCCCTCCGAGCTGTCAGGTGGCCAGCGCCAGCGGATGGCCCTGGCCCGGGCCCTGGCCATCGAGCCCAAGGTCCTGCTGCTCGACGAGCCTTTCGGCGCCCTCGATGCCCAGGTTCGACAGCAGCTTCGGGTCTGGCTCCGGGAGCTGCACGAGAAGATCTCGGTGACCACCGTGCTCGTGACCCACGACCAAGAAGAAGCCATGGAAGTGGCCGACCGGCTCGCCATCATCAACGAGGGCCGCCTGGAGCAGATCGGCGCCCCGGCCGAGATCTATGACAAGCCCGACAACGAGTTCGTCATGAAGTTCCTGGGCCCGGCCACCGAGCTGGACGGCGCCTGGGTTCGACCCCATGACCTCGTCATCCACAACGAACCGGGAATCGGCGGTCAGGGCGCCTGGGTCGAGCGGATCACCCATCTCGGCTTCGAAGTGCGGGTGGACCTCAAGCTGGACAACGGCAGCTCCACCTGGGTCCAGCTTTCGAGGGGCGCCGCCGCGGAACTGGACGCGGTGCCCGGGGACCAGGTGTGGGTGTCCCGGGCCACTCCATCGAAGCGACAAGGGGCCCTGACCGAAGTCGTCAGCTAGTCGCGCACCGGCCGGACCGCCTGTCACCTGGTCACGCCGGCCACCGGGACCGGGTTCCGGGGGTCGGGGCTCGGGGGGTCGGGGCGGCTGCCGGGGGCGAGGATGGCCCCCGCTTCGGGGTGAGCCTGGCAGAATCCACCCCGTGTACATCTCTGCCAAGGTCGATTACGCCGTGCGGGCCATGTGCACGCTGGCCGCGGCCGATGATCGTCCCGTCACCGCCGAGGCCCTTGCCGTCTCCCAAGGCCTCCCGGCCAAATTCCTGGAGAGCATCCTGAACGATCTCCGTCGGGCCGGGCTGCTGCGCAGCCAACGCGGGGCCGAGGGCGGCTACCGACTCTCCCGTCCGGCCAACGCCATCACCGTGGCCGACATCATCCGGCCCCTCGACGGGCCCCTGGCCGAGGTCCGCGGTCTGCGTCCCGAGGCAGCCAACTACGACGGTGCGGCCGAGCACCTGCAGAGCGTGTGGGTGGCCGTGCGGGCCAGCCTTCGCTCGGTGCTGGAGGCGGTGAGCCTGGCCGACATCGTGGCCGGCAAGCTCCCCAAGGCGATCGAGAAGCTCACGGCCGATCCAGACGCCTGGGTGCCCCACTGATCCAGCCCGGGATCGCTCAATCAGCCCGGGCTACCTGATCCAGCCCGAGGCCCGCTGATCCAGCCTGGGCGCCTCGTTGAACCCCAGCACCGTTCAAGACCTGGGAGTCGCCCGAACGCGATCGAAGCGGATCGCACCACCCATACGATCGGTTGATGGTTGCGTCCTCACCAGCGCCCGACGATGCCCGTCAGCGCGAGAACCATCACCCGCCCGAGTGGCTGATCCTCTCTCTCGTCTGCCTGGCTCAGTTCATGGTGGTGCTGGACATCTCCATCGTGAACGTGGCTCTCCCCTCCATCCAAAAGAGCCTGGGCTTCTCCGAGGTCAACCTGCAATGGGTGGTCACGGCCTATTCGTTGACCTTCGGTGGGTTGTTGCTGTTCGGCGGCCGGTTGGCCGACCTGTTCGGGCGGCGGCGGATCTTCTTGGTCGGCTTGGTCCTCTTCACTGGGGCCAGCCTCCTGGGCGGCTTCGCCCAGAATCAGGCGACCCTGATCATCGCCCGCGCCCTCCAGGGAGTGGGGGCCGCCGTCTTGTCCCCGGCCACGTTGACCATCCTGACTGTCACCTTCACCGAGCAGCGGGCCCGGGCCAAGGCGTTGGGCGTCTGGACCGCGGTGGCCGCCGGGGGCGGCGCGGCGGGGGCGCTCTTCGGGGGGATCCTGACCGACCTGTTGTCGTGGCGGTGGATCCTGTTCGTCAACGTGCCCATCGGGATCGTGGCCTTCTTGCTGGCCCGCTTCTACCTGAGGGAATCGCGGGCCGAGGGGGAACGCCAGCGGCTCGACATTGCTGGGTCGCTGACGGTGACGGTCGGGCTGATCGTTCTGGTCTATGGCATCGTGAGCACCGACCAACACGCCTGGGGCTCCCCCCAGACCATCATCACCCTGGCCATTGCCGCCGTGATCCTCCTGGCCTTCGTGGTGATCGAGGCCCGGTTCGCCACCCACCCGCTCATGCCCCTCCGGCTGTTCAAATCCCGCGCCCTCACCGGGGCCAACATCGCCATATTCCTGCTGGGCGCCTCCATGTTCGCCATGTGGTTCTTCCTCACCCTCTACCTCCAGCAGGTGCTGGGCTACAGCGCCCTGGTCACCGGCTTCACCTTCGTGCCTCAGACCGCGGCCATCGCCATCGCCGCCACCGTGGCCGGCCGGTTGACTCCCAAGTACGGGCCGCGTCGGCTGATCGTGGTCGGTGGCCTGCTCTCGGCCGGGGGGCTCTACTGGCTCTCGTTCATCAGCGCCGGGGGAACCTACTGGACGAGCGCCTTCGGGGGCGGCGTCATGTGCACGTTGGGCATGGGCCTGGCCTTCACTCCCGTCGCCGTGGCCGCCACCGGCGGGGTGCCCCGGGAGGAGGCGGGTCTGGCCTCTGGGGTGATGAACACCAGCCGCCAGATCGGTGCCTCGGTGGGGTTGGCCGTGCTGTCGACGGTGGCGGCCAGCCGGATCGCCGCTCTCGAACGAGGCCACCAGGTCAGCGGCGAACTGGCCAAGACGGCTATGACCGCGGGCTATGCGCGGGGTTTCCAGGTCGCCACCCTCATGGCCCTGGCCGCGGTGGCCGTCACCTTCATCATCCCGGCTTCGACCGGGGCTCCGCCGCCACCATCGAACGGGGTCCCGTCCGACGTCCTCACCGATGGCATGGTTACTGGCAGCGACGGCGGTCCGGTCGGCCCACCAACCTCGGTGAGATCGGCTCAATCGGGGACGCCGAAGCCGGCCTGAACCCGGTCAGCCGCTCAGGTGGCGATGAGGTCCTGACGGCCGTGGTGTTCGAACTGGGACACCAGTTCACGCCGATCCTCGGGGCTCAAGGGCAGGTAGCGATGGGGAGCGGCGCGCCCGCCCGTGGTCGGGGGGTGCCAGAACACCGGGTCGTCGGTGGCCCACCACCCCTCGGCCCGCAGCGTCTCTTTGGTCACCTTTCCGCTCGCCGTCTGGGGGAACGACGCCGTGGCCACCACGAAACTAGGGGCCCATTTCGTGCCCAGGTCGGGTTGGGCCTCCAGGAACTGGGCGAACCGGTCGGGATCGAAGGGGACGTCGGGCAGCATCTCGAACGCGGCCATCACCTGGTCGCCGCTCCGGGCATCGGGAACGGCGTAGACGGCGACGGCGGCGATGTCGGCGAATCGCAGGAGGACGCGCTCGATGGGCCCGGCGGTGAGGTTCTCCGAGTCGACCCGCAGCCAATCGCCCCGCCGCCCGGCGAAGTAGAAGAAGCCATCAGTGTCCCGGTAGGCCAGGTCGCCGGTCCAGTACCAACCGTGTCGGGTCCGGTCCTCGGTCGCCTCGGTGTTGCGGTAGTAGCCCTCGAAACCACCGAGCCCCGACCGGTTGACGATCTCCCCTACCGACACGTCGCCGTTGATCAGCCGTCCGGCCTCGTCGAATTCGGCCGGCGGGCACTCCTCCATGGTGGCGGGATCGATGACGGCGATGTCCTCGTAGGGCTTCCCCAATGATCCGGTGGGCGTACCGGGAACCCGGGCGATGGTGGCTCCCCCCTCGCTGGAGCCGTACCCCTCGGTGAGCTGACACCCGAAGCGCTGCTCGAAGGCGACATGGTCGGCCACCGATGCCTCGGTGCCAAATCCACGCCGGAGGGTGATGTCGGCATCATCGGGACGAGCCGGCGTGGCCAGCACATAGGCCAATGCCTTGCCCACATAGGTGAAGGTGGTGACCCCGTGTCGGCGAACGTCATCGACGAACCCCGAGGCGCTGAACCGCCGGGCCAGGGCAACGGTGGCGCCGACGGCCAGCACGGGCGCCCACAGGGCCATCAACGAGTTGCCGTGGAACAGCGGCATCGAGCAGTAGGCCACGTCGTCCCGGTCGAAGCCGTATACCGCGGCGGCCCGTTGGCCGATGG
>DATMMO010000074.1:0-4739 GCA_035569695.1 Acidimicrobiales bacterium | reverse complement strand
CCGCCTGGTAACGCCGTCCGCCATCGATCCCCACCGCGCCACCAGCCTCGAGCTCGTTCGCCGCAACGGTGGCCCCCTGCACGACACCTGCCTGGTGGCCTACCGAGGGAAGTTCACCTCGTCCTCGGTCGAGTTGCCCATCAAGCCCGGGCGCTCGGGGACCTACGCCGTCGCCGTGCTCAACCCTTCGGGCAGCCGGCTGCTCGCCACCTTTGTCCTCACCCATGCGCCCCCCCGCTTCGGTCACTCCCGGATCGGGAGCTGAGGTCGCGGGAGATGGGCCCCGACACCCTTAGATTGGCGCCGATGACCTCTACTCGGGCCGAAGCCGGCCACCTCGTCGACGTGCAGCTCCAGCCCCGTTCCGGGCAGCCGCGCTGATGGAACGTCTCGATCGTCTCGAACGGGTCACCGACTTGCTGTTGGTGCTCCTGGACACGCCGCAACCACTCAGCCTCCGAGAGATCGCCAACCGGATCCCCGGCTATCCGTCCGGTCGTGATGCCCGGCGCCAGGCCTTCGAACGGGACAAGCGTCTCCTTCGCGACGAGGGAGTCCCCCTCTTGGTGGAAGCGATCGGTGGGGAGGAGCAACTCGGGTACCGGGTGGATCCCGGCCACTACTACCTTCCCGACCTGGGGCTCGATCCGGAGGAGCAGGCCGCGCTCAATCTCGCCGTTGCCGGCGTCCATCTGGGCGATCCCAGTGGCGTCGACGCCCTGTCCAAGTTGGGCGCCACCGGGGAATCGCCGCTCCGGCCCCTGGTGGACACGCCCCTGGTCGACCTGCCATCGGTCGAGGCCCTTCCCGCCCTCCCGGGGCTGTTCGAGGCCGTTCGGCTGTCGGCCACGGCGACGTTCGAGTACCGGGGGGCACCGCGGCAGGTCGACCCGGCCGGACTCCGGTTCCGCGGTGGTCACTGGTACCTGGTCGCCTTCGATCGGGACCGGGCCGAGGGGCGCACCTTCCGGGTCGACCGGGTCACGTCGACGCCGTCGGTGGGGCCGCCCGGATCAGCCGAGCTCCCTCCCGGATTCGACGCCGAGAGCGCCTTCTCGGCCGAGCCGTGGCGATTCGGGGCCGGCGACGTCGTCGCCGTGGATGTGCTGATCGACCCGGTCGAGGCCGGTCGAGTGGTGGCCGAGCTGGGTTCGGGTGCGGTGACCGAACGCCGGACCTCGGGCGCCATCGTGGTCCGGCTGTCGGTGACCGACATGGGTGCCCTGGTGACGTGGGTGCTGGGTCTCCTCGATCACGGCGAGGTGCTGGGCCCGCCCGAGGCCCGTGCTGCGGTGATCGACCGGCTCGAGTCCCTGATCGGGGCGGGAGAAGGCTCCGGTGGGGCAACGTGAGCACGGTCGCCCGCGACGTGGGCACCAGGCTCCGGCGCCTCCTGGCCATCCTGACCTGGCTGGCTCAGGTGGGGGAGACCCCGATCGAGGAGGCCGCGGCCCGCTTCGGGCTCGAACCCGATGCACTGGTGGCCGAGCTGGAGATGGCCGCCTGCTGCGGGCTTCCCCCCTACACCCCTGACCAATTGATGGAGATCGTCGTCACCGACACCACGGTGTCGGCTCACCTGGGCGAGATGTTGGCCCGACCGCGACGGTTGAGTGCTCGGGAGGGATTTGCCCTGGCCGCCTCGGGCCGGGCTCTGCTGGCCGTGCCCGGAAGCGACGAGAACGGTGCGCTGTCTCGGGCCCTGGCCAAGCTGGATCGAGCACTCGGCGGCAAGTCCATGGTCATCGAGCTCGATGACCCCACCATGCTGGGGGTGGTGCGCAGCGCGCTGGAGAGCGGAAACCAGCTGCAGATCGAGTATTACTCGGCGTCGAGCGACGAGGTCAGCTCCCGGCGAATCGACCCCCTGCGCCTGTTCGCCGGGGACGGCCATTGGTATGTGGACGCCCACTGTTACAAGGCCGGCGACGAGCGCCGATTCCGTGTCGACCGGATCCAGGCGGCAGAGATCCTGGGCGGCGTGGCCAGCGAGCCCCGAGAGGCGCCCGAAGGGGCGGCCTACGAGCCGTTCGTGCCCGGGCCGGACATCCGCACCGTGCGGCTGGCCCTGGATCCCTCGGTGGCCTGGGTGGTCGAATCGATTCCGGCCGTGACCCCGCCCGAGCAGACCGGGGACCGGATCGAGGTGGATGTGGCCGTGGGTGGCGACGCCTGGTTGAAGCGCCTGCTCCTGCGATTGGGCAGTGCGGCCCAGGTCGTCGGTCCCCCCGAGGCGGCATCGCTGTTGGGCGATGCCGCCGGCCAGATCCTGGACCGCTACCGGAGGTCCCTACCCGGCTGAGCTGCCTCCTGGCCCCGACGGGCCTTCTAGACTTCTTGTAATGAAATAACATGAAAAGGTATCGTAAGCCCCATGAGGCGCTCGCGGTGCTGAAGCTGCACACGGTCCGGGTGGGCGGGCATGGCTACTACGTCGACGACCTTCCCTATGGCCGGGAAGAGCGCAATGGTCTGGTGGCCGAGAGCCCGGGCCGGTGGATGGGGGAGGGGGCAGCGGCTCTCGGCCTCACCCAGGGCGTGGAACCGCTGGCGTTCGCCGACGTCCTCGACGGCCGGGACCCACTGTCGGGTCGGGCCCTGCCGGTCCGGCGGGACCGGGTCACGGTGGCCGGATACGACCTGGTGTTCTGTGCCCCGAAATCGGTGAGCCTGCTCCATGCCTTGGGGCCGACGGAGCTGGCATCGGCAGTGGGCGACGGCCACGATGCCGCGGTCCGGGCCACGACCGACTACCTGGCTCGAGCGGCACTCGGTGTGCGACGGAGCAACCATGGCCACCGGCTGACCCTGGCCACCACCGGTTTGGTGGGTGGCGCATTCGTGCACCGGACCAGTCGTGCCCTCGACCCCCATCTCCATACCCACGTAGTAGCGGCCAACGTGGCCCAGGGTGTGGACGGGCGCTGGTCGGCGGTGGACGGCTGCGGCCTGTTCGCCCACACGGTGGACGCCGGCCGGCTCTACCACGCACAGCTCCGCCACGAGCTCACGGCTCGGCTGGGCGTGGCGTGGGACGTCCGACCGAACGGCCTGGGTGACGTCGTCGGTGTCGACCCCGGGCTGCGCGGCCTCTTTTCGCAACGCTCGGCCGGCATCAAGGCGTACGTGGCCGAGCACGCCGGTCGGGCCTCGCTCCGAGGTGCGTTCTATGCCACGCGTCCGGAAAAGGATCGCACTGTCCAATGGGAGGCGCTGGTTCCCGAGTGGCGCCACCGCTCCGATGAGCTGGGCTACGACGTCGGCGAGCTCAGCCGCGTCGTGGGCCGGGGTCGCCACCGCCAGGAATTCGATGTCGAGCTCCTGCACTCGGCCATCGCTCGAAGGGCGTGGCCGGACGGCACCCTGGCCCGTCGAGACATCGTCTCGGCGGTGGCCACTGCGCACGTCGGTGGGGCTCGGGTGAGCCAGGTCGAGGGCGAGGTCGATCGGCTCTGCGCCGAGGTCCGGGCCCATGGCCCTGGTGGTTCGGGGGCCGAACGCTTCTCCGCTCCCGCCCTGTCGGGTGCGGTCCGGGCCTGCGCGGGCGAGCTCACTCGTCGGGCCAGCCAGCTGGATCTCGACCGTGGGGACGGGGAGAAGCCCGATCGGGCCCGGAACGTGGGTGCTCGTGCGCCCGACCGTCCCCGGCGTGACCGGCGCAGCGACGACCGCGGGATGGAGCGATGAGGGCGTCAGCGTCCGGCGTCTCGACCCAGTTGGCGGCTGCGGATGGGCCCGGAAATGGACAGCCACAGCTCGGTGCTGTGGCTGGGGGACAACGGCACCCAGCCCACCTGGTTGCGGTGGTCGAAAGCCAGCGCGTGCTCGGGCATGCCTCGGGTGATGACGTCAGGCGGGAGACGGCGTCGGCGAACGGTGGAGGAGGTGAGGGTGTGGCGCACGGCACCACCGGTTACCGCGTCGGTGAAGAGGTGTCCGGTCGGAGCCCGACCCGACGACAGCGATCGCGTCGCCACCTCTTCGTCGCCGGCCAGCACGGAAAGGGCCTCGAGGGTGGCCACGTCACCGATGCCGGGCAGTACCACCGTGGTGCCGAACAAGGAGAGGAAACCGTCTGCGGCCTGTCCCCAGCGCTGCTTGGCCTGGGACAGATCTTGAAAACAGGCCAGGGTGGTCAGGCCCTGTCCGCCGCCCTCGCTCACCATGGACGGGAGGTCGGGGAGCGGGGCGATGTTGGCCGCCTCGTCCAGGGCAACCAGAACCGGAGGTCGGCGATCCTCGACCGGCTGCTGGCGGGCGGCACGCTCGTAGGCGGCAGTCCGTACGTCCTCGATGATGCCGACGACCATGGGGGCGACCAGAGCCTGGCGTCGACCCGGCGCACAGATGTAGAGGGTGTCCGACGACTCGACGAAGGCGGCAGGATCGAAGTCGGGATCGGTCGTGGCCGCCAGTGCCCTGTCGGTCCGGTACCCGCCAACCACCCCGGAGGCCGTGGACCAGATTCCGCTGAGCTCTCGCTCATCGGTGCTGGTCACACCGTCAAGCAGGTCGGCGGCGAGCCGGGCGCCACCGCCGGGGGCAGCGGCCAGGATCTGTTGGGCGGGGAGGGCTCGGCGACGGTCTATCCACGACAGCACGGTGGACATGTCGGCGCCGGGGCGGGCAGCGGCGTGGAGGAGCGGACCGATGAGCGCTTCGGCACGCTCACTCCAGTGATCGCGGCGGATGGTGCCGGTCGGCCCGGATGCCGAAGCCAGGCCCACGGTCACCATCGA
>DATMMO010000073.1:0-7252 GCA_035569695.1 Acidimicrobiales bacterium | reverse complement strand
GCCAGTGCCGGTGGGGGTGACGACCCCGTCGGCCGCGACCCCGGTGTCCCGGCGGGCCCCAGGGTGCACCCGGCTCTGGCCCCGGCGGTCCGCACCGGGCCGGCCCGGGGTCGCTGGGCGGCTCCGGCCAGGGCGCCTCGGGGGCGCTCACGCCGCGATCGGTCGATTCATCGATGACCGATGTTCGCGCATCCGGGGGCCCGGAGTCATCAGGGTCATCCCTGACTAGGCCAGGGAGGTGTCGGGGTCCGACCAGGGTCATGCCGGATTTCACCCCATGGCCTGGACCGTCAAGGTGAGGTCATGGACACTTCCACCTCTCACAGCGCACCACCGGATCCCGCCGCCACCCACCCCGCCGCTTCGGGGCCGGACACAGCCGGGCCGGACGCAGCCGGGCCGGGCACAGCCGGGCCGGAGACAGCCGGGCCGGGCACAGCCGATAGTCCCGGTGGCCGACCCCCGACCCGACCCGATCACCTGCACCGACCCCGGGAGGGGCGGATGGTGGCCGGCGTCGCCGCCGGCATGGCCGACTGCTTCGACCTCGACCCGACGGTGGTCCGCATCGGGTTCGTCGCCCTGAGCCTGCTGGGCGGGATCGCCATCCCCCTCTACCTGGCCGGATGGCTGCTGATACCCGACGAGGAGGCCGACCTCTCGGTGGGCGAGGAGCTCCTGGCCCAGGCCCGGGCGAGCTGAGGTCGGCCATGTCCCCCTTCGAAGTACGAGGACAGACCATGCGCTACCGCCGGGACTCCGGCACCTCGGGCGGTGGACGTCGATCCGATCCTCACGACCCCGCCATCCGGGCCTCCGACGCCGAGCGGGCCGAAGTGGCCGACAACCTGTCGCGCCACTTTGCCGATGGGCGACTGGACCAGCTCGAGTTCAAGTCGCGGCTGGACCGGGCCATGGAGGCGACCACGCGCGGCGATCTCGGCGGGCTGTTCGACGACCTCCCCCGGCTGCAAAGCGAGGTCCCGCCCGAGCGCGAGCACCGACGCCGGTTCTTCCCGGCGATCGCCGTCATCGTGGTGGTCTCCCTGGTCGTCTCCCTGGCTGCGATGGCCAATCGCCACGGCGATTTCTTCTTCCACGTTCCCTGGCCGATCTTCCTGGTGGCCGGCTTCCTCCTCTGGCGCCGGGCCCGTCGGCGCCATCACGATGGCGGGGGCCGGCCCCAGATCGGCGGTGGATAGCCTGCAACCATGACGATCGAGACCCGGCCCCTGGGCCGAACCGGTGAGGACGTGACCATCCTCGGCTATGGCGCCATGGAGCTTCGAGGTGGGCCTCGGGGGCCGGCGATCGAGGACGAGGACGCGGGCCGGGTGCTCAATGCCGTCCTCGACGGGGGCGTCAACCTCATCGACACGTCCATCGACTACGGCAGGAGCGAGGAGCTCATCGGGCGATACCTGGCCCCGCGCCGTGACGAGTACTTCCTGGCCTCGAAGTGCGGGTGCCTGCTGGGCGACCCGCCTCCGGGGGCGACGTCCCCGTTCCCGCACGACTACCGCGCCGCCAACATCCGAGCGGGGACCGTGCAGAGCCTCCGTCGCCTGGGCACGGACCGGCTCGACCTCCTCCAGGTGCACATGTCGCCCAGCCGGACGGAGATGGATGCAGGGCAGACGGTGGAGACCATGCAGGCGCTGCGGGATGAGGGCAAGGTCCGCTTCATCGGGATGTCGGGCATCCTGCCCAACCTGCCCGACCACCTGGCCATGGGGGTGTTCGACGTTTTCCAGATCCCCTACTCGGTGGTCCAGCGCGAGCACGAGGAACTCATCACGGCGGCGGCGGCGGCCGGCGCCGGCACGCTGATCCGGGGCGGGGCTGCTCGCGGCGGGCCCTCCGAGGACAAGGGCTGGAGCCAGGGACCGCTGGGCCTGGCCCACGGCGTTGGTCAGCGGCGCTGGGAGGCGTCGGGGCTCGACGAGCTGATCGGGGACATGGGCCGGCTCGAGTTCGTGCTCCGGTTCACCCTCAGCCACCCCGACCTGTCGAGCACCATCGTGGGCACGTCGAGCGTGGACCACCTCCGTTCCAACCTGGCCGTGGCCGAGAAGGGACCGCTTCCCTCGGACCTCTACCAGGAGGCCAAGAAGCTCCTGGGGCCGGTGGGCGGATAGGCCGCCGGTCTAGGTGACGGTGGTCCTCTTTCGGGAGTCGGTTGCCGCGTCCTCCCGGACCAGCTCGGGGTAGCGACCCTCGTCGAAGGCGGCGATGAACTGGCCCACGGGCTTGGGGACAGGGATGAGCATGGTGCCGTAGAAGTAGAAGGGTGTCGCCTGCAAGGTCGCCGCCTTCAGGCAATTGCTCCCCACCGTGACGGAGTGGATGCGGGAGTCTGCCCCCAGGACGGCGCCCAGGTACATGGCCACGGCGCAGTTGTCCGGTTGCTTGGGCACGGCCCGGATGCCGGCCCGGTGCAAGGTGGACGCCACTTCCTGATGGGTGCTGCCGAGATCGGCGAGGAGACTGCGGATCTGTCGTGTGAGCTGGCGTCTGCTGGTCACGATTCCTCCCATGCCGGAGTCCCACCCAATTCTTACCCGTTCCCACTGATCGGAACCCGTCGATCGGGTGACGACGCGCTGAGGATTACGACCGGGCGGCGGCCGTACTCGCTCCGGGACTCCCTCCGGGCGGTCGGCCCGCGGCGGCGGTGGCGATGTCCCGGGGGTAGGTGCGAAGCGCCCTGAACAGGATGACGGCGTTGGCCGCCAGGGGCACCAACATCACGATGAAGGTCCACTGCAGGCCCGATCGGCCCCCGCCGAACACGTACTGGGACACCGCCCCGAACAGCAGGGGGGCCAGGGCCTGGGCTCCGGTGCGCAGCAGGGTGCGCAGCCCCTCGGCCCGGCCCCACAGTGACGAGGGCACGATGTCCAGCCGGGCCGCGTCGATGGGCGGGTTCTGGGCCGACAGCATGAAGGCGGCGATGACGATATAGGGAAGGGCCATCAGCACGCTGCGAGTCAGGAGGGCGGGGATGAACATGAGGGTGGTGATGGCCGCGGCGAGCGCGGGCACCAGGATGCGGCCGTTCACGTAGCGGCGACGCAACAGTCCGTCGCTGATCCGCCCGCTGAGGAGCACACCGATCAGTGCGCCCGCCCCGATCAGCAACATCAAGAAGTTGGCCAGCACCTGGCCCACGCTGTACTGGTCCCGCACGAACTCGACACCGAAGGTCTGAACGCCGGCCAGGAAGTAGTAGCCGCAGGCGCTGGCCACGATGAGGATGACGTTGGTGCGGATGCGGAACACGAACTTCGTCGCCTGGATGATGCTCAGCCGCTCGCCGTCGGTCCGGAGCACCCGGTCCTCGTCGGGCAGGACCCCTTGCTCGCGGACCAGGCGTTGGGCGTCGGTCTCGATGTCCCCGGGGTCGTCGGGTACCGGTTGACCGGGCTCGGCCGTGGCCGGCTCGATGACGGCGATGACCGCCGAACCCGGGGCCGGCTCCAGGGGGGCTTTGGTGCCGCGGGCCGGCTCGGGCAGGCGGAACACGTACCAGGCCAGGATGAAGGCGGGCACGCCCAAGACGGCGAATGCCGCCCGCCACGACAGGGCGGCGACGTCACCGGTCACCGCGAACCCGAGGCCGGCGCCGAGCAGCTCGCCGGCCAGGACGTAGCCGTAGATGCGACCGCGCTCGGCGCTGTGGAAGTAGTCCCCGACCAACGAGGCCACGATGGGACCGGCGGCCGCGGTGAGGACACCCAGCACCAGGCGGGTGAGCAACAGCTCCCCGAACGAGCTGACGGTGGCGCTCCAGATCATGGCCGCGCCCCAAAAGGAGATGGCGATGCCAAGGACCAGGGTCCGACGGACCCGGTCGGCCAGGATGCCGAAGGGCACGCTGGCCACCGCGGCGACCAGGGAGCTCACGGCCACCAGCAGGCCGATATCGGTGTTGGAGATGCCGAGGCCCGAGCGGAGCTCGATGGCCGAGGCACCCACGGTGGCGGTGTCGGCGCTGCTCAGACCCAGGACGCAGGCCAATAGGACGATGACCCGCGTGCGGGTGGCGCCACCCAGCCTGTACTCCAGGCGGCCCTGGGCCCGTCGTGCCCCCCGCCCCACCAGGCGTCGAAAGGCGGCCGACCGGGTGGACGAGCCCCCGGCTGGCGCGGGCAGTTCACCATAGGGGCTCGTCACGGCCGCACCGCGTCAGGGCGTAGGCAGATGAGAACGATGGTATCGGGAGCGGTATGGGTCGGTCACGCCCGGGAGCTGGGGCCCCTTGCCCGAGCGCACGGCTAGGGCGTGCCGATCAGAGGCAGGGTCAGCCCACACTGGGGCTCGAAGCCGGGGGCATCAGGACCGAGGGCGTTGACCACGTCCTGGAGGGCGACGGTGTCGTAGGCGATGCCCAGATGGTCGGTGCCATCGGCGCGACACTGGTCCTGGAGGGTGATGTTCACCGCACCGGGCGCATCGAGGAAGGCCGACTGGTAGGGGGTCACCACCTCGTCATGGGTGGTCTCGATGCTGACCAGCTGCACGCCGGGGACGCCATCCCCGCCGGCGTTGAGGGCCTGGATGAACGGCGACCCGGCCTCTTGCTCGGTGCAGGCCTGGCAGCCGATGAGGGTGGTGGTGGCGGGCAACCCGAGAACGGTGTCCGAATTGATCAGCGCGAACAGGCCGTCAAGGGTCGTACCGTGGTGGGACGGGGCCAGGCCGACCAGTTGGTGCACGGCCGGGGCGCCGCCGTCACGGGTCATGTACCAGCGCGGCATCATGCCCCCCTGGGACCAACCGACCAGATCGACCTGGGCCGCGCCGGTCTCGCCCCTGACCTGGTTGACGAACGCGGCCAGCTGCCGGGCCGAGTCCTCAATGGGCCCGATGGACGAGACGCGGCCACCGGTGGCGGTGGTCTCGGCGGTCTGCCCGTAGTTCAGGCCGTAGACGCAGTAGCCGGCGTTGGCCAGGATTGGGCCCAGGGCCTGCCAGGTCTCGGCCACGGTGTACAAGGTCCCGGGCAACAGGATGACCGGGTAGGGATGGGCCGTGCTCGGGCGGCAACCGGCCACGTTGACGCCGGGCGGGGATGAGTTGGGTGCATCGACCTCAGCCAGGTACCCGGTGACGGCGTTGCCCACCGGGTAGGGCGGGGTCGTTGCCGATGGGGGCGTAGCGGCAGCCGGGGCTTGAGCGGCGGCCGATGTCCCTGCGGCCAGCGAAACGACCGTGAGCCCAATGGCGACCAATCCGCTCCGTATCCGTCCATGTCGGCGCGTCATGACATAGGGGCCATACCCAGTGCGGCCAGGAGAAAACGGGGTCAAGCCTGATCGAGGGCGATCCAGGCGTGGATGTGCCATCCCTGTGGATACAGAACGCGCCCGCTCGTAGCCTGTACCGGTGAACCGCAGCGGCACGGCGAGGGTTCGCGTACCAGTAGAGGAGCGTGGTCATGGCCGATGGTGAGGTGTCAGGGGAAGCAGGGGACGTGGTCACCAAGGCCAGTCCCCGCTCGATGGCCGATACCGTCTCGCGGCTGACTGATCTGGTCGGGGCCAAGGGGATGAAGGTCTTCGCCGTGATCGACCAGGCGGCCGAGGGGCGTCAGGTGGGACTGGAGCTCCGACCGACGACGCTGGTGTTCTTCGGCAGCCCGGCGGCGGGAACCCCGGTGATGGCGGCCGCTCCCTTGGCTGCGCTCGACCTGCCCCTCAAGGTGCTGGTGTGGCAGGACGGGGATCAGGCCAAGGTCTCCTACCTGTCCCCGTCGGCCCTGGCCGCCCGCTATGGGCTTCCCGCCGACCTGGCCCAGAACCTGGCCGGCATCGACGGGCTCACCGATGCCCTGGTCGCCCCGTAACCGAATCGACGTGGTCGAAGCGGGTCAGTTCACGTCCCGGTGACTTCGGGGTCGAGGCTGACCGTCTCCTCGAGCGCCTCGATCGTCTTGGCCGGGTAGACGACCCAGTGGATGACTGCGGCCAACGCCCCTCCCACCAGCGGGGCCACGATGAACAGCCAGACCTGGGAGAGGGCGGAGCCTCCGACGATCAGGGCCGGGCCCAGGCTCCGGGCCGGGTTCACCGAGGTTCCGGTGATGGGGATCCCGATCAGGTGGACCACGGTCAGGGTGAGGCCGATGACCACGCCGGCGGTGGCCGCGTTGGCGATCTTGTTGGTCACGCCCAGCACCACGAACACGAAGAGCGCGGTGAGGATGACCTCGGCCACGAAGGCGCCGCCCCAGCTGATGTGGATGAGCGAGTTCTTGCCGTAGCCGTCGGTACCGAGGCCGGTCTTGGCTGTGCTGTAGAGAGGCGAGGCCTTGAACATGGCCCACAGGACGAGCGCCCCCAGGATCCCGCCCACGAATTGGGCCACCCAGTAGAAGACGGCCTCGATGGGCTCGATGCGCCCGGACAGGACAGCGCCCAGCGTCACTGCCGGGTTGACGTGACAGCCGGAGATGGGTCCGAGCACGTAGACCAGGGCCAGCAGCACCAGACCGAAGGCCAGGGCCGTGGCCACCACACCGGCCGCGACGCTGAGCCCGGCGAAATGGAAGCCGCGCCCGAAGCTGAGGGTGGCTACCCCCACGGCGAAGAAGACCAGGATGAAGGTTCCCAGCATCTCGGCGAACGACTTGCGCAGTGTTCCCGTACTCATCCCGAACCTCCCCATCGCTGCACCCAGGCGGTGCTCTTTGTTGCTCCAAGGCGAGGGTAACCCCGTGGGATCGCGCAGTGGGGGATCGTCGCTCCACGACCCAGTGTGGCCCCCGAAGCGCAGGGGCCGGCCCGGCCATGGTGCGTCGATCTGTTTGATGACCACCTGTAGTTCGCGGACAGCGGCGATGCCGGCGGCGGCGAAGCCGGGGCCGAGTGTGGCCTGCTCGCCGTGACTAGGGCGCCGGCGGGGCCACCGTGTCGTCGAACCACGGGTGGGCCCGCTCGAGCTGGCCGGCCAGACGGAACAGGGTGGCCTCGTCGCCGAAGCGACCGATCACCTGTGAGCCGATGGGGATGCCGTTCGGCGACCGGTCGAGCGGTATCGACATGGCCGGCTGGCCGGTCAGGTTGACCAGGTAGGTGAAGGCGGTCATCGCTCCGGAGGTCTGGATGAACCGATCCAGGTCGTCGGGACCGAGCGCGCCCAGCGGTCCCGGCGGTGCCGCCATGGTGGGCGTGACCAGTGCATCGATGTCCTCGAACAACAGGCCCAGGGTCCGACCCAGTCGGTGCATGGCCTGCACGGCGGCGACATA
>DATMMO010000072.1:0-3570 GCA_035569695.1 Acidimicrobiales bacterium | reverse complement strand
CTCGGCGGGCCGGTGACCGACCCGGCGACCGGCAAGCCGCTGGGCCGTGCCAAGGACCCCAAGGACCTGGTCGAGGAGAGCGACCGCTTCAAGCTCGATGCGCTGGATATCCGCAGCCCCGAGACGGTGGCCAAGGCCCGCGAGGCGGTCCGGCAGTACGCCCCCCGGATCGAGGCCCTCAAGGACGAGAAGGAACGGCGGATCAACAGCCTGAAGCGGGGCGACGAACTCCCCTCCGGCGTGTTGCAGATGGTCAAGATCTACATCGCCACCAAGCGGGTCATCTCCGTCGGCGACAAGATGGCCGGCCGCCACGGCAACAAGGGGGTCATCGCCAAGATCCTCCCCGAGGAGGACATGCCGTTCCTGGCCGACGGCACGGCGGTCGAGATCCTGCTCAACCCGCTCGGCGTGCCGAGCCGGATGAACGTGGGCCAGGTGCTCGAGTCCCATCTGGGCTATGCCGCCCGGTGGGGCTGGGAAGGCGCCGGCTCGGCGTCGACGCCGCCCCTGCGGGGTACCGAGACCAAGACCCGGCCGCGGACCGACCCGTCGGTGTGGGTGTCCACGCCGGTGTTCGACGGGGCCCACTGGGACGAGGAGGCTGACGCCGGGAAGCACCCGACCATCCAGCAGATCTTCGGTCGGCTCAACTCCGACTCGGCCGACGGCAACGTCCAGGTGGGTACGGACGGGAAGACCACGCTCTACAACGGGCGCACCGGCGATCCCTACGACAACCCCATCTCGGTGGGGTACGTCTACATCTTGAAGTTGCACCACCTGGTCGACGACAAGATCCACGCCCGGTCCACCGGTCCCTACTCCATGATCACCCAGCAGCCGCTGGGTGGGAAGGCCCAGTTCGGTGGCCAGCGCTTCGGGGAGATGGAGGTGTGGGCGCTCGAGGCGTTCGGCGCCGCCTATGCCCTCCAAGAGCTGCTCACCATCAAGTCCGACGACGTGCTCGGACGGGTCAAGGTCTACGAGGCCATCGTCAAGGGGGAGAACATCCCCGAACCGGGTATCCCGGAGAGCTTCAAGGTGCTCATCAAGGAAATGCAGTCGCTGTGTCTGGACGTCGAGGTGTTGTCCACCACCGGCGAGGAGATCGAGATGCGCGAGCTGGACGAGGACGTGTTCCGCACGGCCGAAGAGCTGGGTATCGACATCAGCCGACCCGAGCGTGGGTCGGATGAGGAAGATGCTCGGCGTGCAGCGGAAAGGGGTTTCTGATGTTGGATGTCAACAACTTCGATCAATTGAGGATCGGTCTGGCTACGGCCGACTCGATTCGGGGCTGGTCCAACGGCGAGGTGAAGAAGCCGGAGACCATCAACTACCGGACCCTGCGCCCGGAAAAGGACGGGCTCTTCTGCGAGAAGATCTTCGGCCCGACCAAAGACTGGGAGTGCTACTGCGGTAAGTACAAGCGCGTCCGGTTCCGCGGCATCATCTGCGAGCGCTGCGGCGTCGAGGTCACCCGATCCAAGGTCCGGCGCGAGCGCATGGGCCACATCGAGCTGGCCGCCCCCGTCGTCCACATCTGGTACCTGCGCGGCACCCGGAGCTGGCTGGCCTACCTCCTCATGGGCACCGAAGCCCGCGAGGAGCTGAAGGCCAAGCAGCTCGAGAAGGTCATCTACTTCGCTGCCAACCTGGTCACCTGGGTCGACGAGGCCAAGCGCCACGAGGACCTGCCCACGCTGGAGGCCGAGCTCCGTGACGAGCTCACCGACATCGAGCGCAAGCGCGACCTGGCCCTCGACGCCCGGTTCAAGGCCCTCGAGGAGGAGCTGGCCGAGCTGGAGTCCTCGGGCGCCAAGGACACCGAGATCAAGGCCCGGCAGCGCAACGTGGAGAAGGAGATCGGGAGCCTCCGCGACCGCTATCAGACCGAGCTGGAGCTGGCCCAGCGGGCCTTCGACGAGTTCAAGAGCCTGCACTCCCGGAAGATCCTCGAGGACGAGATGCTGTGGCGCGAGCTGCGCATCCGCTACGAGGACTACTTCGAGGGGGGCATGGGGGCCGAGGCCATCTCCCGCCTCATCGAGCGCATCGACCTCGACGTCGAAGAGGTCAAGCTGCGCGAGATGGTCGACGCCGCCGACGGCCGCAAGCCCCTGTCGGCCCAGCGCCGCCAGAAGGCCATCAAGCGGCTGAAGATCGTCACTGCCTTCAACCGCCGCGACGAGCACGGCCGCCGGGTCAACGACCCCCGGGCCATGATCCTAGAGTCGGTGCCGGTCATCCCGCCCGACCTGCGCCCCATGGTCCAGCTCGATGGTGGCCGGTTCGCCACCTCGGACCTCAACGACCTCTACCGCCGGGTGATCAACCGGAACAACCGGCTGAAGCGCCTGTTGGACCTGGGCGCGCCCGAGATCATCATCAACAACGAGAAGCGGATGCTCCAAGAGGCGGTTGACGCCCTCTTCGACAACGGCCGCCGTGGCCGTCCCGTCACCGGTCCGGGCAACCGACCCCTCAAGAGCCTGTCCGACATGTTGAAGGGCAAGCAGGGACGGTTCCGCCAGAACCTGCTGGGCAAGCGGGTCGACTACTCGGGCCGTTCGGTCATCGTCATCGGCCCCACCCTGCAGCTCCACCAGTGCGGGCTGCCCAAGCTGATGGCCCTCGAGCTGTTCAAGCCCTTCGTCATGAAGCGGCTGGTCGACGCGGAGCTGGCCCAGAACATCAAGTCGGCCAAGCGCATGGTCGAGCGCCGGCGTCCCCAGGTGTGGGACGTGCTCGAAGGCGTCATCAAGGAGCACCCGGTGCTGTTGAACCGGGCCCCCACGCTGCACCGCCTGGGCATCCAGGCCTTCGAGCCCGTGCTGGTCGAGGGCAAGGCCATCCAGGTCCACCCGTTGGTGTGCACGGCGTTCAACGCCGACTTCGACGGCGACCAGATGGCCGTCCACCTCCCCCTGTCGGCTGAGGCCCAGGCCGAGGCGCGCGTGCTCATGCTGTCGGCCAACAACATCCTGTCCCCGGCCACCGGTCGCCCCATCACCGTTCCCACCCAGGACATGGTGTTCGGCATCTACTACCTGACCCTGGCCGTCGACGGCGAGAAGGGCGAGGGACGGGTCTTCCGTCACGCCTACGAGGTGGAAGCGGCCTTCGACGCCGGCGACATCCATCTCCAGGCCAAGATCGTCATCCGGCCCGAGGCCGGCACCCCGCTGGCCCAGTCCATCGAGCGGGCCAACGACGTCGACGACGCCCATGTGGATGGCGAGCGGGTGGAACTGGTGACCACGGCCGGCCGGCTGTTCTTCAACTCCGGCCTGCCCGACGGCTACCGCTTCATCAACGACATCGTGGGCAAGCGCAACACCTCGATCGGCTCCATCGTCGAAGAGGTGGCAGCCAACTATCCCAAGCACCTGGTGGCCGAGAGCCTCGACCGCATCAAGGCCCTGGGGTTCCGCTACGCCGCCCAGTCGGGCCTGACCATCTCCATCAACGACGTCCGCACCCCGCCGGACAAGCAGACCATCCTCGACCGCTACGAAAAAGAGGCGGACAAGGCGGAGACGCAGTTCAAGCGGGGCATCATCACCG
>DATMMO010000071.1:0-15130 GCA_035569695.1 Acidimicrobiales bacterium | reverse complement strand
TCATCGGCCCCCGCGTGATGTCCCGGCGCCAGAAGCGAAGCCTGGCCACCGACGGTCCCCGGGTGGTCGGCTTGGGTTCCAAGGGCTTCTGGCCCCGATGGGCGAACTTCGTGCGTGACCGTCCGGTCCTACCCGCCGTCGTGGCCCTCATCGCCGTGGTGTTGATCGCCCTTCCCTTCTTCTCCCTCCGCCTGGGCTCGTCCGATCAGGGCAACGACCCGGTGGGGACGACCACCCGCACGGCCTACGACACACTGGCCACCGGGTTCGGTCCCGGGTTCAATGGTCCGTTGCAGGTAGTGACAGTGGTGCACGGGCCCGAGGACCAGGCCGCGCTGGATCGGGTGGTGGCGGCGGCCAAGGTCCAGCCCAACGTGGCCAGTGTCTCGGCTCCGATCCTCATCCCGGGCAAGAACGGGTCGGAGGTGGCCACATTCGAGGTGTACCCGAAGAGCGCGCCCCAGGACGCGGCCACGACCACCCTGATCAACCACCTGCGCAACCAGACCGTGCCCCAGGCCGTGGCCGGTTCGGGATTGACGGTGTACGTGGGCGGCCTGACCGCGGTCTTCGTCGACTTCGCTCACGTGCTCTCGTCCAAGCTGCCCCTGTTCATCGGCCTGGTCGTGCTGCTGTCCTTCCTTCTGTTGGCCCTGGTGTTCCGAAGCCTGGTCATACCGCTGATCTCGGCGGCCATGAACATGCTCTCGATCGGTGCCGCCTTCGGGGTCCTGGTCGCCGTGTTCGAGTGGGGGTGGCTCGGTTCGCTCCTGGGAGTCAGCCGATCCGGTCCGGTCGAGGCGTTCCTGCCAGTGATGCTGTTCGCCATCCTGTTCGGATTGTCTATGGACTACCAGGTCTTCTTGGTCACCCGCATGCACGAGGAGTGGTTGAAGACCGGCAACAACCGCGTGGCCGTGCGCAACGGGTTGGCGGCCACCGGAAAGACCATCACCGCTGCCGCGCTGATCATGATCCTGGTGTTCGGCTCGTTCATCTTTGGCGGCGAGCGGGTGATCAAGGAATTCGGACTGGGACTGGCGGCGGGCATCTTCATCGACGCCGTACTCATCAGGATGGCCATCGTTCCCGCTCTGATGCTGCTCATCGGCAAGGCGAACTGGTGGTTCCCGCGCCGGCTGGATCGCATCCTGCCGCACATCGGATTCGAGGAGGACGCCATTCCGGCCACGAACGGACGGGACGGAAAAAGGGACGAGCCCCAACCGCTGATCGAGGTCTGACTGATCGAGGGTGTGAGTGATCGAGGTTCGACCTCGATCACTGGCGCGAGCCGAATCAGCCGGGTTGTTCGTCCAGGGACAGGAGTTGGGCCATGGCCTCCAACTGTTCCAGGTAGTGGGGCAGGGAATGATGGACGAAGCTCAGTTGCAGCCCGGTGGCGCCCGCCTCCACCAGGCGGTCGACGATCTGGCGGGCGCCGTCGGGATCGTCGGTGGGATCGACCGGTCGGGCGTTGCCCAGCACGATGTCCGGCGGGGTCTGCCTGGCGGTCCATGCCCGAGTTTGCCGGGCGTTGTCCACCATCGTGGCCAGCTCGGCCACCCGGAGTCCGAAGGGAACCCATCCGTCCCCCAGCTCCACCGCTCGACGGAGCGAACGGGCCGTGCGGCCGCCGATCCACAGCGGCACCGCCGCTTGGCGGGCGCAGGGGTCCACCACCACATCGGAGAACTGGTAGTAGGGACCGGCATACTCGGGTTGCGGTTGCGACAGCGCCGCACGGAGGGCCCGCAGCGCATCATCGGCCCGGGGCCCGCGGTCGTCGAAGGCCGCGCCCAGGAGATCGAACTCCTCTTTGAGGGAGCCGACGCCCAGTCCCAGGGTCACCCGACCCCCGGTGACCTGGTCGAGGGTGCCGTAGCGCTTGGCGATCTCGAGTGGGTGGTGGTAGCCGAGCACGAGCACGTTGGTGCTGAAGCGGATCCGGGTGGTCAGCGCGCCCAGGTACCCGAAGGTGGCCAGGGGGTCCCAGTACCGGCTGCCCCGGACGGCGGCGATCTCCGGCGGGATGATGACGTGCTCGCTGCAGGTCAGATGGGAGTAGCCGAGACGGTCGGCCGTGGTGGCCAGGGCGGCAACGTCCTCGATGGACCCGTCCACTTCCCAAGAGGCGTGGGCGCTGGGCAGCATGGTCAGCACCGGGGTGGCGATGCCCACCTGCAAGGGTCGTTGACTCTCCACGCCGTCTCCTTCGGACCGTCCCCACCTTCGGACGGGGCGACGCTACCACGGCCGTTTTCCGGCCCGACGGTCGGCCGATAGAGTTTGCACCCCTATGAAGCTCCGAGCGACCTACCGGTCTCCGGGCGCCAGTCGGTACCGGCAGCCCGATGGGGCCTGGGACGTACCCACGCTCGACGCGCTGATCACCGCCCGCCCGGTCGGTTCGGGCCCCGCCGTGGTCGACGGCGAGCGCCGGATCCATGCCGACCAGCTCGAGGACATGGTGGCCGGGCTGGCCGGCGGCCTGCGCCGGCGCGGCGTCCGACGGGGCGACGTCGTGACCTGGCAGCTGCCCAACTGGCTCGAGGCCCTGGTCCTGTTTCGCGCCTGTTGGCGGTGCGGGGCGGTGGCTGCTCCCCTCCACCATCAGATGGGCGGGGCCGAGGTCGAGCACATGGTCGAGGTGCTGGAGCCTGCCCTTTCCTTCGCCTCCCCGACCCTGCCCTTGTCGGGAAGGGACGGGGTGACGCTCGTCCGGGGCGGGGACGAGGACTTCGAACAGCTGATGGGCGGTCCTCGGGTGCACACCAGCCCCAACCGTCCCTCCGATCTGGCCGTGGTCATCTTCACGTCGGGATCGACCGGTCGGCCCAAGGCCGTGCTCCACACCCATCGGAGCCTGGCCTACAAGTCGCTCACCATGACCGGGGTGCACGGCTTGTCCGGTGGCGATGCCGTGCTGATGCCGGCGCCGCTGGCCCACATCTCCGGTTTGCTCAACGGCGTGCTGGTGCCTGGGGTGGCGTCCATGCGCACCGTGCTCATGGAACGGTGGGACGTGGATCGGGGGCTCGGCCTCATGGGGGCCGAGCAAATCACCTTCATGATCGGGCCCCCGACCATGTTCACCGCCATCATGGAGGCGCCGGGATTCAGCCCCGCCGCGGTGGCCAGCATGCGGGTGGTATCGAGCGGGATGATGGGCGTCAGCCCGGCGTTCATCGACACGGCCCACGAGGGCCTGGGCGCCATCGTCAAGCGCAGCTACGGGTCCACCGAGGCACCCACCGTCTCCACGTGCACGAACCTCGACCCTCAGGACCGATGCCGGGATACCGACGGACGGGCGGTGGGCCAGGCCGAGATCAAAGTGGTCGACCCCGTGAGCGGACGCCGGCGCCCGGCCGGGCAGCCAGGTGAGGTGCTGATCCGGGGACCCGAGCTGTTCGCCGGGTACGCCGAGGAGTCCGACACGTCGGCCGCCATGCACCGGGGCTGGTTCCGCAGCGGTGACCTCGGGATCCTGGACGATGAGGGGTGGCTGACCATCACCGGCCGGCTCAAGGAGCTGATCATCCGAGGAGGGGAGAACATCTCCTCGGCCGAGGTGGAACGGGCCCTCGAGCTCCACCCCGGTATCGCCCAGGCCGTCGTGGTCGGGCGGCCCGACGATCGGCTGGGCGAGCAGGTGGTGGCGTTCGTCGTGGCCCGATCGGAGTTCGATGTGGCCGAGTGCCGTCGATGGTTCGCCGAGCAGGGCGTGGCCCGGTTCAAGACGCCCGAGCTGGTCGTGCACCTCGGTCAGGTTCCGCTGCTGGCCGCAGGCAAGCCCGATCGAAGCGCGCTCAAGGCCCGGGCCGCAGCGCTGGGCCTGACACGATGAGTCACGTGTCAACGCGCAGGGGCCGGGCCGACTCGGGGAGGAGGGTGTCGCAGTGGACCTGTCGCTGACCGTCGAAGAGAGGTCCTTCCGGGACGAGGTCCGCCTGTGGCTCGAGACCAATGTGGAGCTGCCGCCCGGCTTCGGCTCGCTCGAGGAGGAGTTCGAGTGGGGGCGGAAGTGGCAGGCCCGGCTGGCGGCCGACCGATGGGTGGCGATCCACTGGCCCGTGGCCTACGGCGGTCGCGGGGCCTCACCGTTCCAGGTGGCCATCTTCAACATGGAGTACGCCCGGTCCAAGGCGCCTCAACCGGTCAACCGCAACGGCATCAACCACGTGGGCCCCACCCTCTTGGCCCATGGCAACCAGGAGCAGAAGGAGCGATGGCTGCCGCGCATCCTCGATGCCCAGGAGATCTGGTGCCAGCTGTTCAGCGAGCCCGGTGCCGGATCCGACCTGGCCTCGCTCACCACCCGGGCCATTGCCGCCGACGAGGGGTGGGTCCTCCAGGGTCAGAAGGTGTGGACCAGCTACGCCCAGTTCGCCCGGTGGGGCATCGCCCTGGTCCGCACCGATGTCGACGTGCCCAAGCACAAGGGACTCTCCTACCTCGTGGTCGACATGACCTCGCCCGGCATCGACATCCGGCCCCTGGTCACCATCACCGGTGAGTCCGAGTTCAACGAGGTCTTTTTCGACGAGGTCTTCGTTCCCTCCGACTGCCTGGTCGGGGGATTGAACCAGGGATGGTCGGTGGCCGCCACCACCCTGGCCCACGAGCGGGGCACCACCTTCCCGTTCAAAGAGCAGGTGGTCCACGAGGTCTATCTGGAGGAGCTCTACACCCTGGCCGCCGAGCTGGGCACCCTGGACGACCCCGTGGTGGCCGAGGCCCTGGCCGAGGCGGCCGTCAAGCTCCGGGTGCTCCGTCTCCACAATTGGCGGACCCTGTCCCGGCTGACCAAAGGGGTCGAACCCGGTCCGGAGTCGAGCGTGGTCAAATTGTCGTGGGCCGACATGACCCAGACCCTGTCCGACGCCGCTCTGTTGGTCATCGGGGATGGGTCCCCGCTGTGGGGCGAGGCCACCGGCAATCCCTTGGCGGGAAAGTGGCAACGGCAGTGGCTCTGGTCGAGGGCGGCCACCATCGCCGGCGGGACATCGGAGATCCAGCGGACGATCATCGGTGACCGCATCCTGGGGCTGCCCCGCTGAGCGGTGGTGGGGCCCGGGCGCCCCTACTCCCCGCCACCGAAAGCGCGTGTTCTGGCCCTCCGACCTCCAACTCGGTAGCGTGACCCACGAGCACCGGAGCGAGGGGACGGGCATGGCAGCAGACATCGAGGGGCACCCGAGCTGCCGGCCCGCGGGAGGTGCCGAGCCATGCCGCTCATTGCCACCGACGTCCTGACCTGCGCCGCGGCGACGGTCCCTCATCGCCTAGCCGTCACCCTGGGGGACGAGCGGCTGACCTTCGCCCAGGTCGAGAGCCAGGCCCACCGAACCGCTCACGCACTCCTCGGTCTGGGCACCCGCCCCGGGGATCGAGTGGCCTGGTGGTCGGACATCTCGCTCGACGGCGTGGCCCTCTACTTCGGGCTCAGCCGCATCGGCGTGGCCTTCGCTCCCCTCAATCCGGCCTACACCGACGACGAGGTCACCGCCGCGCTTGAGTACCTGCACCCCCGCCTGCTCATCGTCGATGCCGCCCACGCTGAGCGAGCTGAGCAGCTGGCCGTCAGCCTCGACATACCCCTGGTCACGGTGGGGGAGGGCGGGACACAGCCCGGGACCGACCTGACCCGGCTGGCCCAGGCCGCGTCAGACCGTGCTCCCGACGTGCCGTTGCCGGCCGAGGACTCCATCTGCACCATCTTCCTGACCAGCGGGAGCACCGGTCGCCCCAAGGGGGTCATGATCTCCCAGCGGGCCACCTGGTTGCGCACCCACGCCGGTGCCGCCGCCCATTCCACCAGCGGCGGCCCGGGCCAAGTGGTCATGTTCCCCCTCTTTCACATGGCCGGATGGAACTTCGCCACCATGGCCTGGTCGGCCCATCAGCCTGCGCACCTGGTCCGGCGAGCCGACGCCGACGAGATCCTGGGCGCGGTGGAGCGGTGGTCGGCGGCCACCCTCTACTGCATCCCCGCCGTGTGGCGTCGCATCCTCGAGTGTGATCGCCCGACCGACGCGGCCAGCCTGAGCTGGGCTCTGACCGGCACCTCCCAGGTCACCACCGAGCTGCTGCACGGGATCAAGGAGCGCTTCCCCAACTCCCAGACGACCGTCAATTACGGGTCGACCGAGACGGCCCGGGCCGTGGCCCTGACCGACGCCGACCTCTTCGATCATCCCGGCAGCGTCGGCCATCCGATCCCCGGGGTCCAGGCCCGCCTGTCTGACGACGGCGAGCTGTTGATGACCAGCGACCGGTTGATGACGGGGTACTTCGACCTTCCCGATGAGACGGCCGAGGCGCTGCAGGGTGGGTGGTACCACACGGGGGACCTGGCCGAGCAGGACGACGACGGGTACCTGTACATCGTCGGTCGGAAGAAGGAGATCATCCGTTCGGGGGGCGAGACGGTGGCGCCGGTCGAGGTGGAGGCGGCGCTGGCCGGCTACCCCGGGATCCTCGAGGTGGCGGTCATCGGTGCCCCCGATCCCGAATGGGGCGAGGTGGTCTGTGCCGTGGTGGTGGTGGCCGACGGCGCCGCGGTCCCCAGTGTTGACGGGCTGCGGGCCCACATCGGCGACCGCCTGGCCTCCTACAAGCATCCCCGGAAGGTGGCGCAAGCAGACCGCTTGCCGCGCACGCTGGCCACCGGGCAGGTCCAGCGATCGCGGTTGGCCCGCCAGTACGGATCGGCGGAGGGCTGATGGAACGCGAAGTGATGTTCACCGGCGTCGGCGGTCAGGGGGTCCAGATCGCCTCGAAGGCACTGGCCACCGCGGCCATCGTCGAGGGTCGACAGGTGTTGCTCGTCCCTCGCTACGGCGGGGGCATGCGGGGGGGCATGACCAACGCCGAGGTGACCATCGGCGATGGCCCCCTGCGCGCCCTGCCCGTGGCCACCGCGGCGTGGTCGGCCTACGTCATGGACCCGTCGTACTGGTCGACCATTCAGCCCCACCTGCGCCCGGGGGCGGTGGTTGTCGTCAACTCCTCCCTGTTCACGGGGCCGGTGGCCGTGCCCGATGCCTCGGTGTTCGAGGTGGCGGCCAGCGATGTCGCCACCGACCTGGGCAGCCCGATGAGCGCCGGCTTCGTGCTCCTCGGTGCCTTCGTGGCCGTGACCGGGTTGGTGGCGGTGGACAGCGTGATCGAGGCCATGCAGCAGCTGGTGCCGTCGTACCGGACTCAGCACCTGGAGGCCAACGAACGAGCCATCCGCGCCGGTGCCGACGAGGTCCCCGCCCTCGCCGCTCCGGCCTGGACCGGGGGCGTGCAAATTGGATGAGCGTAGGGTGGGGCCCATGACCGACGTGGCGATCGAGAGCCGGCGATGACCCGCCGCCTGATGCAGGGCAGCGAAGCCATTGCCGATGCCGCCATCCTGTCCGGCTGTCGGTTCTTCACTGGCTATCCCATGCTGCCGTTCACCGAGCTGCTCGAGAACATGGCGCGGAAGCTCCCGACCAGGGGAGGAGTGTGCATCAACGCCAGCAGCGAGATCGAGGCCATCAACATGGCGCTGGGCGCGGCCGCCACCGGCGCTCGGGCCGGGACGGGCTCGTGCGGGCAGGGACTGGCCCTCATGCAAGAGGGCATCGCCGAGCTGGCCCTGAACGAGCTGCCCCTGGTGGTGTTCAACATGGCCCGGGGCCAGCAGGACTACTTCCAGGCCACCCGGGGCGGGGGTTGGGGCGACTACCGGACCATCACCCTTGCCCCCAAGGACGTACCCGAGGCGGTGGCCCACACCCAGCTCCTCTTCGACCTGGCCGACCGCTACCGGACGCCGACCATCCTCTACGGGGACTACGTCATCGCCCACAGCTCTGTGGGCATTGAGGTGGAGAGGGTCGACTTCGACCCCCTTCCGGCCAAGGACTGGGCCCTGGACGGGTCGATGAGCGGCACCGGACAGGCCCGCCAGATCTGGACGTGGGCGCGGGGAAAACCCAATACGCCCGGCCCCGGCCCCAACCAGGCCTGGCAGACCATTGCCGAGAAGTACGACGAGATCGCCCGGGTCGAGCCCCGGTTCGAGGCCCATGGGACCGAGGATGCCGAGATCCTGGTGGTCTCGTTCGGGACGACGGCCATCTTCGTCGACCGGGTGGTCGACGAGCTACGGGCCGAGGGGGTGCGCATCGGGTCGTTCCGGCCCGTCACCTTGTGGCCCTTCCCCGGGGAGGCGTTGGCCGCGGCGACCGAGGGCTGTGCCCAGGTGCTGGTGTACGAGCTGAACGCCGGCCAGATGGTCGACGACGTGCGCATGTTCGCCGCCGATCGTTCGGCCATACGGTCGATTGGCGGGGTGTCCCAGGACAACTCGGGCATGCGCCAGGGTGATCTGTTGAACGCCGAAGAGGTCCGCACCCGGGTGGAGCGGGCGATGGCCCAGCCGCCGGCTGCGGTGCCGTCAGGGAGGACGAGCTCATGACCACCATCGACACCACATCGGTCCCCGACCAGCCGTCACGGCAGGTGGTGGGATTCAAGCCCGACCTCCTGCAGTCGGGCGACCATGAGCTGTGCCCGGGGTGCGGCCATCCGGTGGCGTGGCGGTTGGTGCTCGATGTCATCGCCGAGCTCGAGCTGTCCAACCGGAGCATCCTGATCGCCGGCCATGGCTGCTACACCCAGATGATGAAGCTGAGCGACCTCGACTCGCTGCAGTGCCTCCACGGACGGGCACCAGCGGTGGCCACCGGGGTCAAGCGGATGGTTCCCGACGCCGCCGTGTTCACGCTGCAAGGCGACGGGGACATGGTGAGCGAGGGGCTCCATGAGGTGTTGCACGCCGCCGCCCGGGGCGAACGGGTCACGGCATTGCTGTTCAACAACGGGGTGTTCGGCGACACCGGTGGCCACCTCACCGCCACCACGGTCATTGGCCAGCGCACCAAGACCAGCCTGGAGGGGCGCGACGCCGAGACCCACGGGTACCCCATCGACGTGAGCAAGCTCATCGCCCAGATGGAGGGAACGGCCTACGCGGCGCGGGGCGCGGTCAACACCCCGGGGATGGTGGCCCGCACCAAGCGGATGATCCGCCGGGCCGTCGAGCTGCAGATGGCCGGGGCCGGGTTCACATTCGTCGAGGTGCTCACCATGTGCCCGACGGGCTGGTTCGTGCCCACGCCTGCGGGCCCCGAGTATCTCGAGGAATCGATGATGGAGACCTTCGGCATCGGCGAGCTGAAGGCACCGAAGGCACCCGAGTAAGCGAACGACCTCGAGCCAGTCCCGCTACCAGGCCTGGCCGTACCGGTCCCGGTGGGCCCGTTCGCTCACAGGCAGACGCCGGGGTGGTCCCGGTGGCTTGGCCGGCCAACCGATCGGCACCACCGCCATGGGCCGGACCGACGGGGGTAGGGCCAGCAGTTCACCCAGCTCGTCGGCGAACAGCGTGGCCAGGGTGGTCATGGCCGATCCCAGGCCGAGGGCGGCCGCGGCCAGCAGCAGGTTCTGGGTGGCCGGGAAGACCGAAGCGGGCAGGGTGGAGGCCAGGCCGATGTCGGCGTCGCCGCACACCACCACAGTGACGGGAGCGGATTCGATCCCTCCCTCGGCGCCCCGGCCCACCTCTTCCAAGAGCGATGCCGGAAGCCGGCCCTCGGAATGCTGTCGTCCACCCCCGCGCCAGGCCCGACGGGTCAGGTCGCCCACCTTGGCCCGAAGGTCAGCGTCCTGGACGACGACGAACACCCACGGCTGGAGGTTCTCAGCGCTCGGCGCATGGGTGGCGGCCCGCAGGCAGCGATCGAGCAACTCGTCGGCCACCGGCTGGTCGGTGAACGCCCGGCAGGCCCGTTGGTGCAGGACGACGTCGAAGAACTCCCTCGAGGTCGTCGCTCCCTCTCCATCGGTCATAGAGCCACCTCGTCTGGTCGGGTTCCCCGGGACGGCACCCCGCCGCGCCGAGCAGAATCTAGCCCCATATCGGACGAGGGCAAATGGGCGTATGTGGCCAGGTTGGCCTACGTTGGGCTCATGATTCGCTACACCGTTGGTGACGACAGCGTTGCCCGCTTGGTGCTCGACCGACCGGAAGCGAAGAACGCGCTGACCATCGAGATGCGCGATGAGATCGTGGCCCGCGTGCGCCAGGTGCGGGCCGACAACGATGTCCGAGCGCTCCTCATCACCGGCGTGGACGACGCCTTCTGTGCCGGCATGGACCTCCGGGCCTCCACCGTGTCCAAGGCAGGAGGGTCCGGCTTTGATCCCCGGGCCACCAGCGAGGCCTTGCGCATCGGCGTGCAGACGTTCATCCGCGAGCTGTGGGAGCTCGATAAGCCCACGGTGGCCGCGGTCAACGGCACCGCCGTGGGTCCCGGCGCCCACCTGGCCCTGGCCTGTGACTTCGTCCTGGTGTGCGAGGAGGCCCGGTTCGTCTGGTCCTTCGCCAAGTGGGGGCTGGTGGTCGATGCCGGGGGGGCCTATCTGCTGCCCCGCCTGGTCGGCCTGCCGCGGGCCAAGGCCATGGTCATGCTCGGGGAGGGGGCCAAGGGGGCCGAGGCCCTGGCCCTGGGCCTCGTCTACCGGTGCGTCCCCACCGCTGATGATCTGCACCGGGAGGCTTCCGAGCTGGCGGCCAAGCTGGCCGCCGGCCCGACCCGATCGCTGGGCCTGTCCAAGCAGCTGCTCAACGCCACCTTCGAGACCGACCTGCCCGCTTCGCTCGAACGCGAGGCCCAGGCCCAGGCCATGGCCACGGTCTCCCCGGAGATGGCCGAGGGGATGGCTGCGTTCGCCGAGCGTCGCACGCCCGACTTTCGTGGCGCCCGCTGAGCTCACCGGACGCGCCGGGCCTCCGACTCCGTCGCCCACCGACGCCGGCCCCTGATGGACCTGCGGGAGTCCGACGAGCTGGTCGCTTTCCGGGCCGAAGCTCGCAGCTGGCTCGAGGTCCACGCACCGGCCAAGGGAAGCCCGGAGGACTTCACGGCGGGTCGCGATAGCGGCTTCGTCGAGGGCTGCCGGCGGTGGCAAGCCTTGCTCCACGCCGCCGGGTGGGCCGGGATCGCCTGGCCCACCGAGCACGGCGGACGGGGGCAGTCGGCCCTGTTCGACCTGACCTTTGCCCGCCTGGCCGCGGCCTATGGCGTTTCCACCGCCGCGTTCGACGTCGGCATCGGGATGGTCGGACCGACCCTGATGGTGCACGGCAGCCCGGAGCAAAAGCAGTACCACCTCCCGGCGCTGTTGGCCGGCGAGCACGTGTGGTGCCAGATGTTCAGCGAGCCCGGATCCGGCTCCGATCTGGCCAGCCTGTCGACATCGGCCCGGCCGGTGGAGGGGGGCTGGGTGGTCAACGGGGGCAAGGTGTGGACCTCGTATGCGCGCTTCGCCGACTATGCCATCCTGTTGGCCCGATCCGACCCCGAGCGCCCCCGGCATCGAGGCATCACCTGTTTCGTGTTGGACATGGGCACGCCGGGGATCGACGTCCGTCCCATCGGCCAGATGAACGGCATGGCCGAGTTCAACCAGGTGTTCCTGACCGACGTGTTCGTTCCTGAACACGCCGTGGTAGGCGCCGTCCATGACGGGTGGAGCGTGGCCAACACCATGCTGGGTAGCGAGCGCGGTCTGGCCGGGGCCGAATGGCCCGGTTCGGCCGACATGGTATTGGCGGCCCGCCGACGCGGCACCAGCGCCGACCCTGTGGTCCGGCAACGCATTGCCGAGGCGTTCATCGGGGAGGAGATCCTGCGCTTCCTCGATCTACGGGTCCAGAGCCGGCTGGCCCTGGGGACGCCGCTTGGTCCCCTGGCCTCGATCGTGAACCTGTTCTTTGCCGATCACCTGCGGCGCACGGGGAACGCGGCGGCGGCGTTGCTGGGGCCCGACATCCTGGTGGCCGACTCGCACACCAGTCCCGAGGGGCGTTGGCAGTTTCACCTCCTGACCGCGCCCAGTGTCCGCATAGCCAGCGGTACCGACGAGATACAGCGCAACATCCTGGGCGAGCGAGCACTGGGGCTGCCCCGGGATCCCCGCCCACCTGTTGTCGAGCGGGCCGGCAGGTAGCGCTTCGCTTGGCCCGGGCGGCGAGGGCAGCGAGGGCGTGCGAGGGCGCGAGCTCAGGGAGCGGCGCTGGCCCCGGCCACCGGGCCCTCGCGTCCCGGGGTCTTCATGAACACGCTCACGAATCGGATCTGGCCGGCCTCGTCCGTCTCGAACAAGCAAACTTCGGGGTGCTCGGTGGGCCGGCCGTCGATGTCGAACACCTCGCTCAGCTCGGCGAAGTACCGATGGTCGCCGGACTGGGAGATCCGCCGGAGGCGCAGCTGGTAGCCGGGCAAGGTCGAGATGATGCCGCGCAGGAAGGCCACGTAGGGCTCCTTGCCCTCGATGACATCGGCGAAGGGTCCGTCCCGGACCAGCCCGTCCTCGGCGATGGTGGCAGCCAAGCGGGGCCAATCCTGCTCGCCCATGGCTGCCAGGTACTCGTCCACTGCCGTCATACGCGTGCCCCCTCTGCCCGTCGGACCCGGCCGGAGCCGGGAGCCGCCCTCGGAAGCGGGCGCGTCCCGCCCGAGCCGGTGTGTGCCGTTATGTTATAGAGATAAGCAAGAACGGCCCGTGGACCAGGGGCGCCGACGACAGGGAACCGACGGGTCCGGCCCGTGGCGAGCGGGAATTGGCTTCGTGCCAGGATGCAGGGTGGGTGGGACGAAGGGGGCGGGGCTCGACCCGCCGAGCGAGGGGGTTGTCATGTCCGTGACCGACGAACAGGTTGACGTCGAGGCGCCGCTGGCCGTGTCCTCCTACCGCTACCCGACCGGTTGGTACGTGGTGGCCTGGTCATCCCAGGTGGCGGCGGGTGCGGTGGAACGCCTCCACTACTTCGGCCGGGAGCTGGTCTGTTTCCGGGGCGAGTCGGGGACGGTGGCCGTGCTCGACGCCTATTGCCAACACCTCGGCGGCCATCTGGGGGTGGGCGGCACCGTGGTGGGCGACGAGATCAAGTGCCCGTGGCACGCCTGGCAGTGGCGCCAGGACGGGACCAACTCGCTCATTCCGTATTCCAAGGAGGGATGCAAGCGCGGGGTGCGCATCCGGACCTATCCCACTACCGAGTGGTACGGGATGGTGGCCATGTGGTTCGACCGGGACGGGTGCGATCCCGCCTGGGAGTTGCCCAAGGTCCCCGAGCTCGACTCGGGCGACTATTACCCCATGCACCCGCACTCGCGGATGCTCAACCGGGTGAAGGTGCATCCCCAGATCATCGTGGAGAACGCGGCGGACCCATACCACATCGCCCCTGTTCACCATGGGGACCGGCCGGCGGAGACGACGTCGTTCGAGTTCCTCGAGAACCACATCCACGCCACCGTCACCGTGAACTACGGCGGAGGACGGCCGAGCACGTGGCTCACCCCCGACGGGCCGGTTGACGGCGAGGTGGTCTACGACACCTACGGTCTGGGCATCGGATTCGTCCGCTTCCCGCCCGAGGTCATGGCCTCGGTGCAGATCACCAGCCACACGCCGGTCGATGAGGAGTACACCGACTACTACTTCGCCATGGGCTGCCGGCGTGAGCCCGGCGATACGGGCGACGTACCCGATGGACGAGCGGCACGATGGATCGATCTCCAGCAGGAGATCATCAAGCAGGACTTCTTCACCTGGGAGAACATGAAGTACTTGGACAAGCCCTCCTTCACCGTGGAGGAAGCCAAGAACTACGCCGGGCTGCGGCGCTGGGCCCGACGGTTCTACCCACCCGACAACGTTCCCGTCCCGGGCAACGAGGGCGCGGCCAACTGATGGGGGAGCGGTCGTCGCCCTCTCGGCGACGGCGGTTCGAGGGGTCGGCGCTCACCATTCCCGCCGTCCTCGACGTCCAGGCGGCCGAGCGTACCGATCAGGTCGCGCTGCACGTGGCCGACGTCCCCCTCACCTATGGCCGGCTGGCTCAGCGCTCGGTCTCGGCGGCCCACGCGTTGACCGGGCTGGGGGTGGGGCCGGGTGACCGGGTGGCCATCTTGATGGCTACCTCCCCCGAGTGGGTGGTGCTCTGGTTCGGGCTGTCCCGATGCGGCGCGGTGACTGTGCCCATCAACACGGCGTACAAGGGTGAGTTCCTGGCCCACCAGCTCCGCGACAGCGGGGCCACCATGGTCGCCGTCGACGACACCTTGTTGCGCTACGTCCTGGCCATCGCTGCCGATGTGCCATCGCTGCGAACCATCCTGGTCCGCCGGGACGGCGACGGAGGCGGCGACGGAGAGGACACCGAATGGCGCGCCCGGGTCGCCGGCGCCGAGGGCCTGGTTTTCGAGCCCATCACCTGCCTGGACGCCGGCGATGGCGGCCCCTTCGACTCGGTGGCCCGCTGGAACCAGCCTGGGGCCATCTTCTACACCTCGGGCACGACCGGGCCGTCCAAAGGGGCCCTCGCCACCCAGCACTATCTCCTGTCGGCCGCCCAGACCATGGTCGACTGCTGGGGCTTGCAGCCGGAGGAGACGGTGTATGCCCCGTTGCCGCTGTTCCACCTGAGCGCGGTGGGCAGCGTGTTGGGGCCGATGCTGGCCGGCGGGACCGGTGTCATCGACCGGGCCTTCAGTGTGCAGGGGACGTGGGACCAGGTCCGTCGCCATCATGCCGTCGGGGTGTTGGGGGCCGGGGCCATGGTCAACATGTTGTGGAGCTTGCCGGCCGACCGGCGCGACCAGGACCTGCCCATCCGGTTCCTGTCCGCCGCTCCGGTGGCCAAGGAGCTCTACCACGCGGTGGAGGCCCGCTGGGGCTGTCGCATCGTCACCTGTTACGGGCTGAGCGAGGCCTTCCCGCTGACCATCGCCGGTGTCGACGACGACAACCCGCCGGGCGCCTCGGGACGGGTCAACCCCGACTTCGAGGTCATGGTGGTCGACGGCGAGGACCGCGCCGTTCCGGCGGGCACGGCGGGCGAGATCGTCTGTCGGCCCCGACGGCCGCACGTGATGTTCGAGGGCTACGACGGGCGCGACGGCGAAACGGTCGAGCAGATGCGAAACCTGTGGTTCCATACCGGCGACCTGGCCCGCTTCGACGACGAGGGCAACCTGTACTACACCGACCGCAAGAAGGACGCCATGCGCCGGCGGGG
>DATMMO010000070.1:0-3401 GCA_035569695.1 Acidimicrobiales bacterium | reverse complement strand
CGGGCCGAACGGAGCCGGTAAGTCGACCTTGCTCGCCGCGCTCTCGGGCTTTCTCCGTCCAACCGAGGGGACTGTGCTGACCGACGGTACCGACATCACGCAGCGGTCGGCGCACTGGCGAGCTCGATCGGGGATTGCGCGATCATTTCAGCACCCGGAGATGGTTGCAGAGCTCACGGTGGAAGATCATCTCCGGCTGGCATGTCGCATGCACGATACGCCATCCCGTCTGTGGTCGGACATGATCGTTTGGCGTGGCCTAAGGGGTTCAAGCTCGGAGTCAGAGGATGAGTCCGTGCAATCAATACTTGATCTTCTGGACCTGCATGACGTCCGTCATCGGTTGCCGTCTTCGCTGTCATTGGGGACCTGCCGAATGGTGGAGTTGGCGCGGTCCTTGATCACTGATCCTCAGGTACTCCTGCTAGACGAACCAGCTTCAGGACTCGATGCCGGTAGCCGAAAGAGGTTACCGGGCGTCCTGCGTTCGGTGGTTGCCGATGGGCGCCAGTCCCTCTTACTCGTCGAGCACGACGTGGATCTGGTCATGAACGTGTGCGATGTCGTCCATGTGCTCAACTTTGGCGAGGTAGTGGCGGTGGGAGCACCCCACGAGGTGCAGTCGGACGCAGCTGTTCAGGAGGCCTATCTCGGTGCACCGAACTTGGAGCATGTGTCCTAATGTCGTCGTCAACACCGATTCTCTCAGCATCGGACCTGCATGTTTCGTACGGTCCGTTCCGCGTTCTGGAGAACGTCTCTCTGAATATCTATGAGGGCGAGGCTCTTGCAGTGATCGGAGCTAATGGAGCCGGGAAGAGCACGCTGGCGAGAGCACTGTCGGGCATCATCGACGTTGCAGATGGACACATTCGACTAGATGGAGTCGAGATCACGAATTGGAGCGCCAACCAGATCTTTCGGGCCGGGATGACGCACCTGCCCGAAGGGCGGGGGATTTTCCAGTCGATGTCTGTGGCCGAGAATTTGCGGCTGGCCGTACGCACTCTGCCGAATCGAAGTAGCCGCAGTGAGGCGCTGGATCGGATCTTCGAGACGTTTCCGATCCTGAACAAACGGCGAAATCAAACGGCGGGCACCCTATCCGGCGGTGAGCAACAGATGTTGTCGCTGGCTAGAGCGTTGGCTCACTGGCCGAAGGTGTTGATCGCCGACGAAATGGGCCTCGGCTTGGCTCCCATGATTATCGACCAGCTCTACGAACAGCTCGACAAAGCGAGGCAACAAGGACTGACCATCATGTTGATCGAGCAGTATCTCGACCGCGCACTTGCATTCGCCGACCAAGCAGTTGTCTTCGATCACGGAAGCATTGCTTGGTCTGGACCAGTAGCGGATGCTGATGTCAATGCCATCTCGCGTCGGTACATGGGTCAGGCGACCCTGCACGAAGGCCCCATAAGGGGGGAAACCGAACCGAAAGGTTCAGCTATACACAAATGAGGAGTTACAAGATGCATTATCTGAAGCGAACTGCCGCTCTTGCGGCGTCGAGTGTCGCTCTCTGCGCTCTCGCAACGGGGGCATTTGGAGATCCGGCCGGAGCCAGCTCAGTGAGCACGATCAAAATCGGCATTTTGGTGCCGCAAACTGGCTCCCAAGCTGGCGCGTTCAATGAGGATGTCCTCGGCGCGCAAGCGAGAGTGGCAGCGGTCAACGCTGCCGGAGGAATTAGAGGACATAAGGTCCAACTTGTCGTAGCCGACGATCAATACACCACGCAAGGTTCCTTTACCGGCGCGCAGAGCCTCGTCGCGGATGGTGTGGTGGGCGTCATTGGCGCAGAAGGAACCATTGTCGGAGCCGCAGAGCAGTACCTGAGCCAAAACCACATCCCGATCGCAACCTCTGCAGGGGTGCCGGCGGAGATGGTGGATCCCAATGTGTTCAGCCCGCTGGGCGGAGCCGGACCGGACGTCCCGCCGGGGAAGTCGCTGGGCAAATTTCTCCTCGGGGTCAACGTTCACAAGATCGCTGGCCTCGCTTGGGGGAACGTCGCATCGACGGTAGCCCATATGCAGAACGGTCTTAGCAGCACGGCATCCGTGGGTATTCAAACGGTCCTGACGGACCTGAGTAGCTCTCCGGCGACGGTCGACTACGCACCTATCGCCGCCAAGCTCCAGGCCTCTGGAGCGCAGAGTCTCATCTTCTTTGCCACGAACACCGCGAATACCGACCTGGCGGTGGCTTTGCATCAGCAAAATGTCCATATCAGGCCCGTCTGGTCCACCATCGTGCTGGATGGCTCGATTCTCACGGATCCGCACGAATCTGCTTACGAAGGTTCGTACGTGCAGTCGTGGTTTGCTCCGCCGAGCCTCAAGACGCCAGCGGTGTCCCAGTTCGTATCGACGGTGAAAAAGTATTCCCCAAGCGTGTACCCCGGCTATGAGGTTCAGTACGGATACGTTTTGGCTGACGAGCTCATCACGGGTGCGCAAAAGGCTGGGAGTACCATTACGGGAGCAACGATCTATTCAGCCCTAAGGAAGACAAAGGCATACGCCGGAGCTGGCCTCACACCCAAGCCCATCAACTTCACGAAGCCGATGACAACGCCACAGAACGTACAAAACTGCTACTGGTACGTGAAGATCCAGAACAGGAACTTTGTAACCCCCTCACAGAATCCCGTCTGCTGAAAGCTGCAGAAGGGGCAGGAACGGCGTGCCACGACGCACGCCGTTCCTGCCCCATTCGGGACGCGAGTTTTTCTCGAACTAGGTATGTATGGGACGTATCGGATGATGTTGCTAATCCTCATATTGATGGATGAGCAGATGGTTGCTAAAGTCCATGTCGCCCTTCCCGAAAGTCATCCCTAGTTGACGATGTAGTATCAGAATGACGCTGGCAGCATCATAGATATAACCTCCACGACGCAATTGAGATTAACAAAGTATGGTAACGGCGGCACCACCAGGTCTTGCGCCTTTGACGTACACCTGGGCGGTGGACCTGGCGGTCTACGGTATCCCGTAAACGCATATTTGCCTCAGGCAGAAAACAGCTACGATCACGGATTTGTCGTTACCGGGAGCGTCGCCGAGTCCGGAGTTGAATGCCGCTGTCGTCCGTCACTTGCTCTATGACCTGTCATCGGACCCGACCGGGCAAGTCATTGCGCGACGAGCGCGAGCAGCGTGGTGTTATGTCCCAATCCCACCTTCATCTCTGAGTGCTCCGGGTCCGCCGAGGCCAAAACGGTGACAGCGATCCATGACCAGTTGGGCTCATGTCCGTGGCCAATTTGAAGTCCCCGCTTTTGGCCACCAAAAGTCCCCACCCCTCGGGATGAGTCTTCGTTCTCGTTGAGCCTATGTTTTCCTCCCTTGGCGCGCCTCTTTCATGCGGTAGGACTCGCCTTCGGTGACGAC
>DATMMO010000069.1:0-5677 GCA_035569695.1 Acidimicrobiales bacterium | reverse complement strand
GGGGTTTCATCTCCGGCCATTTCCCAGGCGTCATAGAAGACCAGCCCTTCCGGTAGCAGCAACCAGGACGTCCTCGATCGCCACCTGGCGCTGTTCCCAGTCTCCGTATTGGCCCCATACGTTCCAGGTAGCCACCCTCATTGTCGACTGGACGACCGGCCCGTACGGCTCATATGGGTCAAAGCTCATTGAGGTCAAGCCTGCCCGAAAGCTATTACGACGGGTCGGCGTCGGTGGGGTTCACCCCGATATGGTTGAACTCCCACAGCTTGATCCCGCCCAGGATCCCGGCGGTGTTGTCCACGATGGTGACGTCGTCGCCGAGCTCGTCCCGCTTCAGCCTGCGGGAATTGCCGCCGCCGATGTAGACGTGGTCGAAGAACATCATCTCGTGGAGGATGCGGATGGCCTTGTGTACCCGCTTGTTCCACCGCTCCTCACCGATCTCCTTGCGGGTGGCCTCGCCCAGTTGCTCGTTGTAGGTCTCGCCCTTGCGGAAGGGCTGGTGGGCGATCTCCAGGTGGGGCATGAGCCTGCCCTCGTAGAAGTAGCCGGTCCCGAACCCGGTCCCCAGGGTGATGACCAGTTCCAGGCCGTGGCCGCTGACCACCGCCGCTCCCTGGATGTCGGCATCGTTGGCCACCTTGGTCGGTCGGCCCAGCGACTTGGTCAGGGCGCTGGCCAGGTCGAAACGGTCCCAGGCCTTGGCCAGTTCCTCGTCGACGTGGCTGCCGGGCCCGTGCTTGCAGGAGAAGTGGGGCGCCGACAGGACGTGTCCGGCCCTGACCATGCCGGGAAAGCCGACCGAGGCCCGCTCGGCGTCAGGCAGGGGTGCCACCAGCCGGGTGAGATCAGCGACCAGCTTCTCCGGGGGGAGCGGGTACGTGGTGGGGATCTTCACCCGATCGGCCACCATGGCGCCCTCGGCGTCGAGCACGGATGCCTTCAGGCCGGTGCCCCCGATGTCGATGGCCAAGGTGAAGGGGTGCTTGGGGTCGGTCTTCGTCGACGTCGTCGCCGTGGAGCTGGTTGAATCTGCCTGGTCGGTCATGCCCACACGCTACGTGCCCCACCGATGGTCCGCCCTACCAATGGTCGACAAAATGGTGCGGTTTCTCGGTGCCGACAAGCGGTGCCGCCCTACCAGTGGTCGTGATGGAGGACCTGTTCGAGGGGGAGCCGGCTCCGCCAGCCGTGGCGCTCGAGGTCGGGCACGGCCTCGATATGGCTGACCGGACCGATGCACAGCCAGGCCACGGGGCGGATGCCCTGGGGGATGCCGAGGAGATCGCTCAAGAAGGCTTCCCGGTAGAAGGAGACCCAGCCCATGCCCAGGCCCTCGGCCGTGCAGGCCAGCCACAGATTCTCGATGGCCAAGCACACCGAGTAGACGCCGGCGTCGGCCACGGCGTGGCGCCCGAGGACGGCGGGCGCGCCCCGCTCGGGGTCGTAGGTCACGGCCACCGACAGGGCGGCCTCCAGGATCCCGTCGATCTTGATCCCGGCGAACCGCTCGGCCTCCTCGCCCTCCAGCGTGGACGCGAACACGGCCCGCTCATCCTGCACGTGCTCCCAGAATGTCCGGCGCACCAGGGGATCCTCGACCAGGATGAAGTCCCAGGGCTGGGTCAGGCCCACGCTGGGGGCGGCGTGGGCGGCCTGGAGCACCCGCTCGAGCACGTCGGGTTCGATCTTCTCGCCCACGAATTCGGCGCGGACATCCCGGCGCCGATGGATCACGTCGTAGAGGCCGGCCATCTCGGGCGGGGGTGTGCTCACTAGGGCCGACATTACGTGCCGTAAGGATGGTGCGAAACGCAAGCGTGTTCGTCACATTCTGGAGGGGCCCTGCGTCAATACTGTATGAGGACAATGGAAGTGACGGATTTTGACGCTGAGCGGTCGCGGTTGACTGCGATCGCAATCCGGATTCTCGGGTCGGAGGCCGATGCAGACGACGTTCTGCAGGAAGCCTGGCTACGGCTTTCTCGCACCGAGGGCGTCGACGACCTCCCAGCCTGGCTCACAACCGTCGTGACGCGGCTGTGTCTTGATCAGCTCCGCAGGCGGCAAACCAGGTCGGTCATAGAGGACGTGGCCCCCGCCGCCCATGCCTCAGTTGACCCCGAGGCCGACGCGCTGCTCGCCGAGATGACGGGCGACGCCATGCAGGTCGTCCTCGATGCGCTGGCCCCAGCCGAACGGGCTGCCTTCGTCCTGCACGACGTGTTCGGGTATCCATTCGACGACGTCAGTGCGGTCATGGGGCGCTCAACTACCGCGGTACGCCAACTGGCGAGCCGGGCCCGGCGCAAGGTGCAGGGCGTACCCGAGCCGGCCGCGTCGAAGGCGACACGAGCCGAGAACCAGCGAGTCGTCGACGCGTTTCTCACGGCAGCCCGCGGCGGAGAGATTGCCACTTTGCTTTCACTCCTCGCGCCCGACGCCGTCATGCGTGCCGACCTGGTCGGGCAGTCGATGGGCTCGGAATCCGCCTATGAGGGGGCAGCCGCCGTGGCTGCTCGCTTCAATGGCACCCAGGGGGCATTGCCGGTCACCATCGATGGTGAGCTGGGTGCGGCGTGGATCCAGGCTGGATCGACCAAGGTGGCATTCGTCTTCCATCTCGACGAGGCGGGCCTGGTGCACGAGGTCGAGCTCATCGCCGACCCCGACGTCCTGGCGACCATGGACATCGCCCGTGTGCGAACGAAGGCGAGGGGCGGGCATACGCCGGATGACTTAGGCAGTCCGAACCAACAGTGAGACAAGTGAAAGGAAGCGAGATCATGAAGACCATGACCTGTGAGCAACTTGGTGGGCCGTGCGACTCTCCGCACAAGGGGGCAACGGCAGACGAGGTCATCAAGGCGCAAGACCTCCATCTCAAAGAGATGGTGGCCAGCGGTGATACCACGCACGAAGATGCCTTGAAGCAGATGAAGGGCCGGTGGAAGAACCCCATCAAAGGTATGGGGTGGTATCGGCAAGCCAAGCGCGATTTTGCCGATCTTCCCGAGGGTTGATGGCATCAACAATGATTGGGTCGAAATCGACGAGATGATCAAGGAGCACGGCTGTCATACCTCCGCCTGGACTCCTAATCCAATCTTGAGGTGCCGACCTTCCTCATCGGATGGAAGCCCACTTGTTCCCGTTGAATCCACAGGTTCGAGCACCGCTGACCGACGGTCGGTCCCGTTGGTTCCCGAAAGGATCTCACGAAGCATCCGCAACTCGTCTCGGATCTCTCCCAGTTCGCCCTTGCCCTTTTCGCTCTGCTGTTCGATAAAGAAGCTGGCCACCGTGGCCGTCAGGATCCCGACGAGTCCTATGCCCGCCACCATCAGGACAACGGCCAGAGTTCGTCCCGTAGGAGTAACGGGAACTTTGTCGCCGTAGCCGACGGTCGTTACCGTCGTGGCCGCCCACCACAGGGCATCGGGGTAGTCATGGATAGAGGAGTGTGGAGCGTGGCGCTCAAGGGCGAGCACTACAGCCGAGATGGCAAATACCAGGATCAGGGCGGTCAGAAGGACGAAGTGGAAACCCTTATGGGTGAGGACGGACCGTAGACGCCGCAGCGCCTCGATCACGATGGCTCCCACTTTCACGAGTCTCAACAGGCGCAGCAATCGAAGCGCCCGGAGAGGCCGGAGCGGAGGAATGGCGATAACCACCAGGTCGACAATGTGATGGGTGACGAAGTGCCACCGCTTGGGCACCAGATAGAGACGAACGAAGTACTCGATGACGAAGACGCCCCAAATAACGTAGTCAATCGACGTGATGATCTCGCTGACAGGCAGTGAGAGTTGGACTACGAGTGGAATGATGAGCACCGGGAGCCAGGCGACCGAAACGATCATCATTGGCATGTCCGTCTGGCGACAGAATCCGTCGTAAGCCCTCTGATTTCGGCCGAGGCCGGACGTCGGTCTCACCTGGGCGGCCGCAAATCTTGGGCTTCGTCACTCACGATTGACTCCCCCTATGCTGCAGGGCGATTTCCTACCCGCCGCTACGTCGGGGGGCCAAATCTCGTCCAGGCTGCGTAACGTTACCCGGGTCGTGACTGAGGTAGTTGGCCGGCGGTGGCCGGGCCCAGACAATCCCGTTAGCGTCGTCGGGCATGACCGCGCAGCCCTGGCCGGATGACGCCTGCTCCCTGGTCGACGCCTTCCGCGCCGGCACCATCACCCCGATCGAGGCCCTGGAGCTGTCGCTCGCGGCCATCGAGGGCTCGGAGCTGAACGCCTTCTCCCATATCGACACCGAACCGGCCCGGGCCGCGGCGGCCACCGCCGATGTCTCCCTCCCCTTCGGCGGCGTGCCCCTCGGCATCAAGGAGCTCGAGCCGGTCGACGGCTGGCCCTATACCGAGGCGTCGCTCGTGTTCAGGGACCGGGTGGCCGACCACGACACCACGCAGGTGAGCCGGTTGCGAAAGGCCGGCGCCGTCCTCATCGGCCAGACCACGGCCTCCGAGTTCGGCGGCATCAACTGCACCAACTCCAAGCTGCACGGCACCACGCGCAACCCGTGGAACCCCGAACGCACCCCGGGAGGTTCGTCGGGGGGCTCGGCCGCGGCCGTGTCCGGAGGGCTGATCCCCATCGCCAGTGGTGGTGACGGGGGCGGGTCCATCCGCATCCCCGCCGGCTACACCGGCCTGTTCGGGCTGAAGGCCACCTACGGCCGCATCCCCCGGGGACCGGACACCTTGCAACCTCCCCTCACCGTGGTGGTGGGGTGCGTGTCCCGCTCGGTGCGCGACACCGCCCGATGGTTCGACGTCTGCAACGGCTGGGACTCCCGAGACAACCTAAGCCTGCCCCGGGTCGAGGGTTGGGAAGCGGGCCTCGACTCCTTCGACCTGGCCGGCAAGCGGGCGGTGATCAGCGTCGACCTGGGCAACGCCGTGGTCCGTCCCGAAGTGGTGGAGCTGGTCACGGCGGCAGCCGAAGCCCTGATCGCCGACGCCGGGCTGCAGCGGGTGGACGTGGTGGTGAACCTGCACCGGGGCGGGCTGGAGTGGGCCATGTCCAACCTCATCGGTTTGGCTGGGGAGCTGGGTGACCTGTACCCGGCGTGCAACGACGACCTGACCCCGGAGATCCAGCTGGGGATGAACCTGGCCACCTACAACCTCAACGTGTCCACGGCAGGGGCCACCGAGCTGTTCCGCATCACCGTGAACGAGACGATGGCCGACATCTTCGACCAGGCCGACTTCATCTTCACCGCCTCCAATCCCGACGTGGCCTTCGCCGCCGAGGGGCCCATGCCCACCACGGTGGGCGACATCGACCTTATTGCCGAAGTGGGCTTCGAGAGTGCCCTCAGCAACAACGGGGCCCTGACCATCCCGGCCAACCTGACCGGCAACCCGGCGGTGGCCATCCCGGCCGGGACGGTGGACGGCCTCCCGGTCAGCCTGCAGGTCATCGGCCGCCACCACGAGGAACAGTTGCTGCTCGACCTGGCCCGCACCGCCGAACGCGAGCGGCCCTGGCCGCTCCTCGCCCCAGGAGCACCTCACTGATCATGCGCATCGACCTGTGGGTACCGACGGCCAATCCCTTCTCCACCCCCGAGGTCCTGGCCGCGGTGGGCGCAGAGGCCGAGGCGCGCGGAGCGGGGTGCATCTGGGTGGGCGAGCACGTCGTGCTGTTCG
>DATMMO010000068.1:0-7522 GCA_035569695.1 Acidimicrobiales bacterium | reverse complement strand
CGATGCTCATCGAGGTGGGGTCGGTGATCATCGACGTCGGGCGCCGAGAGATTCGCTCTCGGTCCATCGGGTCGCCCGAGGTGGAGAACGGACCGCCCGGAGACGAACAAGACGGGACCATCCCGCTCACCGCCCGGGAATTCGACCTGCTGGTCTACCTGGCCACCAACATGGGCCTGGCCCTATCCCGCCGACAGCTCCTCAACGGGGTCTGGGGCGAAGGTTGGTACGGCGACGAGCGCACGGTGGACGTCCACATCCGGCAGCTGCGAAAGAAGATCGGAAGCGAGCTGCCGCTGGCCACGGTCTGGGGCGTCGGCTACCGATTGGGATGAGAGAGCACACCGAGCAGACCGCCATGACCCCACCGACCAACCCAACCCACCTCCCACCGCGATGAGAACCCGGCTCACTATCGCCATCCTGTGTGTGGTGGCGGCGACATTGATCCTGACCAGCGCGGGCAGCTACGTCCTCGTTCGCGGGGCGGCCTCCTCCACCGCACAACAGCAATTGATCGGTCAAGCCCAGGCGGTATCAAGGACCCTCACCGCTGGAGCACCCCTCACCGGGGTCGGGCTCAGGCGGGAGCTGAAGGTGATCAAGAGTGCCGGCGATTTCTCCGACATCCGTCTGCTGCGCCTGACCGCTGACGGCACGGTGAAGAACCCGCTACCGCCGGGGATCGATATCGGTCAACTGAGGATCACCGCGCTGTTGGCCGGACACCAGGTCACTGGAAAGTCCGGAGACCTGATCTATTCAGCCATCCCCACCCCGGTCAAGAGGATCACCCGCTACGCGCCGGTGCTGGTCATCACCAGAGTGGCCCATAACCCGGCCAATGGCATCCGCTACTTCCTCTTTGTCGCGGCGGCGGTCCTGGTAGTGGCGGCCATCGTGGCCTGGGCTCTGGCTCGACGGTTCTCGAGGCCGCTCGTGGCCGCGGTCGGCGCCACCCGCCGGATTGCTGCCGGCGATCTCGACGCCACCGTTCCCACCGGGAAGCGGGACGATCCCGAGTTCCGTCAGTTGGCCGAAGCCATCAACGCCATGGCGTCCGGCCTCAGTCGGGCCCGAGACCAAGAGCGGCAGTTTCTGCTGTCCGTCTCCCACGAGTTGCGCACACCACTCACGTCGATCCGGGGCTATGCCGACGCCGTGGCCGACGGCGCAACCGCCGACGTTCACGGCGCAGTGACTGTCATCGGTACCGAAGCGCGCCGGCTCGATCGCCTGGTCCAGGACCTGCTCGACCTGGCCAAGCTGGATGCCGATCGCTTCTCGCTCCGCCCAGAGGTGGTCGACTGCTCGGTGGTCATCGGCCACGTGGTGGAAGGCTTCCGTCCTCGTGCCCGGGCTGCAGGTCTGGAGCTCGGTATGGCCCTGACCGACACCGACCGACTCGTGGTGCTGGCCGACAGGGATCGGCTCGGGCAGATGATGGGCAACCTGGCCGAGAATGCTGCCCGGTTCGCCACCACCCGGATCACGGTCGGGGCCCGATGGCTCGAGTCGTCGGTGGCCCTCTGGGTGGAGGACGACGGGCCTGGCATCCCATCGGACGAGATCCCCCGCGTGTTCGAACGGCACTTCTCGTCGGACCGATCGTCACCGGGCCGCCACGGCACTGGGTTGGGCCTGGCCATCGTGGCTGAGTTGGCTTCGGCCATGCGGGCCACGGTGCAGGTCCAGTCTCCCGCGTCGGGAGGACGGGGCACCCGGTTCGTCATCCTGTTCGCCCCGGCCCCAGCGCCGCCGGTGGTCCTTCCCCCGCCGACCAGCCCTCAGCGAACCACCGGCTCCCAGTCGACCACCGGCTCTCAGCCGACCAGTGGCAGCGGCCTGGCCTCGGCGCCAACCTCGACCGACTGACCGTCCTCGTCCCAGCGCACCGAGACCGGTGCGGGCGGGGCGATCCGGCGCTGCAGCGTGGCCAGTCCGATGGTGGCATCCAGCCCCGGGGACCAGGACACCGAGGTCAGCTGTCCGACCTGGTGCTCGCCATCGACGGTGTGGATCGTCGCACCCACGGGAGGTCGTCGCTCCGGATCGTCCAGCACGATCCCACTGAGGCGCCGGGCCACCTTGGTCCCGCGGGCGTCGAGCCGCGCCACCAGCTCCTGGCCGGTGAAACACCCCTTGATAAACGAGACCGAACGCTCGACCAGGCCGGCCTCGGCCGGGATGGTGCTGTCGGTGACCTCTCGGCCCATAACCGGGACACCGGCCTCGATGCGGGCCGCCTCCCAGGCCGCCGGACCGCACTGGCGGACCATTTCGGGCCAGGAGGGAGCCGGCCCGATGAGGTCGAAGCCGGAGAACCCGGGCCACTCGACGGGGAGGCGAAGGACCCCCGGCTCCGAAGCAGAAGGCACCAAACCCGAGTCCGGGCCACGGATGGCGAGGCAAACCCAAGCGACCAGCTCGATGTCGACCTTCACCCGGAGCCGGAAGCGAAGCAGTCGGGCCTGCGCCACCTCGCCGAAACCGGCGTCGGTATCGATCAGGAAGGCATCAGCCGCCGTGCGGGTCACCCTGATGGCCGCGTCGACCTTCCCCTGCGGGCTGAGCAACAGGGCGTCGGCCGCCGACCCCTCGGGCAGGGTGGCCACGTCCTGGCTGCACTGGCCCTGGAGGTACTCGACGGCGTCGGGGCCGGACACGGTCAACATGTCCCGAGGAAGGATCACCCCGCCAACGCCGTGTCGCAGCGCCTCGTAGTCGGCCACCAACTGGTCGTCGACAGGGGTCATGGGCTCTTGTCCGCGTCTCCGGCCGAGGCTGGTGCGGCGGCTGGTGCTGGTGTGGGTGCTCGGGCCGGGGCCGGGGCCGTCTCTGGGGCCGGCACTCCCGCTCTCGCCATGGCCACCGCCGAGAGCATGGCTGCCGCCTTGTGGGCGCATTCTTCGTTCTCGGCCACCGGATCGCTGTCGGCCACGATGCCCGCGCCGGCCTGGACCGAGGCCCGACCGTCGGGGTTGACCGTCATGGTGCGGATGGCGATGGCCGTGTCCAGGTTCCCGGAGAAGTCGAGGTAGCCGACCACGCCTCCGTACACACCGCGTTTCGTCGGTTCCAGGTCATCGATGATCTCCATGGCCCGGACCTTGGGCGCGCCCGACAGGGTCCCCGCCGGCAGCGTGGCCCGCAGGACGTCGATGGGCCCCTTGCCCGGGGCCAGCTGGCCCGAGACCTGCGAGGTCATGTGCATGATGTGGCTGTAGCGCTCAACGACCATCATCTCGTCGATCTTCTCCGTGCCGAATGAGACCACCCGCCCGACGTCGTTGCGAGCCAGGTCGACCAACATGACGTGTTCGGCTCGCTCCTTGGGGTCCTCGACCAGCTCGCCGGCCAAGCGACCGTCCTCTTCGGTCGTCGCGCCGCGGGGCCGGGAGCCGGCGATGGGGCGAGAGATGACCACCCCGTCTCGAAGACGGACCATCGGCTCGGGCGAGGCACCCACCACGGTCACCTCGGGGAAGCGGAGGAAGTACAGGTACGGACTCGGGTTCACCAGGCGGAGCACGCGGTAGACGTCGAAGGGGTCGGCCCCCAGCTGGGGCAGGTCGAATCGCTGGGACAGAACGACCTGGAAGATGTCCCCCGCGGTGACGTGCTCCTTGGCCGCGGCAACGCCGTCCATGTACAGCTGGGCGGACATGGTCGGCTCGACGTCGTCGGGGATGCCGCGACGCACGGGCAGCGGCCGGGCCACGTCGTCGATGGGACGGAAGCAATCGTCAGTGAGGGTATCGAGCTGCGCGCCCGCCTGGTCGAAGGCGGCATCCAGCTGCTCGGTGCCCCAGTCCGGGTCGACGACCACGTTCTCGATGAGGACCACGCGCTGGCGCCAATGGTCGAAGGCGGCCAGCTCGCCGATCACGGCGACGATGGCATCGGGATGACCAAGGTCGTCCCGCGGGACATTGGGGAGGTGCTCCACCTCTCGGACGACGTCGTAGCCCAGATAGCCGACCAGTCCGGCGTGCAGTGGCGGCAGGTCGGGGAGGTCGGGAGACTCGAAGGCCTCGAGGATCGACTCGAGGGCGGACAGGATGCCGTTCGTGCCCGTCACTCCGCCGTCAGTGACGGCGTCGAGGTCGAGCGAGCCCTCGGTGCTGACCGAGGACCCGACGGCGGTGACGATGGCCAACGGATTTCGACCGATGAACGAGTACCGTCCCCACCGCTCGCCTCCCTCCACCGATTCGAGCAGGAATCCCGGGCGCTCCCCCACGATGCGCACGAACGCCCCCACCGGCGTCAACGTGTCGGCCACCAATTCTCGCCAGACGGGGACGATGCGGTGTTTGGCCGCCAGCGCGTGGAACTGGTCCCGCCCGGGGCTGGTCGTGGACCCTGGTCGTGGTCTTCCCGGCCGGTCCGGGGTCATCGGCCCGACGGAGCGCCGGTTGACGGCGTGCTCGGGTCGATCGACGTACCGGGTTCGGACGGCGTGCTCGAACCCGACGTACCAAACGCCCGATAGAAGCAGCTTCGCTCGCCGGTATGGCAGGCGCCCCGACCTTCCTGGTCGACGACGATCAGCAGCGTGTCGCCGTCACAGTCGTAACTGACCTGGCGCACCCACTGCCGGTCACCGGAGGTCTCACCCTTGCACCAGTACTCCTGACGGCTGCGACTCCAGAACCAGGTTCTTCCCGTTTCGAGGGTCTTGCGGAGGGAGGCCTCGTTCATCCAGGCCAGCATGAGCACCGCGTGGTCGCCGGCGTCCTGCACAATGGCCGGCACCAGTCCGTCCGCGTTGTAGGTCACCTGCTCGAGCTCCTCGTCGGTGAACCCGATCGGAGTGGCGGTGTAGGTCGTGGTCACGTCTCGTGCTCCTGGTGCGGTACTCGTCATCGTTCGTATTGTGGCGGCAGCGTGCGCTCGTCCGTGCCGTCTGGCGCCGCTCTGGTCGTCGGACCATCCTGCTCAGAGGGTCTCAGAGGTAGAGCCCGGTGCCTCCGTCGATGCGCTCCGAGGCCACGGCGTGGATGTCGCGCTCTCGCAGGATGACGTACTCCTCGCCCTGCATCTCGACCTCGAACCGGTCCTCTGGGTTGAAAAGAACCTTGTCCTTCACCTTGACCGTTCGAACATGGGGCCCGACGGCAACCGCCTCGGCCCACGCCAGGCGCCGAGACACCTGCGCAGTGGCCGGGATCAAAATGCCCGATTTCGATCGGCGTTCGCCATCGGCCTGGCTGACCTGCACCAGGACACGATCAGCCAGCACGGTGATGGGGACCTGGGGATCAGCGGGCGAGCCGTTTCGGCTGGTCGTCGGCGCTTCGGGGGAGGGGGATGCCACCTGCCCACGGTACCGCACTGCGTCCGCTGGCCATACCACCCGTGGACCCCATCGGGGGCAGCCGTGGGCCCCGTCGGGGTGCCCACGCCGACCCGAGCGGACGAATCGCGTCGCAAGCATCCACGGCTGGCCAAGAAAACGTACAGTGACCGGTAATGCGACCCGTATCCCGGTAGGGTGCAGCCACGCCTAGCTGCACTCTGTGGGGGGACATGAAGAATCGCTTGTCAGGCGCTGGCCGCCTACGACCGCAATGCCGAAGCACACAATCGAACCGGTCACGCAGGCGAGCCGGCCGTGGAGTCTGGTCGGTCAAGCTGGCCACCCTCGTGGCGGCGATAGTCGTTGGCCTGCCGGTCCTTACCCTCGGCTTGCCGGCCACCACTGCGGCAGCCTCCACCGTCGGCAAGGTGACGATCTATCCGCTGCCCGCCAACAGCAAGCCGCTTTCGATCACGGCCGGTCCCGACGGAGCACTGTGGTTCACCGATTCCGGTCGTAACAAGATCGGGCGCATCACCACCGCTGGGGCGCTGACCGAGTACCCCGGGGCGCAGTCGGGATCCCCGCACTCGATCACGGCCGGTCCGGATGGGGCGCTGTGGTTCACCGATGGAGGATTCGCCAATCGAACCATCGGCCGAATCACTACTTCGGGCATCCTGTCCTCGTTCGCCCCTCCTCACCTAGGGGCCGCACGAGGCATCGCCGCCGGTCCCGACGGGGCGCTGTGGTTCACCGACTTACGTGAGTACCCGCACGGAGCGATAGGACGGATGACCGTCAGCGGAGTGATGACCGGTGACTACAGCTCGACGGGCATGGACGACCCAAAGGCCATCGCCGCCGGTCCTGACGGGTCGATGTGGTCGCCAATAGGAACCGGGGAAATCGCACAGATCAGACCCGACGGGCGGATAATCACCCACGAGAACCGCTTCCTTTCGGGCATGTCGGGTATCGCTGCGGGACCCGACGGCAAAATGTGGGTCACCATCCACAGTTCGAATTCAATCGGACGCATCGCCACAACCGACGGCAAGATCACCATCTACTCCGATTTCGAGGTCAGGTTCCCGATGGGGATCGCGGCCGGTCCCGACGGGGCGGTGTGGTTCACCAATTACGGCGGAAATTCGATCGGGCGGATCACGACATGGGGAATGATCACCACCTACTACGGCGTGGGCATCAACCGGCCCACCGGCATCACCGCCGGGCCCGATGGAGCCATGTGGTTTACCAACTCTGGCGGTTCGTCGATAGGACGAATCACGACTGCCGCTGGGTAGCGGACGACAGCCGCCGTCACTCAGGCCGGTCAGGCCGGTCGGACCGGAACCCCGGCCGCGGCCAAGTGAGCCTTGGCCTCACCGATGGTGAATTCGCGGCGATGAAAGATCGATGCGGCCAGCACGGCGTCGGCGGCGCCCTCGAGGGCCCCGGCCACCAGGTCATCGAGCTCGCCGACTCCACCCGAGGCGATGACCGGCACCGGGCATCGCTCCGACACCGCTCGGGTCAGCTCCAGGTCGAAGCCGTCCCGGGTGCCGTCCCGATCCATGGACGTGAGCAGGATCTCCCCCGCTCCGGCGTCGGCGCACCGCGCCGCCCACTCGACGGCATCCCAAGCGGTCAGGGTGCGACCACCATGGGTGTACACATCCCAGCCCGGCGCGGCATTGGCCGCCCGACCCCGAGCCCGGGCGTCGATGGCCACCACCACACATTGGGCTCCGAACTCAGCGGCCAGCTCGGCCACCAGATCGGGGCGGTCGACTGCCGCGGTATTGAGGCCGACCTTGTCGGCCCCGGCCCGCAGGAGCCTCCGAGCATCCTCCACCGAACGCACGCCTCCCCCGACGGTGAAGGGAATGAAGACCTGCTCGGCCGTCCGGGATACCACGTCGACCATGGTCTCCCGCCCATCCGACGAAGCGGTGATGTCCAAGAAGACGAGCTCATCGGCGCCCTCGGCGTCGTAGCGAGTGGCCAGCTCCACAGGATCACCGGCGTCCACGAGGTCGATGAACTGCACCCCTTTCACCACCCGACCCTCGTCGACGTCGAGACAGGGGATCACTCGGACAGTGCGCATGCCGCCACCGCCTCTGCCACCGTCATACGGCCGTCGACCAGGGCCTTCCCGGTAATGGCGCCGGCCAGCCGTCGAGCCTCGCCGCCGACGTCCACCGACACCCG
>DATMMO010000067.1:0-2489 GCA_035569695.1 Acidimicrobiales bacterium | reverse complement strand
CCACAATGGCCACCAGGACCGCCGGCACCCGCCGGGTCAGACGAGGGAGGACCAACAGCACGGCGAGAACGCCCAGGCCCACCGACAGCGCAGCAGCCACGGTGCCATCCAGGCCGGTTACGAAGGCCTTTATCTCGCCGCCGAACGTGGTGGCCTTGGTTGAGAACCCGAACAGTTTCGGCAGCTGCCCGACGATGATCGTGACCGCAAGTCCGTTCATGTAGCCCACTTGGACCTCGTTGGAGAGCAAGTCGGCCACGAATCCCAGCCGCCCGATACCTAGGCCTATCTCGATGAAACCGACGATCAGAGCGAGCATTCCAGCCAGGGCGATCGCCTTCGCCTCGTTGCCTCCGGCCAACAGCGGGGTGATGGCGGCGAAGATCATGGGCGAGATCGAAGAGTCTGGGCCCAGCACCAGCACCCGTGACGGGCCGAAGATGGCGTAACCCAAGAGACAGGCGATGGTTGTGTAGAGGCCGGTGACCGGCGGCAGACCCGCCAAATCGGCATAGGCCATGCCTTGTGGGACAAGGATCGCCGCCAGAACGACGCCAGCGACCACATCGGATCGCGTCCAGGCCCGCCGATAACCGCGAACTGCAGCGACACCCGGAACCCACGTGCCCAGCCGCGACGCAAGGCCCACGTCGGTCAGTTATCCGGATGGAGGGAAGTGTCGCCGGTAAGGAATGCCACCGCCTCACCCCGCCCGGTCACGCCGAGCTTCGAGTAGATCGATGCGACGTGGGTCTTGACCGTCGTCCTGCTGATGAAGAGACGCTCACCTATTTCCTTGAGTGTGCGATACGTCCGGAGCTGTTCAAGGACCTTGCGCTCCGCAGGGCTCAAGACGGCGATGAGGGGGTCACCTCGGAGCAACAACGCTTGCTGCTGTTCGAGCCGTTGGACGACGCCTTCGGCGTCGTCCATTCTGGCGCAGGCTTGGCGCCCGTCCGAGAGCACATCACGGGCTACCTGTCGATTGCCGCTTTGGCGAGCCAGGGCAGAACAGCGTGAGGACATCTCCGCTTGCAGCCACGGGACAGACCGTGCTCGCTTCGTTGCTGCGATCGCCTTGACCAGGGCCGGTCGGGTTGATCCCGTTTGGTGATGCTGCTCGAAGGTTGCTTCAGCGACCGAAAGGGGAAGGCCGAGCACCCCGCCCTCGAAAGCGGTGCTCTCGCGCCGACCGACCCGAACGTAATGCTCGGCTCGATCATCGTCGCTCCTATCAAAATTGATCAGGGCCAGGCAACCGAGACTGAAGAGCCGAGTGTGCTGTGCCTGCGGATGATTCTCGGTAAGAACCAGTACTTCCTGGAAAGCGTCACTGGCGTCGTTCTCCCGGCCCAGGATCATCTGGGCTGTCCCGACTGCCCGGTAGCCGCCGATGACCCAACGGGTCCGTTCTGGCCGCTCCGATTCGATCACCGAAAGACCATCGGCCAGCATCTGGCGTGCGCCGCCTAAGCCGAGCGCCCCCCGTAGGTTCCTCATTGCCGCTCGCATCGATGAGGCTCCATCGGCCGATGGTCGGTCCAGATCCAGTCTCTGGGCGGCAGCCACATAGCGGCTGGCCCGCTCGAAGTCTCCAGACAGCAACGTGATCCAGCCCGCCGGGATGGCGAGCTGGGGGTCGGACTCGATGTCCTCTTCCTTGCAGAGCTGGAGCCAGCTCAAGAGGCTGCTGATGTGACCCCGTGACGCATAGTCGTCGTAGTGCCGCATCAAGACCCCACCGGCACGCTCGAGGCCATCACATCGGCAGTACAGCTCGAACGCATCCCCGGCATCGCCGTGCTTCTCGTGCCACTCCGCGGCCAAACTCTCGAGCAGAGAAACGTCGCGTCCCGAGGAGCTCAGCTCGTCAAACAAGAACGAGTGCCAGATCCGGTGGTAGCGATACCACTGTCGATCGTCGTCCAGGGGCGACACGAAGAGGTTCCTCCTCTCAAGGTCGATCAAGACCTTGGCGGCATCCGCTCGGCCGGTGATCGCAGCGCACAGAGGCCCTGACACTCGATCGGCGACGGAGGTTTCGATGAGGAACTGTCGGGTGGTCTCCGACTCGTTGTTTAATACCTCTTCCATCAGGTAGTCGGCTATCTGGCGATGCGGAACCTCGACTCCCAGGTGGCGGCGTCCATGTACTCCGGAGGCCATCAATGCCAGTCCGACCGCAGCTGGCCAGCCCTCGGTCTCCGTGCAGAGCAGGCCAGCTTCGTCAGGTGAGATGACAAGGCCCGCCCGCTGGTACGCCTCCACGATTTCGTTGACGTCAAAGCAGAGATCGGAGCTCACCACTTCCCACAGGTCTCCTGAAGCGCGTGATCTCGAAAGATGCAGCTTGGACCGGCTCCGACCGACGATCACGAGTTGCGACCCGTGGGGCACGGCGGCGATCAGGGAATCGAGCACCGAGAGAGCTCTCGGTTTGGTCAACCGCTCGATCTCGTCCACGACCAGCTGCATGGGCGTGTGACTGG
>DATMMO010000066.1:0-2277 GCA_035569695.1 Acidimicrobiales bacterium | reverse complement strand
CGAAGGTCACCCGCTGGCCGGCGGGCAGGTGCCGGGAAGCCAACCAGGCGTAGGAATCGACCACGTTGGAGGCGATGAGGGTGTTCTCCAGGTCGAAGGCGGCCAGGTGCCGGTCGGGGGAGAGGATGGCCTTCTTCAGCCGGTCGCTGCGGGCCGGTTGGGTCGACTTCTCCGGCGTGGTGCGCACCCGGGCGTGCTCGACCACCGACGGGAGATGGATGTCGTGGACGTACCGGTCCCAATCGATCTCGCCCGGATCGAAACAGAACAACGCCCGCTCGTCGGCGTCGATCCGATCCCACAGCTCGAGCAGACGGTCGACGCGGTAGCGCGCCTCGGTCTCGGTGTAGGCGCCGTAGAGCTCCACGTAGCCGAGGGCCCGGTCGGCCAGGAGGTGCCGCTCTTCCAGGGCGGCCATCCATGCGGCCTGGCGGCCGCGGACGGGCAGCGTGCCCACGATGCGTTCGGCTGCCCCCATGACCTTCCCGGCCCGTTGCAACTGCCGCTGCACCCGGCCCCGACCGGGGAAGGACCATTCCGGCACCACGATGGGTTGGCCGTCGGAGTCGTAGATGGGATGGTCGGTGAACCACGACTGGACCAGCTCGACCAGGCGGCCGTAGCGGAAGGGATTCCGGACGCCCGAGGCCACGTGGTAGACCGACGGGCCGTCCGCACTCGGTCCGTCGGCGGCCACGGCGATGATGGTGGCCACCACCAGGTCCACCGGGATGACGTCGATGACCCCTTCGGGCACACCCGGGAACTCCTTGAGCAGGCCCCGGGCGTAGGAGACGATGATGGGCTCGGCCATGCGAAAGCCGCGGATCCAGCCGGGAACCGGTTCGGCCAGGGCCGATTCGATGATCGACGGACGGACGATGGTGTAGGGCAGGACGCCGGCGTACTGGGCGGTGAGGGCTCGCTCACCGAGCGACTTGGTGTAGGCGTAGGCGTCCGGCCACCCCAGAGCCGCCGCTCGAGCCTTTCCCGCATCGACCAGTTGTGTCCGTACCCAGTCTTCCCGGAGCCGCTCCGCCCGCTCGGCCAGCAGGTGGATGCCCGCCCCTCCGAGCTCGCCGCGCGCCGCCTTGGCGAACGAGGCCAGCCGTTTGGGGTGCCGGGATTCGGCGTCGGCATCGCTGCGCAGGCGCCGGGCGGCGGCGACCTCGCCCCGCCAGTCCACGTCCAGGCTGTAGGGGTTGCCTTCGAGCAGCTGCTCGGGGGCCTCGCCCTGATGGGTTCCGGCCACATAGGCGGTGGAGACGGGGATGAAGTGAGCCGGACCCTCCCGTCCGGCTTCGGCGGCGTCGGCCCGGGCCTGGACCACGGCGGCCGCCACCCGCGAGGGCCCGAGCAGGTTCACCTCCACCGCCGAGTCGAGGGGCGAGTCAAAGCTCACCGTGGCCGCGGAGTGGATGACGATGTCACAGGTGGACAGCACCTGACGGGAGTCATCGTCCAGTCCTAAGCCGTCGGTCCCGACATCACCGGCCACCGCGCTCACCCGGGACGCCACCTCGACGTCGAACCGGTCGCCGTGGATCTGGCGGAGGCGGTCGAAGCAGTCGTTCTTCAGGATCTCGCGGCTGGCCCGCTGCATGGGGCTCGAGCGCCGGCCGGGACGGATCAGGAGCACGACCTGACTGTCGGGAATGGAGCGCAGCACCCGTTCCACCAGGGCTGTTCCCAGGAAACCGGTAGCACCGGTGACAAAGAATCGCTTGCCGGCGAGGGCGTCACGGACGCGGGTCATCAGATCTGTCTACCATATGGTAAGTGACCGAGTCGAGCACGCCGCGGACGAGACCAGCATCCCCCAACGGCTCTGCGGGCACGCCCGCGGGGCAGGACGACGCTCCCCGGCGCACCCGCCGCCCGGTTCCGGAGCGAGCCGGGGCCACCACCCCGAGCACGTCCGAGCGAATCCTCGACGCCGCCCTGACGTCATTCGGGGACCGCGGCTACGAGCCGACATCCCTCGACGCCCTGGCCGTCGGCCTCCAGGTGCGCAAGCAGACCATTCTCTATTGGTACCCATCCAAGGAGGCGTTGCTCGAGGCGGTCATCGACCGCAGCGCGGCTGAGCTCTCGGAGGCGCTCGAGGCCTCGCTGGCTACGGCGGGAACCGGCTGGTCCAGGGTGGAGGCGGTCGTCCGCTCGGTGTTTCGCCTGGCCGTCCGGCGCCCTGAGCTCTTGGGGCTCGTTCGGGAGATGGGTCGTCTGGGTGCTCCAGCGGCGACCCGGTTCATCGGCGCGCTCGAGCCGTTGGTCGAG
>DATMMO010000065.1:0-15426 GCA_035569695.1 Acidimicrobiales bacterium | reverse complement strand
CGGAATGGATCTCAAGGCCTTCAGCGAGCAGTCAGCCAAGCCGGCGGACGCTCCTCCCCCCGAAGCGGGCAGCGAGGGCGGCGGCGGGCAGGGGTTCAACCTGTTTCAAAATCCCTGCCCGAAGCCAATCATCGCCGCGGTGAACGGTGCCGCTGTCGGCGGCGGGTTCGAGCTGGTTCTGGCCTGCGATCTGGCCGTGGCGGCCGACAACGCCCGCTTCGGTCTGCCCGAGGTGAAGCGCGGGCTGTTGGCCGGCGGTGGCGGGACGCTGCTCGGCACCCGCCTGCCTCTGGCCCTGGCGCTGGAGATCGCCCTGACCGGCGAGTACATCGATGCATCCCGCGCCGCCGACCTGGGGCTGGTGAACCGCGTCGTGCCCGCCGACCAGCTGATCGAGTCGAGCCTGGAGCTGGCTGCCATCATCGCCGCCAATGGCCCTCTCGCCATCCAGACGACCAAGGAACTGACGCGACGGGCTGTCCTCGAGGACCCCAAGTCGGGCTGGGCCCGACCCGACGAGATCGCCCGCGTCTTCGGCAGTGACGATGCCAAAGAAGGCGCAGTGGCGTTCCTGGAGAAGCGCGCCCCGAACTGGACGGGCCACTGAGCGACCGGTATCGGTGGGAGCCCGGCCGATCGTTCGAGTTGGGGATGAGCTCGTTCGGAGTGCTTTGATGGCCTGATGGACGTCGAGCGGGTGGTCTTCGAGGGGTTCGAGGGGTTGCAACTGGTGGCGGATGTCCGGGGCGACCCCGACGCGCCGCCCGTGCTCCTGCTCCACGGGGGCGGTCAGACCCGGCATGCCTGGGGGACGACGGCCGAAACAGTGGCCAGCCGCGGTTGGCGGACGGTCGCCCTCGATCTCCGCGGTCACGGTGACAGCGAGTGGGCGCCCAACGGCGACTACTCGTTCACCGCCTTCAGCGCCGACTGCGTGGCCGTGGTCGACCAACTGGGACGGCCCCCGGTCCTGGTCGGTGCGTCCCTCGGGGGCATGTCGGCCATGCTGGCCGAAGGGACCAGCGACCGCACGGTCTCGTGCGGACTGGTCCTGGTGGACATCACGTCCAAGAGCAACCCGGAAGGCATCCAGCGCATCACGTCGTTCATGCAGTCGGGTCTGGAGGGGTTCGAGACCTTGGAGGCGGCGGCCGAGGCCATCGCCGCCTATACCCCCCAGCGCACCAAACGGGTGAACCCGTCGGGCCTGAAGAAGGTCCTGCGCCAACGCGACGGCCGCTGGTACTGGCATTGGGACCCCAAGTTCATCGGCCACGGGCGCACCGAGGTGGTCCCGGACCGCCTGGCCGGACTGATCGACGTGGCCATGAGCAACATCCATGTCCCCACCATGCTGGTTCGCGGACTGCTCAGTGACGTCGTGACCCAAGAGGGGATCGACGAGCTCCTGGCCAAGATCCCCGGGGCCACCGTCGTGGGTGTCGACGGGGCCGCCCACATGATCGCCGGGGACCGCAATGACGCCTTCTCCGACGCGGTGGTCACCTTCTTGGACGAGCGGATCCGGCCCATCATCGGCTAGGAAGGCACGGCCCACCCACATCGTCCAACGTCAGGGGAACCATGAACCGGGTCAAGGTTGGCTTCTTTTCGCTCTCGCACGCGTCGACCACCGGCGACGACCGGCCGTACCTGGAATGGCATCAGCTGGACCACATGCCCGAGCAGTACCAGCTCCCCGGGTTGGTCCTGGGCCAGCGATGGGCCTCGACGCCGTCGTGCCGGGAGGCCCGCGCGGCCGAGGTCGAGGGCTGGTCGGAGGTCGACCACGTGGTCTGCTACCTCATGGGCAATCCCGTCGACGAGACCATCGACGACTTCTTCACGTTGGGCGCGCATCTGGCCGAGCTCGGTCGGTTCTCCCTGTCGCTGCCATCCCACTATCGCGGGGCGCTGCGGCTGCTCGAGACCCACGCCGCGCCTCGTGCCCTCATCACCGCCGAAGTGGTGCCCTTCCGTCCCCACCGGGGCATCTACCTGATCGTCGAAGAGCCCACCGACCCGTCGGCCCAGGACGCCCATCTCCAACGCCGGCATGCCGAGCTGGTCCCCGAGCTGGTGTCGGTGCCCGGTGTGGCCGGAGCCTGGACGTACGCCACCACTCCGGCCATCCGGCGACCCATGTTCACCAAGGGCGCCTACACCATGACCGTCTGCTACCTCGACGACGATCCGGCCACCGTCGGCCAGCGCCTGGCGCCGATCCTCGAGCGGGCATGGGAGAGCGCGCCGGTCCGGCCGTTGTTGGCTGCGCCGTTCGAGTCCATGATGATCTGGGACTGGGACCGATTCGGCCCCGCCTCGAGCTGACGACTCCGGTCGGGAGGGCCCTGGGCTCGAGCTAGGGCGTAGTTCCCGGTGTTTCATCCGCAGGGCGGACGGCGAAGGTGAGCGTGGCCGTGGCCACGTAGAGGTCCTCGGCGCCCCGGTCATGCACGTCGACCCGGACCACCACGCTGCGCTTTCCCCGGCGCAGGACGTGGGCCGTGGCCCGGACCGGACCCACTCGGGCGGGAGCCAGGAAGCTGACGTGCAGTTCGGTGGTGGACCCCTTCTGCGGGATGGTGCCTCCCCGAAAGATGGCCGTGCCCGCGACCAGGTCGGCCAAGGTGGTCAAGAGGCCACCTTGGAGGACACCCGAGCTGTTGACCACCTGGGGCGTGATCTCCATCTCCATGGCCCAGTCCGAGCCCGGCACCTCGACGGTTCGCAGGTCGAAGGCCTCGAAGGCGTGGCCGGGCGTCAACCCCGGAGCGGGCCCGGGTGGTGCGGGAAGCGGGGCATCGGTCACGCCGAGTGCCTCACTTGGGGCTCTTGGGCCCGAAGCGGATGGCGCCGTCGATCCGGATGATCTCGCCGTTGAGGTACGAGTTCTCGCAGATCGACTGGACCAGTTGCGCGTACTCGGCCGGCTGGCCCATGCGCTTGGGGAAGGGCACGACCGGTGCCCACATCGCCTCCACCACCTCGGGAGCAGCCCCATAGGCGGGGGTGATGAACGTTCCCGGCGCGATGGTCACCACGCGGATGCCCACCACGGCCAGGTCCCGGGCCGCGGTCAGGGTCATCCCCACCACACCGCCCTTGGCGCTGGCATAGGCCACCTGCCCGATGGTGCCCTCGTAGGCGGCAATGGACGCGGTGTTGATGATCACGCCGCGTTCGCCGTCCTCTCTCGGTTCCGACTTGGCGATGGCCGCGGCCGAAAGGCGGAGGACGTTGAACGTTCCCACCAAGTAGTGGTCGATCACCTTGCGGAAGTCCTCCAGCGTGTGCGGGTTGCCGTCGGACTTCAACGTCCGGCCGCCGCCGCCGAACCCACCGTGCACGGCGACGGTCACCCGAACCGGACCCAGGCCGGCCGCAGTGTCCAGGGCATGGGACACGCTTTCCTCGCTGGTTACGTCGGTCTCCACGAACTCAGCGGCCGAACCCAGCTCTTGGGCCAGGGCCGCGCCCTTGTCCTTGGCCAGATCGGCGATGACCACTTTGGCCCCCGCAGCCACCAGGCGACGCACCGTCGCCTCGCCCAGTCCCCCGGCACCGCCGGTCACCAACGCAGCCGAACCACTGATATCCATGCTGACTCCTCCGGTTTCGGCCTCGCCATCGGCGACTGGTGGGCGGGGCTCGTGGGCGCGGTCCGCGCTGGGCGGGAACCACTGTTTTCATCCAGTCGGCGCCAACACTAGACGACCGGGTCTCGCGGCCGACAAGGCGAAGAGCCCGGAACGGCGGCGGCGATCCGGGCCCGGGGCTGTCGCGATCCGGGCCCGGGGCTAGGGCGATCCGGGCCCGGGGCTGTCGTATATTGCCGGGAGGGGGACGGCGGCCCGGACGCAGGTTCCGATGGCCGGCCGTGCTCGAGGAGGGATCGGCCATGCGTTTCAATCACATGGAGCTCACGTTTGCCCGCGGGGCGCTCGACGATGCGGCCCGGGCCGACATCGATTCGTTCTACCGCGATGTCCTGGGCTGGAAGTCGAATCCCTATGAGCTGTTCGGCCAGGTCGGGCAGCTGTTGGTTCCCGACGACGGCCAGTTCATCCTGCTGATGGAAGTCGACGAACCCATCCACTCGCCCAGCTACGACCATCTGGGTCTGCTCCTGGACACCCGGGACGAGGTGGACGACCTCCTGGACACCTGCCACCGATTTCAGGAGAAAGACGATCGGCTCCTCCTCAAGGAGCTCGAGGACATCGTGACCCCCCGGGTGACCCAGCACGCCTTCTACGTGCGCTACATCCTGCCTATCTGGTTCGACGTCAACGCGCTCGAGTATCCCCCCGGCGGTGCTCCCGGCCATCGTTGGCAGTACACCACCACGTGAGCGGGGCCCCGGTCGGGCTCCCTACTTGACAACCACCATTTTCCCGAACCAGGGTGGCGAGTGTCCGGGGGTTCGTCGGTGACCGGCGAGGAAGGAGGGGGTAGTGATCCAGTGGCAGCGATCCGCGACGACTTCCTGCCTGACGCCCGGCCGGCGCCGGAGCGACACCGGTCTCGTTACGCCCGGCCGGCACCGGAGCCGTACCGGCCCTCTCGGGGGTGAACGATGACGGTCGACGACTGGGCCGCCGGAGCAACGATTGCCGGGCTACCGATCCCGAGCGAGCCCGACTTGGTGAGGATGCGAGCCGACCGCCACGCCCGGCTGCAACAGAACCTCGAGGCGCAGGGACTGGACGGGCTGGTGCTGCTCGGATGTTCCTCGGTGGCCTATGCCACCGGGGCCGACGGCCCGGGCGAGGACAGCGGACGGGCGGGTCTGTTCCGGGCCGTGGCCGTCGTGGTCCGGGGAGCGGATGCCCCGCACCTGTACACCCCTTATTGGGACGCGGCCCCTCCCGAGCTGCCCGCCGACCACCTCCACGGGCCGCTGTTCCCCGATGTGGAGGACGGGATCGGCGAACTGGTCGAGGCCTTGGGCCAGCTGTTCTCCCCCGGATCCCGGCTGGGCGTCGATGAACAGACCCACCCGATGCTCCGCGCCCTGGGTGGCTACGAGTGGTCTGAGGCCCGAGATGTCCTGGGGCCGGCCAAACTGACCAAGACCCCCGACGAGGTCTCCTGCATACGGACCGGCCAGCGGATCACCGAGCTGGCCATGGACGCCACCAGGGACACCTTGCGTCCGGGGCTCCGCCAGACCGACCTGAGCGGGACCTTCTTGCGTCGGGTCTTCGAGCTGGGGGCGACGGCCAACGCCATCGATCCCATCTGGCAGGTGATGACCCCGACCAGGGCGGCCGGACCGTGGACCAGTCACGGCGACCTGGCCTACCCGACATCGACCACCGATGCCATCCTGCGAGAAGGCGACGTCATCTGGGTGGATGCCGGCATCTCCCACCACGGCTACGCCTCCGACTACGGCCGGACGTGGCTGACCAGCGCCAAGCCCGTCCCAACCCAGCGTCAGGTGTCCCAGTTCGAGCGGTGGCGAACGGTGGTGGACGCCGCCCTGGCCATCTGCAAGCCGGGGGTGACCGGCCTCGAGCTCGGCCGGGCCGCCATCGCCGCCAATGACGGGATCAAGCCCTGGATCGAGCACTTCTACCTGGCCCACGGAGTAGGCACGGACAGCGCCGAGATGCCCTTGATCGGAACCGACCTGGGCGAGGGCTTCGACGAGTCCCTGGTCATGGTGCCGGGCATGGTGTTGGTATTCGAACCGGTGATCTGGGACGAGGGGGCCGCGGGCTATCGCTCCGAGGACATCGTGGCCATCACCGACGATGGATGGGTGCCGCTCAGCGGCACCCGGTACGACCCCTTCGAGGTGACCCGGTGACCCTGGGCACGATGGCCCTCGAGGACAGCGCCCGGGTCGACTTCACCCGACTGCGCGCCCAACGACGGCAACGGTTGTTGGAGGGCATGGAGGGGGCCGGACTGGACGCTGTTGTCCTGGGACGCTCGGGGAACGTTCGCTACGCATCGGGGGCTCGCCAGTTGTGGCGCAGCGGCACGTTCCCCTTTGCCCCGGTGTGCGTGGTAGTAGGGGACACCCAGCGGGTCCATCTCCTGTCGGTGTGGGACGAGGGCATCCCCCCCGAGATCAGCCACGACGACCTCTACGGGATGTTCTGGAACCCCGCTCATCTGCTGGCCGCACTGGCCGAGATCCCGGGCCTGGACCGCGCCCGACGGCTGGGAACCGATTCCCTCACTCCCTTCTTCAGCCAGGTGCTGCCCACTGTTGCGCCCCAGGCCGAGCTGGCTGATGCCTCAGGCGTCCTGGCCCGGGCCCGGGCGACCAAGACCCCCGACGAGATCGCCTGCCTCACCGTGGCTGCCGCCCTGGCCGAGGCCGGGTTGTCGGCGCTCGAAGCCGCGCTGGTTCCCGGTGTGACCGAACGGGAGTTGCTCGCCGTCTACGACGAGTGCGTGGCCCGCATGGGCGCGCCCACCCCACCCAGCGAGAGCGTGGCCTTCGCCACCCCCCGCCGCGGGCCGGTCCGCTTCCGCAACCTGGCCCGCGACCGATCGGTGGGTGACGACGAGCTGGTGGTCCTGTCCCCCGGCGCCCTTTACGCCGGCTACGAGGGTGGGCTGGCCCGAACCCGGCCGGCCGGTGCTACCCCGCCGCCGGGCACAGCCGATCTGGCCGCGCGCTGCGGCCGAGGCCTCGACGCGCTGGTGGGCGCCTGTCGATCGGGGAACACCGGCGCCGATCTCTACCGAGCGTGGGAGGCGACCGGCGAGCCCGAGCCTTCCATCGCCCTGGCCCACGGCATGGGCATCGGGGCCGAAGCCCCCCTGATCGGCTTCGGGCGAGGTGCGGCGGCATCCTTGACCGAGGGCTCGGTGCTCAGTGTCCAGTCCTGGGTCACGGCCGAGGGAACGGGTGGGTACCTCCGGCGTGAGCTGGTGCGGCTGGGGACCGAGGGGCCTGAATTACTGACCAGAGGGGAAGGGTCCCAACCATGAGCGTGACCGACGATGCCGCGGTCGACTTCGACCATCATGCCGATGAGTTCTTCGACAACCGTCACGAGAAGTGGGCTGAGCTCCGGAAATGCCCGGTGGCCCACAACTCCCACTACGGCGGCTTCTGGATCGTCAGCGGCTACGACGAGGTGGCCGCGGTGTCGCGGGACGGAGCCACCTTCACCTCCAAGTACGAGGAGAATTCGCCCGACGGCATCGAGTACATCGGGATCATGGGGGTGCCACGGATGCCGGGGGTGCCTCCGGCCTTGATCGCCGAGGTCGAGGGCCAGACCCATGCCTCGTTGCGACGGATCCTCAACCCTTTCATGCTGCCCTCGGCCGTGGCCGCCTATCGACCGTTCATCGAGCAGTGCGCCACCTGGTTCTTGGACCAGAAGATCGCCGAGGGGCGCATGGACATCGTCACCGATTTCGCCAACGCCGTTCCCGCCGTCCTCACCATGAAGATGGTGGGGCTGCCCTGCGAGAGCTGGACGTACTACGCCAAGGTCTTCCATTCCGTGAACGAGGCCGGCGGGGAGTCTTCGGGGCAGGCCCGCTCGCAGGAGATGATTGCCGAGATGATCGCCGAGCTGCTGCGCACCGCGAACGAGCGTCGGAAGGACCCTCGCGACGACATCTTGAGCCAGCTGGTCAACCTCGAGATCGAGGACGGTCGCAAGCTACGCGACGACGAGCTCATCGGCGTGCTGTGGAACCTCATCGGGGGCGGGCTCGACACCACGTCCTCGCTCACGTCCCTTTCCCTCTACCACCTCGACGGCCATCACGACCTACGCCAGCGGCTCATCGACGATCCCGATCTCCTGGTGCCGGCGACCGAAGAGTTCCTCCGCTTCACCTCGGTCAACGAGACCCTGACCAGAACGGTCACGGCCGACGTGGAGCTGGGGGGTCGGCAGCTGAAGCGGGGCGACTTCCTGATGATGAGCTGGTTGGCCGCCAACTTCGACGAGAAGGTGTTCGATCGGCCTGACCAAGTCGTGCTGGATCGCACGCCCAACCCCCACCTGGCCTTCGGCGTGGGCCCCCACCGTTGCATCGGCATGCACCTGGCCCGGACCATGTTCGCCGTCCTCATGGGCGAGGTCCTGACCCGGATCCCCGACTACCAGGTCGACCATGAGGCGACCCGCTTCTATAAGGGGAACCCGGAACTGGCCGGAGTAGTCACCATGCCGGCCACGTTCACCCCCGGTCCGGCGATCGGCATCGAGCGACCGTTCTGAACCATCGATTGACATGCGGGTTCATGCTCTGCGCGGCGCCAGCGTGGGCCGGGGCAGGCGGACCGGCCCGGGAGCAGGCCGAAGCGTCGGGCCGCTGTCGAGCGGAGAGTGAGTAGGGCTCAGGGCGACGCCCCGGGCAGAGCGCACCAACGAGGAGGAACAAGGTCATGACAAGCGATCGCAAGGTGGCACTGGTCACCGGAGCCAGCCGGGGGGTGGGTCGAGCGGCGGCCGTGTCACTGGCCAAGGCCGGGTTCGATGTGGTGGTCACCGCCCGCACCGTCCGGGAGGGCGAGGGGTTCGACGTGGCCCACGACGGGACCCGCCGAGCGCTGCCTGGGAGCGTAGAGAGCACGGCCGAACTGGTGCGAGCTGAGGGGCGCCAGGCGCTGGCGGTGGCGTTGGACCTGACCGACCCACTGTCCATCGGACTGGCCGTGGGCAGGATCCTCGAGCAGTGGGGCCACGTCGACGTCCTGGTCAACAACGCCATCTACACCGGACGCGGGGCCCAGGCCGCCATCCTCGAGCTCTCGCTGGCCGACCTGCGCGATGAGATCGACATCGACGTGATGGGTCCCCTGGCCCTGATCTCGTTGCTGGTCCCGGCCATGGTGGAACGGGGCGGCGGCACGGTGATCAACGTGACCTCGGGGGTGGCCTACACCGATCCGCTGGACATGGGCAGCTACGGCGTCGGCTACGCAGTGGGCAAAGGAGGGCTGTTCAAGGTGTCGGGCATCCTGGCCGTCGAACTGGGTGAGCGGGGCCTGCGTTCCTACAACGTGCATCCCGGGTTCATCAAGACCGAGCGGATGCAGCTCCACGTGGCCGAGCAGGAGGGCCTGGACCTGGCCTACGCCGCACCCCCTGAGGTCTGCGGCGAGGTCATTGCCTGGCTGGCCAACGATCCTCAGGACGCGCCGAGGAACGGATCACTGATCGAGAGCCAGGCCTTCTGCGCCGAGCACGGTCTGGTGGAGGGTTGGCCCCCGGCCGATCGGGCTGCGGGCAATCCCCGGCTGGCCGCCGAGCGGGCGTGAGCCTCTCGGCCGTCGTTGTCGGAACCTCGTTCGGGGCGCGTATCCATGTCCCCGCCTTCCGCACCGCTGGGTTCGAGGTGGTGGCCCTGGTCGGCCAGGACTCGGCGCGCACCGCCCGCCGGGCCGAGCGCCTGGGTATCGAACACGCCCGCACCTCGCTCGCTGACGCCCTCGAGCTCGGCGTCGACGCCGTCTCCATCGCCGGGCCGCCGGCCGCCCATGCCGGGCTGGCCGCCCAAGCCATCGAAGCCGGGTGCCACGTGCTGTGCGAGAAGCCCTTCACCCTCGATGCCCCTGAGGCCCGACAACTGGTGCAGGCGGCCGAGGCGGCCGGCGTGGTGGGCTACCTCGGTCACGAGTTCCGCTGGTCGCCCGAACAGGCGCTGATCGAGTGGGCTCTCGGGTCGGGCCTGATCGGGACGCCGAAGCTGATGCTGGGGGCGTCGTTCCTGTCCATGCTCCGGTCATTTCCCATGGCTGACTGGTGGTACGACCCGGCCGCCGGGGGTGGATGGTTCGGCGCCTCCGGGTCGCATCGGATCGACGCCCTCCGCCAGTGGTTCGGCGAGGTCGAGGCGGTCAGCGCCGGCCTTCCCGCCGTGAGCGACCCGGCGCTGGCCGTCGACGACAGCTTCGACTTGCGCTGTGTCACGCGCAGTGGAGTCGACGTCTCCCTCATGCAGAGTGCCGCCGCCATCGGACCGGGCTTCTCGGTCAACCGCATCGTGGGCACGGGCGGGACCCTGTGGTCCGAGCAGGACGGCGTCCGGATCGCCGACGCCGACAGTCCCGAGGGTCGCCGGCTCGACCGGCCCGACTTCCTGGCGCTGCCCGATGTGGAGGACCTGGCCGTCGGGGCGCTGGCCGACATGACCCGCACCGAGCTCCCGCCCTACATCATGTTGACCCGTGCCTTTCGGCGGGCCATCGAGGGCGGACCGATAGAACCCGGCCCCCGACCGGCGACGTTTGCCGACGGCCTGGCCTGCATGCTGGTGGTCGATGCCGCCCGCCAATCGGCATCGACCGGTGGAAGCTGGATAACCCTGGAAACCGGAGGACCGACATGAGTGACGTTGCCCCCATCGTGGTCGGAGTGCTGCTCGACCATCCCGGGCCCGAGAGCCCGATGATCGGCGAGATGCGCCGGGTGGTCGACCAGGCGGTGTCCGCCGGTCGGCTGGATCGTGACGTCAGCTTCGTCACCGAGGTGACCGATGGCCTGCCCCAGGGGACAGCCGCCGCGGTGACGGCGGGCTTCGAGCGGCTGGTGGCCCAGGACGTGCTCGTCATCATGGGCCCGACCATCACCGACAACGGCCTGGTCGTCCGGGACTTGGCCGACCAGGCGCGGCTTCCCTGCATCAACTGGACGGGCAGCGATGGGACGCGGAGCGAATGGATGTTCCACTACCAGATCGGCTCCCTGGAAGAAGAGCCCCACCTCCTGGCCAACCACCTGGCGGCCGAGGGCTGCCGCCGGCTGGTGCTGGTGCAGGACCAGTCGCCCATCGGGTCCCGCTATGGGCAGTTCTTCGAGGACGCCGTGGCTCGCCTGGGCCTCCAGATCACGGCCAAGACCCTCATCTCACCGGTGACCACCGACCTCACCGCCATCGTGGACGACCTCCGCCGTCAGGAGGCCGACGCTCTGGTCTACCTGGGCCTTGGCCTCTCCGCCGGCGCGTTGGGCCGGGCCCTCACCGCCGCCGACTGGCATCCCCGGGTGGTGGCCAACTCCGCCCTCATGTTCGGCTACGCCTACCCGGAGTGGGTGGCCGACTGGGAAGGCTGGACGTATGTGGACGCCTGGTCGGAGCAGAACCCCCGGCTCCGCTCACTGCTGGCCGCCCGCAGTGACGGTGACGCCGTGTTCCCCATGACCGTCGCCTCGGGCGACGACATGGGCCGGTTGCTGGTCGAGGGACTGGCCGGGGCCGAGAGCCTGACCCGCGCCGGGGTGAAAGAGGCCCTCGAGCGGGTGAAGTGCCTGCCGGCCACACTGGGCACGCCCGGCACCTCCATGGGATTCGGGCAATGGGACCGCGCCGCGCTGAAAGGCGGCTTCATCCTGCTCCGTCGCTGGGTCGACGGCCGGTCGGTGGTCGTCGACCCGTTGCCGGAGGGCTCGCTCCCGTAGTTCCCGCGTCGCGCCTTGACCTCCCCCGGGTGGCATGGCCTCCCCGGGTGGGGCATGGCCTCCGCCGGGTGGGGCATGGCCTCGGCCGGGCCGGGCTTGGCCTCCCCCGTGCGGGGAGGCCGGCCAACGGTCAGGCGGCGGTGCCGAAGGTCAGGCGGCGGTGCCGACGGTCAGGCGGCGGTGCCGAAGCCCATCAGGCGGTTCAGGTTGCCCCCCATGACCAGCTGTACTTCCTTGTCGGGCAGACCCTCGAGGTCGTCGACGAAGGTGATGGGATCGGACATGCCCTCGGGGTGGGGGTAGTCCGACCCGAACAGCACACGATCGGCGCCCAGCAGTTCGATGAGGCCCTTGGGGTCCTCCTCGTGGAAGGGGTGCACGTAGATGTTGCGCTTGAACACCTCGACGGGGTGCTCGTCGAAGGAGTTCGGGCTCGAGATCCAGGCGTGCTCCATGTCGGCCAGCAGCGGACGCACCCAGTTACTGCCGTTCTCTACCGGGGTGAAGCGCAGCGTCGGGAAGCGCGAGCACAGCCCGTGGCCCACCAGCGAGGCCACCGTGTCGATGATGGGGCGACCCTGATGGCCGGTGATGGCGGCGAAACCCGAGACACCCTTGAACGGCAACATCTCGCCGTCCCGGACGCCCTCCCACTCGTTGGTGTAGCGCTGGTACCCGGAGTCCGAAGAATGCATGCCCACCAGGATGTCGGCCTCGGCCACCTTGGCCCAGAACGGGTCGAACTCGGGGAGGGCCATCGAACGGGGGCCCATGAAGCCGGGAACCGGCGCCGGGCGGATCAAGATGATGCGGGCGCCGCGATCCAGCACCCACTCGAGCTCTTTGATGGCCTCGTCCACGATGCACAGGGTGATGACCGGGGTGGGGAACATGCGGTCCTCGTAGTTGAAGGACCAGTGCTCGTGCATCCACTGGTTGAGGGCGTGGACCACGGCATGGGTGGCCGGAGGGTTGTCCCGAAGGCGCTCTTCGAGCAGGCTGGCCAGCGTGGGCCACATGAGCGCACGGTCCAGGCCCAGCTCGTCCATCAGCTTCAGCCGGGGCTCGGGGTCCTTGAAGCCGGGCAGGGCCCGCATGCCCTTGCCCAAGATCTCCCTGCGGGACTTGCCCTCGGGGTTCCCCACCTTGAAGAACTCCTCCTGGGCGCCGGGGGCGGCGACACGCTCGAAGGTCGGATTGGGGATGTAGTCGCTGATGCGGTTGTTCACCGCGATCTTGGTGCGCCCGTTCACCTCGACGTACTTGATGAGGCCCTCGTACTCGGGCGGCAGGAACTGGGTGAACGCTTCCGGCGTCTCGTACATGTGATTGTCGGCGTCGAACACCGGATAATCGAGATCTCGTGATGGCATGAAGAACACCCCTCCCTTGTTCGTCCACCTCGACGCCGTCTGTGCCCGTCTGGACGGCAACGGTCGAAGGGGACCGGTTAACAGTTGTTTTCCCTCACTGTATCAGTGCCCGCCGGTGGGGAAAAAGCGGGAGCCTGGCTGAGGATGCCCTGGATGTGCCGGTAGGAACGTCGAATCGCCTCCTCGTACCCCTCGTCCTCGACGGCTGGTCCGAGGATCTCGATTTCGAAGGGCCCCTCGAACCCGGCGGCGACCGTGGCGGCGAGGATGGGACCAAGCGGGATCTCCCCGTCGCCCGGCACCAGTCGCTCGAGGACCGGGCCGGCGAAGGCCAGATCCGCCACCTGGAACACGGCAAGCCGAGGGGCCCCGGCGACCAACAGGTCGGCCAGGTCCGGCTCCCACCACAGGTGGGCCGTGTCGGGCATCAGCCCCAGGTCGAGCTGTTCGGCCAGGGCCAGCCCGTCGCGCAGCGAGTGCACGAAGCCCAGGTAGGCGAACTGGGTGCGAGTGGGCTCGAGCGCGACGCGCACCCCACGGTGCCGCCCAGCAGTGGCCACCGGCTCGATGGCCCGGGCGAACCGGTCGACGGCCCACTGGTACGGCTGGCCGTGGGCCGATCCTCCGGCGGTGGGCATGGTGTCTGCCCCCAGGCGTTGGGCCGTCTCGATGGCCATGGACATGGCCTCGTGGACCTCGGGCCAACCCGACTCGTCGGTCAGGTCGAAAGCTGCGCCGGGCAGGACGGCGTCGACGACGAGCTGGCGACCGACGATCTCGTCGATGGCCCGGTCCAATCCCGCCTCGACCAGTGTGGGCAGCCAGAAGCTGACCCGATGGATATCCAGACGCCGATAAAGGTCGAGATCCTCGGCCAACGACAAGCGGGCACTGGACAGGGAGGTCACTGAGATCCGCGGGTCCCACCCGGGTTCGGATGCCACGAGCTCAGCCGGCCGCTAACAGCGGTCGCACCCGATCGGCCAGGTCCACGCAGTGCCCGACGGGGTCGGCCAGCGGGAGCCCCAGCTCGGGCAGATCGAAGTACTCGACGCTGAACAGACCCCGGTAGTCCAGGGCCTCGAGCCCATCGATGACGGCGGCGAAGTCCACGTCCCCCTCCTCGTCCGGGTGGACCTGGGCATGGCCGGGGCGGGCTTGGCGCAACTGGACGTGCCCGGCCAGGTCGGCCACTTCGAGGGGATCGTAACCACCGAAGGCCGCCCATCCCGTGTCCATGGTGATGCGGAGACCGGGCACCTCCTGGCACATGGCCCGGATGGCGGCGGCATTGTCGAGCACCGAGCGGGGACCGGGCTCGACCCGGAGCTCGGGCTGGCGGCGGAGCAGGGCGACGCACTGGTCCCATGTCCAGCCGGGCCTGAGCCGACAGGTACACCCGGTTTGGGGGACGGGTCCGTTGCGATCGCCCACCGCCAGGGCCAATGGCTCCTCGGCGTCGGCCATGCGGTCGATGGCGATGTCGAGGTGGTCGAAGCCGAGGGACTGCGCCCGCCTCGCCGCCTCGGGCAGCGGGCAGTCGAGGCCGAAGGCCACGCTCACGATGCCCAATGGGCGCTTAGTGGTCACCGCGCTTCTCCACTGCCAGCGTGACCTCTGCCACTTCGGCCCCGCTCTCCATCACCCGACGCCGCCTGGGCCCACATCAGCCCGACGCCGCCTGGGCCCATTCGACCAGGGTCCGCCGCTGGATCTGGTGGGTTGCCCCCGTGCGGGGCAGGGCATCGACCACCACCAGCCGCCGGGGATGCTTGTAGGAGGCCAGCCGGCCCTGGCAATGGCGCCGCAGCTCGTCCAGGTCCAGGGAACGACCGGGCTGGAGGACGACGAAAGCGGTGACCAGCTCGCCCCAGTCATCGTCGGGCACCCCGGCCACGCCGGCGTCGACAACACCGGGTGCGGTCGACACCACGTCGTCCACCTCCGCCGGCGCCACCGTCTCTCCTCCGGTGCGGATGACCTCCCTTGCCCGACCCACGATGGAGTAGTACCCCTCGTCGTCCCGCTCGGCCAGATCGCCGGTGTGGAACCACCCGTCGGCCAACGCCGAGGCCGTTGCCTCGGGATCCCGGAAGTACCCGTTCATGAGGACCGGGTTCCGAACCAGCAGCTCGCCGTCGTCCGACAGACGAACCTCGCAGCCCAGCGCCGGGGGACCGACCGAGCCGGGCTTGCGGTGAACGTCCTGGGGCCACAGCCGGCAGATGCCACCCGCCTCGGTCGATCCGTAGGTGATGGACGTCTCGGTGCCCGGGAACGCCTCGGCGATGGCCGACAAGAGCTCGGGGGTGGTCGAGGAGGTGCCGGTGTCGCAGTAGCGCAGACAGGACAGGTCATAGGCCGAACGGTCGGCGTCGAGGATCCGGCGCCAGACGGCGGGGATGGCGTAGAGCCGGACCGCCCTCCGCCGGTGCACGGCGGTGAGGAGGGCATCGGCCTCGGCTCGCTCGACGTAGACGGCCTCGTCGGCCGACGCCCATACGGTCATGGGCCCGTACCAGCCGGCCATGTGGAACTGCGGGAACATGAACACCACCGGGCCCGACGGCCACATGGACGCATCCCCCAGCGTGCGCAGCCGGGACGCTCGATGGGACAGCTCGACGCCCTTGGGCTGACCGGAGGAGCCGCTGGTGAAG
>DATMMO010000064.1:0-2585 GCA_035569695.1 Acidimicrobiales bacterium | reverse complement strand
GTGAAGGTGGACGGGAACTGGCACTTCGTACGGCGCACCTTCACCACCGACGGCTGAACGCCGCGGGCTGAGCAGCGATAGGGCCGACCTGAGCTGATCAGCGAGCTTGGCCGCTCATCGATCGGAGGGCCCGGATTGCTCAGCGCGCGGTGTTGAACAGGAAGCAGCCGCCGGGTGTTCCCCCGCCCGTGCTGACCACGGCCACCTCGGCCCCGGCCACCTGCCGTTCACCGGCATCGCCTCGGAGCTGCACCACTGCCTCGTGGATGAACCCGTAGCCGTGCGTGCGCCCAGCCGAGAGCTGGCCGCCGAAAGTATTGAGGGGCAGCTCGCCGGTAAGCGAGATGCGATCAGGGTCGGCCAGGAAGTCGCCGGCCTCCCCTGTCTCGCAGAACCCCAGTGCCTCGATCCAGCTCAGGCAGTTGAAGGTGAAGCCGTCGTAGAGCTCGGCCACGTCAACGTCGGCGGGGCGCAATGACGACCGCGACCAGAGGTGGGCGGCCGGTCCCTGGGTCTGGGGCTCGTGGTGGAGCGTCCCCTGGTCCCAACTGATCCGGTCGATGACCTGGGTACCGACGGCGTCGACCAGTACCGGTGGGCGCCGGAGGTCGGCGGCGGCATCGACGGCGGACACGATCACGGCGATGGACCCGTCGCAGGGGACATCACAGTCGTAGAGGCCGAAGGGGCTGGTGATCATGCGAGCCCCGTAGTAGTCGTCCATGGTCATTGGCTCGCGGTAGATGGCATCGGGGTTGAGCCCGGCGTTGCGCCGGGCATTGACCGCTATTGCCCCCAGCGCCGCCCTGGTCGTCCCGTAGCGATGGAAGTGGTTCGAGGCGTTCATGGCGATCCAGTTGCCCGCGCTCAGTGCCCCGTAGGGCATGCGCCACGCCATCATGTCCCCCTCGACCCGACCTCCGCCGGAGGCAGGTGGGCGCTGGCGCAGGCGATCGGCCCAGGTCGACTCCCACACCGTGCGGAAGCAGAGCACGTGACGGCAGAGACCAGCGGCCACCGCCAGCATGGCCGCTATCACCGACCCGCCCTGGCCCGGCGTCTCCCCCGCTCCGTTGATCCAGGTCGGTCGGATCCGGAGGGACTCCTCCAGTGCTGTGACCCCGCCCTCGGAATGGCCGCCCATCGGTGGGCTCCCGGGATAGGTGGAGAGCCCGTCGATGTCGGCCATGGTCAGCCCGGCGTCTTCGACCGCTCGCCGTGAGGCCTCGACGGTCAGCGACAACGGGTCGACACCGAGGCGCCGGCCGATCCGGGACATGCCGATGCCGGTCAGCGCCACCTTCTCCTCGAACTTGTCGGCCCGCGCCATGGGCCGCACGAAGGGGGCGGTGGCCTCCTCGGCCGGGAGGGCGCCCTCGGCCGGACCTTCCGAGGCCAGGGTGAAGACCGGAAGCCACACGTCCTCGATGTGCTCGAAGCGCACCTCGACCCGTCGCCCCACGGCGAGCTCGGACAGTGGCACGTCCACCAGGTTGGTGGTCAGCCTGACCCGGGGGTCCTCGTCGATGGCCACGATGGCGATGATGTAGGGCGGCGGCAGGTCCGGATGCCAGGTGTGCTCGTTGACGGTGAAGCCCGCCACCACACCGGTCCCGGCCACCGGCTCGGGGGTCAGGTCGTCGGAACCGCAGGTGCGACAGATGGGGCCGGGCGGATGCTGAAAGGAGCCACACTTGGCGCAGCGCCGGAACCGGAGCTTGCCGTCGGCGCCCGATGTCCAGAAGAACTCGTTCTCCGGTGTGAGCTGGGGGAGCGGTCGGGTCACCCGGCACCCATCTTGCGGAAGTCCCAGCTGACGAATTTCTCGGGGACGATCCGGATCCAGGCATGGCGCTCGTCGTAGAAGAACTGACCACCGCTGTACTTGTCGCCCGAGAGACGCTCCGGGGTCACCAGCTCGTCGTTGGCCTCACCGGTGCGCGGCACCTCGCCGACCACCTCGGCCCGCCCGATGATCTCGATGCCCCGCAGCTCGCCGAAGTCATGCCCGTCGTCGACCATCACGCTCACCCGAGGATCTCGTTGGATGTCGGTGAAGCGCTGGCTCTTGACGATCGACGACACCCACAACGCGTCGCCGTCCCACACGAACCACACCGCGCTCAGGTGCGGTCCTGTCGCATTGACCGTGGCCAACCGACAGGTGCGTTGCTCGAGGAGGAACTCGTCGCGTTCCTCTGGGGTCATGGCGATGCGGCGGGATCGCCGTTGTTCCCTGATCATGATCGATCTTGGCATGCCGGTCCGACGGCCTGCACGTTGAGTGCCCCGGTCGTCCGACCACGGAGGCGCGGCCGGATGGTCCGGGACGGCGTCGTCCCCGGAGGTCTCAGTCCTCGATGGTGATGGCCGTCTTCGGGCACGAACGCGCCGCGGCCTCGACCTTGGCCCGCAGCTCCTCGGACGGCTCCTCTTGGAGCACGTAGAGGAAATCGTCGTCGCGCACCTCGAACACCTCAGGGGCGGCCGCCATGCACAACGCGTTCGATTCGCACTGGTCGAAATCAACGATGACTCGCATGCACGAAGTGTACCGAGCCACGAGGTTGGCCATGTAGCCTCCT
>DATMMO010000063.1:0-18277 GCA_035569695.1 Acidimicrobiales bacterium | reverse complement strand
GTTCACCCAGCTGTTCAGCTCACCCCAAGAGGGACTTGGCGATGACCACACGCTGCACCTGGTTGGTCCCTTCGTAGATCTGGGTGATCTTGGCGTCGCGCATGAACCGTTCGACCGGGAAGTCCTTGGTGTAGCCGTACCCACCCAGAAGCTGGACGGCATCGGTCGTCGCCGCCATGGCCGTATCGGAGGCGAAGCACTTGGCCATCGCTCCCACCTTGGTGAGCTCGCCTTCTGGGTCACCGTTATCGATCAGACCGCACGCCCGGTAGACCAGAGTGCGGGCGGCTTCATTCCGCATCGCCATCTCAGCCAACATGAACCGAAGCCCCTGCAGATCGGCGATCGGCTTGCCGAAGGCCTTGCGCTCTTGCATGTAAGCCGCGGCATAGTCGATGGCCCCTTGGGCGATCCCCACCGCTTGGGCCCCGATGGTCGGACGGCTGCGGTCGAGGGTGTGCATGGCGATGGTGAATCCCTGGCCTTCGACCCCGATCAGGTTCTCGACCGGCACCCGGACCTCGTCGAACACCACCTCGCCCGTGGGGCTGCCCCGGAGGCCGAGCTTGTCCTCGAGCTTGGAGACCTGGACGCCCCAGTCGGCCTCGACCATGAAGCAGCTGATCCCCCGATGGCCGGCAGTGGGATCGGTCTTGGCGAAGACGGTGTAGGTGTCGGAGACGCCGGCGTTGGTGATCCAGTACTTGGTGCCGGTCAACACGTAGTGGTCCCCATCCCGGATCGCTCGGGTTCGCATGGCCGCCACGTCACTGCCGGCATCCGCCTCGGACAGGGCATAGCTGGACTGCGCCTCACCCGAGGCCACCCGGGGGATGTACTTGCGCTTCAAGTCCTCCGATGCCCAGTTGATCACCGGCAACATACCCAGCTTGGACACCAGCATGGTGACCGATGTCGAGGCGCAGACCCGACCCAGCTCCTCGGCCATGATGGCCTGGGTCACGTGGTCGGCACCGGCTCCGCCGTATTCGGCGGGCATGCCCAGAGACGGGAGCTCCAGCTCGATGCAGGCGTCGATGGACTTCTTCGGATACGACGAGTCTCGGTCGGCCTCGGCGGCGTTGGGAGCGATCCGTTCCTCGGCAAACCGTCGGAGGGTGTCCCGAAATTGCCGGTGGGTGTCGCTGATGGAGAAGTTCGACATGTCCATGCCCCCAAGCTACTCACCGGTACTCGAGGCTCGATTCCGCCCACCCGAACGCTCCTCGAGCTGGTTACCCGGTGGGCGACTCGAGAAGGTCGAGCACGAGCTGGTTACTCAACCCTCGTCGGGAACGTTCAACAGCTTTCGCCAGTCGGGCAGCGCTGTCCGGACCTGGTCGGGGGTGAGCCGCAGCGTCTCGTCTCGGACCCGGTCGGCGATCTCTCGCTGCGCCTCGTAGTGATGGGACGCCGAGCGGAAGAGCGGGGTCCGTTCGGCAATCAGATCGGCGGGCGCGTCACCCAGGAACCCCCACAGGGTGAAGGCGAAGGTCAGATCGTGGATGGACGGCGCCCGACCGAACCGGGCTGCCCGCCGCATGGCCACCGTCGTCCCACCGGCGATGGCATCTTCCATCGACTCGCCCTCGGCCAGCTGCAGCCGATCCTCGAACCGACGGGCCAGCTTCAGGGCAAATCCCTGGTCGGGCCCCGGAGTACCCAGCTTCGGCCCAGTGGGCACCGTGGTGGTCCGGAGCTCCGAGGGTCGGGACTGGGTCCAGATACCGGGCACATGAAGGCGGTAGGCCTCCCGGACCTGGTCGGCCTCGACGATCGGTACAAAACTCGGTTGGGTCATCGTTTTGCTCCTGGTCCTTCGTTCATGGCGCTTCGAGGCCCGTAGCGAGCTACCGCGACGCGGTGGCCCCTCTGGCGTGCAGCAGACCGTAGACGATGGAATCGGACAAAGCCTGCCACGACGCCTCGATGATGTTCTCCGAAACGCCGATGGTGGTCCACGTCGTCTCGCCGTCGGAGGAATCGATGAGAACCCGGGTGATCGAACCGGTGCCCCGGGACGTGTTGAGCACCCGAACCCGGTAGTCCACCAGGTGGATGTGGTCCAGGGCCGGGTATCGGGATCCGAGGGCTTGGCGCAGGGCGCCATCGAGGGCGTTGACCGGTCCGTTCCCCTCGGCCGTGGCGATGTGTCGCTCGCCGTCGACGAAGACCTTCACCGTGGCCTCGGTGCTCTGGGCCCCGGTGTGATCGGAGATCACCCGGTACGCGTCCAGGTCGAAGTAGTCCTGCTTCCACCCCGTGGCCTCCCGCAACAGGAGCTCCAGGGACGCGTCTGCCACTTCGAAGTGGTACCCGGCGTTCTCCAGCCGCTTCAGCGAGTCGAGCACCGAGCTCATGGCCTGCGAGTCCAGCTCCAAGCCCAGCTCGGCGGCCTTGAAGGCCAGCGTGGAGCGACCCGCCATCTCGGAGACCACAAAACGGGTGCCGTTCCCCACCAACTCGGGGTTGACGTGCTCATAGGCGTCCGACCGCCGGGCTATGGCGCTGGTGTGCAACCCCGCCTTGTGGGCGAACACCGACGAGCCCACGTAGGGCTGCTGGGGGTTGGGCGAGATGTTCACCAGCTCGGCGATGTGATGCGACACCGGGGTCAATCGCTCCAGCCGCTCGGCCGGAATGGTCCGCACGTGCAACTTGAGGGACAGGTTGGGTATGGCCGCGGCCAAGTCAGCATTGCCCGACCGCTCGCCGTAGCCGTTGACACATCCCTGCACGTGGGTGGCGCCGTTCCCCACGGCGGCGAGGGAATTGGCCACCGCACAGCCGCTGTCGTTGTGGAAGTGCACACCCACCTGGGTCTCGAACCGACCGAGCACGGTGGGAACGATCTGTGCCACCTCGGTGGGGAGGGTGCCGCCGTTGGTATCGCACAGGACCAGCGTCTCGGCCCCCGCTTCCTCGGCGGCCCGGAGGATCCTCATGGTGAACTCGGGGTTGGCCTTGTACCCGTCGAAGAAGTGCTCGGCGTCCAGGAAGACCCGCAGGTCGTTGCGGCGCAGGAAGTCGACGGAGTCGGCCACCATGGCCACCGCCTCGTCGAGCGTGGTGCGCAGCGCGTCGACGACGTGCATCTCTGACGACTTGGCCACGATGCACACCGCCTCGGTCTGGGCATTGACCAGCTGGCGGAGGGTCTCATCGGACTCGGCCTTGACGCCGGCACGCCGAGTCGACCCGAAGGCCACCAACGTCGCCGTCGTGAGGTTCAGCTCCTTCGGGGCCCGGGCGAAGAACTCCTCGTCCTTGGGATTGGCTCCGGGCCATCCGCCCTCGATGAAGCTGACTCCCAGATGGTCGAGCTGCTCGGCTACCCGCAGCTTGTCATCGACAGTCAGCGAGAGGCCCTCTTGCTGGGAGCCGTCCCGAAGGGTGGTGTCGAAGACATCGACGGCGGCCGGCATGACCGGGAGGTCGAAGTCGTGCCCACCGCCGGCCTGGGCCGTATGGCTGTGGGCTCGCTTGATGTCCACGTGAGCCTGCTGGCCCGCCGTGGCGTGATGGTGGGTGTGCCCCGGGGTGTGGGCCGGGGTGTGGGCCGGGGCGTGGCCCGGGCTGGGCCGCTGCGACTTCGTCTTATTCGACATGGTCCAACCAGTCCTTGTACTGATCGACCTCCCCCCGCACGGTGGCGAAGTAGGTCTGCTGCAGCTGGCGGGTGATCGGCCCCGGTTTCCCCGATCCCACCGGCCGGTCGTCCACCGCCCGGATCGGGACCACCTCGGCCGCCGTTCCGGTCAGGAAGGCCTCGTCGGCCGAGTAGAGATCGGTGCGGATGAGCTGTTCGTGCGTGACCTCGTAGCCGTGGTCACGGGCGATGGTCTCGATGGAGTCCTGGGTGATGCCCTTGAGCGCGCCGGCGTCAGAGGTGGGAGGCGTGCTGATCACGCCGTCGCGGACCACGAAGATGTTCTCGCCCGTGCACTCGCTGACGTTGCCGTCCGGCGCCAGCAGGATGGCCTCGTCGTAGCCACCGTTGATCGCCTCGACCTTGGCCAGCGATGAGTTGACGTACATCCCGGTGCCCTTGGCCGCCGTGGGCACGGCATTGGGATCGTGACGGCGCCACGAGCTGATCTTCACCGACACCCCGTTGGCCACGCCCTCCTCGCCGAGGTAGGTGCCCCACGGCCAGGCGGCGATGGAGACGTTCACCGGACAGGGGATCGGGTTCAGGCCCATCTCGCCGTAGCCCAGGTACACCAGGGGGCGGATGTAGCACCCGTCATCGAGGCGGTTGACCCGCACCAGTGACCGGGTGGCCTCGATCACATCGTTGACGGTGAAGGGAACGTCGATGAGGAAGATCTTGGCCGACGTGAACAGCCGCTCGATATGGTCCCGAAGCCGGAACACGGCCACGCCGCGAGGCGTCGGGTAGGCCCGGATGCCCTCGAACACGCCCGAGCCGTAGTGCATGGTGTGGGTGAGGACATGGACGGTGGCGTCGGCCCAGTCGACGAACTCGCCGTCCATCCAGATCTTGTCAGTAGGTTCGATAGGCACGGCTCAGAGCCTTTCTGCGATGGCGTCGCCGATGGCGGCGGTAGTGAGAACGGATTCGGGGGTGGTGGCGGCCGAGACGATGTAGTCCCGTACGGCCTTGGCGACCCGATCGGCGGCATCGGTCTCCCCCAGCTGCTCGAGCATGAGGGCGGCCGAGCTGATGGCGGCAGCCGGGTTGGCCTTGCCAGTCCCGGCGATGTCGTGGGCGGCCCCGTGCACCGGCTCGAAGAGCGAGGGTCCGGTCCGGGCCGGGTTCAGGTTGCCCGACGCCGCGTAGCCGATCCCGCCGGCCACCGCTCCGGCCAGATCGGTGATGATGTCGCCGAACAGGTTGTCGGTGACGATGACGTCGTAGCGGGCAGGGTTCTCGACCAGGTAGATGCAGGTGGCGTCGACGTGGTTGTAGTCCCAGGAGACCTCGGGAAATTCGGAGGCCACATCGGTTACCGCCCGTTGCCAGAGGTCGCCGGCAAAGGTCAGCACGTTGGTCTTGTGCACCAAGGTGAGATGGCGACGGGGACGCTTGTTGGCCAGCTCGAAGGCGAACCGGGCGCAGCGCTCCACGCCATGTCGGGTGTTGACCGAGCCCTGGGTGGCCACCTCGAACGGGGTGCCCTTGCGCAGGAAACCGCCCTCGCCCGCATAGGTCCCTTCGGTGTTCTCCCGGATGACCACGAAGTCGCAGTCGGGAGCCAACGCCCCGGGAACGCCGAGGAAGGGGCGCATGTTGATGTAGAGATCGAGCTCGAATCGGAGGCGCAACAGCAGACCCCGCTCCAACGTGCCGGGCGGGACATCGGTGGAGCCCACCGGTGGTCCGACCGCCCCGAGGAGCACGGCGTCCAGGCCCCGCAGCTCGTCCAGCGTCTCGTCGGGCAGCACCTCACCGGTGCGCAGGTACCGGTCAGCACCGAGGTCGTAGGTAGTGGTGTCCAGCACCACTCCCGATGCCTTGACGACCTTCAGCGCCTCTGCGACCACTTCGGGCCCGATGCCGTCGCCTCCGATGAGGCCTACCTTGTACGTGCTCACGTCTGTATATCCCGTTCTGTGCTGGTGCTTCTGGATCGCTGGTTGCTGCTGGAGTTGCTCTGGTTTCGTGCTGCTCTGGTTCGTACTGCTCTGGTTTTCGTGCTGCTCTGGTTCGTCCTGCTCTGGTTCGTACTTCCCTGGTGGCCTGCGGGAGGCTGCCCGCAGCGGCGGGCCGCCGGTGGGCACCTCACGGTACGCCGGAAATTGAAAAACCGCCCACCTTGTGGACGGTCAAGAGGCACACACCGGGGTCGGGTGTATGCCTACTCAATAATGAATACCGTGGCTGAGTTCGGGGACGTCGTGTCCATGGCGCTATCAGTTTCCCCCGGTTTCGGCAGTTTCGTCAACCGAGGGTGACCGGAGGGGTACCGTCCGCACTGATGCTGCCGGGATCACGCCTGGTCGCGGCCTCGTAGAGGGTGGACCAGGGAAGGGCCCCGTCGCGGAGGCAGCGAGCCGCCGGCCCTCGGCATTCCACCACCGTCGAGGGAGTCCCAGCACAGGTGCCGCCATCGAGGACGATCCCGACGCCGAGCTCGGCCAGCTCCGCTGGCGGCACGCCAATCGGCCAACGGGTCTGGGACCCAATCCCGTTGCCCCGCCGGGGGAATACCGAAGCCACCTGCCACGCGTTGGTGAGTGGAGCCTGGCCATGTCGATTGGCGCTGGTGACGGCCAGTGGACCGACGGCGGAACAGAGCGCCTGGATGACCGGGTGAGCCGGCCACCGCAGGCCCACGGTGAACGGGGGCGATTCGCGGCCGCCGAGGTCAGCGGTGAAGCTCCGATGGCGGGGGACGACCAGCGTCAGTGCCCCGGGCCAGTGCCGATCAGCCAGATTGCGCGCTGATACCGGCAGCGGGCCGGCAAGCAATTCCACCTGGTCCCACCCTCCCACCAGTACGGGGAGCGCCACATCGGCCGGTCGTGCCTTGAGCGCGAACACTCGGGTGACGGCATCGGGCCGGAAGGGGTCGACCGCCAACCCGTAGACGGTGTCGGTGGGCACGCCCACCACGTCCCCGCGGACCAACCCATCGGCGGCCCGCTCGATGGCGACGGCGTCGTCGGCCGGGATGACGGTGGTCATTGTCCCGAGGCCACCAGGACTCGGGGGCGGCCGGCCAGTCCCGAGGCCACCAGGACTCGGGGGCGGCCGGCCAGATCGGGCTCAACCCGCACATCGACAAAGCCGTGGCGGCGCGCCATCGCCCCGGCCGCGTCGGCCTGATGAGGTGCGAGCTCGATGACCAGAGCGCCATCGCCATGCAGCCACCGGGGAGCGCCGGCAATGATCGTCTCGATATCGGCCAGGCCGCTTGATCCGTCACTGCCCGGACCGGCGACCAGGGCCCCCGTTGGCTCCCAGTCACGGACCAAGGGATCGAGGTCGGGAAACTCCGCGGCCGACACGTAGGGCGGATTGGATACCACCAGGTCGATCGAGCCGACCAGGTCGACGGGCAGCGCGGTGAACCACCGTCCCTGCCCCCACCGGACCCGGCCCCACAGAGCTCGGTCGCCGTCGGCAGCCGAGGCGGACACCAGCTCCAGGTTGGCGCGCGCCACGTCGAGCGCATCGGGGGACGAGTCGGTAGCCCACACCTCGAGGCCGGCGTGGCGGGAGCCGCCCTCGACGGCCAGCGACAGGGCGATCGCTCCCGAACCCGTCCCGAGGTCCACGGCCCGCGGTGGTCGATCGGGCGTGCCCGCTCCGTCCCGCCCGGCCACGATCCGCTGGAGCTCGGTCAGGGCCACCTCCACCAGCTGCTCCGTCTCCGGTCGGGGGATCAGGACTCGGCGGTCCACGGCCAACTCGAGGGTCCGGAACGACCAGGTACCCAGGACGTACTGCAGCGGTTCACCGGCCTGGCGCCGGGCCACCAGGGTCTCGATCAGAAGGGACGCGTTCGGTGGCACCGGCTCGTCCAACTTGGACACGGGCCATCGGTCATCGAACGGCGATCCCTCGGCGGCCAGTGCGTGTTCCACGATCCACCGCGCCTCGGCCCCCGAACCCAGCCGCGCCGCCGATGCTTCCATCAGCTGGCGCACTGTCGGGTCTGTCACCACCGGCGTCATTCCTCTTCGAGCTGTCTGCCCCGCTTGTCGGCCATCAGCGCGTCGGTCAGCTCGTCGAGGTCTCCCATGAGGACGCGGTCGAGCTTGTGCAAGGTGAGCTTGATGCGGTGATCGGTGACTCGGTTTTCCTTGTAGTTGTAGGTGCGGATCTTCTCGGACCGCCCGCCCCCTCCGACCTGGCTCCGTCGTTGCGCGGAGACCTCGGCGGCCTGGCGGTCCTGTTCGGCCTTGAGCAGCCGGGAGCGGAGCACGATCATGGCCTTGGCCCGGTTCTGGATCTGGCTCTTCTCGTCCTGCATGGCCACCACGATCCCGGTAGGGAGGTGCGTGATCCGTACGGCCGAGTCGGTGGTGTTCACCGACTGGCCCCCCGGTCCGGTGGACCGGTAGACGTCGACCTTCAGGTCGGACGGGTCAATGGCCACGTCGACCTCTTCGGCCTCGGGCAGGACGGCCACCGCGGCCGACGAGGTATGGATCCGGCCCTGGGACTCGGTGACCGGGACCCGCTGGACACGATGGGGGCCGCCCTCGTGCTCCAGGCGCTGCCAGGCGTCCTCTCCCTTGACCAAGAAGGTGACCTCGTTGAGTCCGTCCCGCTCGGACGGGCTGGACGACATGACCTCCACCTTCCAGCCCCTGATGGCCGCGTAGCGGGTGTACATGTCAAAGAGATCCTTGGCGAACAGGTTGGCCTCTTCGCCGCCCTCGGCCCCCCGGATCTCGACGATCACGTTCCGGCCGGCGTTGGGGTCCCGGGGGACGAGCAACTGCTGGAGGGCCTCCTCGAGCCGGGCGATGTCCGCCTCGGCCTTTTCGACCTCGGCCCGGGCCAGGTCCCGTTCGTCACTGACGGAGTCGGCCACCATCTCGCGGGCGGTGGTCAGGTCGGATTCCGCCGTCTGCAGTTGCCGCCAGGTATCGATGACCTCGCTCAGCTCCTTATGACGACGGGAGAGGTCACGCAGTCGACGAGGGTCGGACGAGGTTCCCGGGTCGTTCAGCTGCTCGATGACCGACTCGTACTCCTCAGCCAGGCGGGGAAGTCGGTCGTTCTTCACGAGGCAAAGGTACTGGCCCTGCCGGCCCGGACCGCCCTATCGGCGGCCAGTGGTCGACGTGCTCAGGACTTCTTACGGGCACCGGTCTTGGCGTAGCGACGCTGGAAGCGCTCGACGCGCCCTCCGGAGTCCACCAGCTTCTGCTTGCCGGTGAAGAAGGGGTGGCACTCATTGCACAGCTCGAGATGGATGTCGTCCTTGGTCGAGCGCGTGGTGAAGGTGTTGCCACATGAGCAGTGGACCTTGGCTTCGACGTACTTGGGATGAATGTCAGTCTTCATGATCTCTCCAGTGGTGACGGCTCACGGGCTCCCGGCCGTCTCGAGGCGACGCGAGTGTACCGGAATGCGGGCTCCGGCCAATCGGCCTAGTTCGGAGCGGCAGGGCCCTTGGCTATTTCGGCCAGGAACTCGTCGTTGCTCTTGGTGGTCCGGATCTTGTCCATCAGCAGCTCCAGGCCGGCGGCGGCGCTGCCCTCGTTGGCCAGGGCGTTCAGCACCCGTCGCAGCTTCCACACCTGCTGGAGCTGTGACCGGTCGAACAGCAGCTCCTCGTGGCGGGTGGAGCTGGCGTTCACGTCGATCGATGGGTACAACCGGCGCTCGGCCAGTCGACGATCGAGGCGGAGCTCCATGTTGCCGGTTCCCTTGAACTCCTCGAAGATGACCTCGTCCATCTTGGAGCCCGTCTCCACCAACGCGGTGGCCAGGATGGTGAGCGATCCACCCTCTTCGATGTTCCGGGCGGCGCCGAAGAACTTCTTGGGTGGGTACAAGGCGCCGGAGTCGACACCACCGGACATGATCCGACCCGTGGCCGGGGCGGCCAGGTTGTAGGCCCGAGCCAGACGGGTGATGCCGTCGAGGATGATGACGACGTCCCTGCCCATCTCAACCAGGCGCTTGGCCCGCTCGATGGCCAGCTCGGACACCGCGGTGTGCTCATCAGCGGGCCGGTCGAAGGTCGAAGCGACCACTTCGCCCTTCACCGAACGACGCATGTCGGTGACCTCTTCAGGACGCTCGTCCACCAGCAGCACCATGAGGTGCACATCGGGGTTGTTGGCCTCGATGGAGTGGGCGATGTGCTTCATCACCGTGGTCTTGCCCGCCTTGGGCGGCGACACGATGAGCCCGCGCTGACCCTTGCCGATGGGGGAGAGAAGATCGACGATGCGCGCCGTCATGTTCTCCTTCTCGCCGGGCATCTCCAGATGGAGCCTGGCATCGGGGAACAGCGGGGTCAGGTCCTCGAATCGGGGGCGATCCCGGGCCGCCTCAGGATCGAGTCCCGAGACGGTATCGATGCGAAGCAACGCAGGGAACTTCTCCGTATTGCCGGCCGGGCGGCACGCGCCCTCGATGTAGTCGCCCCGACGAAGGGCGAACCGACGAGCCTGGCTGATCGATACGTAGACGTCCTTGTTCGAGGGCAGGTAGCCGTCGCAACGGAGAAACCCATAGCCCTCATCCCGGAGGTCGAGAAGGCCGCGCACGGGAATGAGCTCGCCCTGGTACTGCTGCTCCTGGCCGCCACCAGCGCCCTGGAGCTCTCGCTCACCGCCACCACCCTGACGATCGCGACCCCGACGACGCCGGTTGCTGCGGCGGTTGCCCAACTCGGAGTCGGCACCGCCACCCTGCCGATTGCCCTGACCCTGGTTGCCCGGACCCTGATTGCCCTGGTTGTTCTGGTTGTTCTGACGATTGCCCTGGCCGCCCTGATTTCCCTGGTTGCCCTGGTTCTGCCGGCCTTGGTTGTTCTGGCGATTGCCCTGGCCGCCCTGGTTCTGGCCGCCCTGGTTGTTCTGCCGATCGCCGCGCTCGCCCTGGACTTCCCGAGGACCTTGGTCTCGTTCACCCTGGTCGTCCTGGCGGTCCTCGTCGGCCTGACCATCGTCGCCATCGCTCCGACCGGTCGACCCGTTCTCCGACGGTTCAGAGTCGTCTCCGCCGCCGTCTTCGAACGTGGCTCCGGCGGGCGAACGGGTCTGCGATCGTGATCGGTTCCCGTTTCGACCGGCCGAGCCCTCGCTCGAACCGTTCTCCGACACAGACGGACGCGACCGGATGGTCGACGATGACTCGCCCGATTCGGAATCGTTCTCGATGGCATCGGTCACCGTCGTCGCACCGGCGCCGTCGGACCGGGCCGTGCTGCGAGACCTCCGGGTCGACGTCTCGGACGTCGTCGGTGTCTCCTTTGCAGCAGAGCCGTTGCTGGTCCCACTGGGTGCGGCACCGTTTCCGGCGCCTCCGTCATCCACGGCCACACCGGTGGCCTTCAGAATGCCGTCGATCATGTCCGCCTTTTTCGTTCTGGTGGTGGTCTTCACAGACAGTGCCTGTGCAATGGCATGGAGCTCATCGCGCTCCTTGCCCTCCAACACCGAGCGCTCGAGCTGCTGTTCGGCAGTCATCGCCCTCCTCGTTTCGAACTTCCTCGTGGGCGAATGGGGTAAACCATCCGCCAGGGAAACAGGGTGGGGAGTGCATGGTCCGAGAAGAACTCTCGTCAGCAACTCCCCCCAACGCCGTCTACGGGCTGAACACGCGACAACTTATGCGCTTCAGAGGATCCCGCCCGCGAGCCCAACCGGGCATGTCGTGGTAGCGAAGGTGTCACCATGATACCCGCCGGACACCCGTTCGGCAACAACCTCCAGGTGACGGCCCGTCTGGAGGCTGGATCTACAGGTCGAGCTCGGCCAGGACGGCTCCCAGATCGGCGTCGATCACCGTAGGGACCGAGATCTGGCTGATGGCAATGTCGGGGTCCTTCAGGCCGTGCCCGGTGAGCACGCACACCACCGTGGCCCCCGAACCCAGGTCGCCGGGTAGGCCGGTCTTCAGGATGCCCGCCACCGACGCGGCCGAAGCAGGCTCGCAGAACACCGACTCCTCTTGGGCCAGGAAGCGGTAAGCATCAAGGATCTCGGTATCGCTGACCGCGGCGATACCTCCGCCGGACTCGCTGGCCGCCGAAGTGGCTCCGTACCAGCTGGCCGGGTTCCCAATTCGAATGGCGGTCGCCACCGTCTCGGGATGCTCGATGGGGTGACCCTCCACGATGGGGGCAGCGCCGGCAGCCTGGAAGCCCAGCATCATGGGCAACCGAGTCGACCGCCCGGCCTCCTTGTACTCCAGATAACCCTTCCAGTAGGCCGTGATATTCCCGGCGTTGCCCACCGGGATGCAATGCACCTCCGGGGCGTCGCCCAGTTCGTCGACGATCTCGAAGGCTCCAGACTTCTGGCCTTCGATCCGGTGCGGGTTCACCGAATTCACCACGGTCACCGGGGCCCGCTCGCCCAATTCCCGGACGATCTCCAGCGACTGGTCGAAGTTCCCCCGTACCTGGAGCACCTTGGCTCCGTGCACCAAGGCCTGGGCCAGCTTGCCCAGCGCGATGTGGCCCTCGGGGATGAGAACGGCACACGTCAGTCCGGCCCTGGCCGCGTAGGCGGCGGCCGACGCCGACGTGTTCCCCGTGGACGCGCACACCACCCCTTTGGCCCCCTCTTCGACGGCCTTGGTGATGGCGACGGTCATCCCCCGGTCCTTGAACGACCCGGTCGGGTTGGCCCCCTCCACCTTGAGCAGCACCCGGGCGCCGATCCGCTCCGACAGCCGAGGGGCCGGAAGCAACGGCGTGCCCCCCTCGAGCAGGGTGATGACCCGGGTACCATCGGAAACGGGCAGGAATTCGCGGTACTCCTCGATCACCCCGCGCCAGGCGCCACCCCGCTCGCCGCTCACCGGTCGTCCTCTCCGATGATCCTCAGCACGCCGCCGACCCGGCCGACCACAGGCGATGTGGCCAGGTCGTCCAACGTGGCCTGGACGTCGCCCTCGGTGGCGGCGTGGGTGACGAAGATGAGCCGGGCTCCATCGCCCAGCCCCTCTTGCTCCATGGACCGGATGGACACGCCATGCTCCCCGAACAGGGCCGCCACCGTGCCCAGCACTCCCGGTCGGTCCACGACATCGAGGGTGATGTAGAACGGCGAGCACGCTTCGGCCATCGACCGCAGGCTGGCCGGAAGTCTCTCGGGTGCCGGCCCGGTCGTGCCGGCCAGCAGGTTCCGGGTGGCGTCGATGAGATCGCCGAGCACCGCACTGGCGGTGGGTCGGCCTCCGGCACCCAAGCCGTAGAGCATGAGCTCGCCTGCCGCTTCGCCTTCGATGAACACGGCGTTGAAGGCTTCGCGCACGCCGGCCAGCGGGTGGGCCTTGGGCACCAGGGTCGGGTGCACCCGGACGGAGACCTTGTCGTCGGGGGTCCGCTCCACCACGGCCAGGAGCTTGATCACGTAGCCGAACCGATCGGCGAATTCGACGTCCATGGTCTGGATGCCGGTGATCCCCTCCCGAAACACATCATCGCCGGCGACGTCGTAGCCGAAGGCGACGCCGGCCAAAATGGCCGCCTTGGCCGCCGAATCGTGGCCTTCCACGTCGGCGGTGGGATCGCGCTCGGCCAGCCCCAACGACTGGGCTTCGGCCAGGACCTCGGCGTAGTCCGACCCCTCCTCCCCCATCTTCGTGAGGATGTAATTGGTGGTCCCGTTCACGATGCCGGTGACCCGGTGGATGCGCTCGCCGGTCAACGATTCCCGCAGGGCTCGGACCAAGGGAATGGCTCCGGCCACCGCGGCCTCGTAGAGCAGGTCGACCGACCGTTCCCGGGCCAGGGTCCGGAGGGCGACGCCGTCGGGCGAGGCCAAGAGGGCCTTGTTGGCCGTGATCACCGGCTTCCCGGCTTCGAGAGCCGAGCGGATCAGCGCACCGGCTGGCTCCAGTCCGCCGATGAGCTCGACGACGACGTCGATCGACGGGTCGGCAACCAGTGCTTCCGGGTCGTCGGTGAGGAGCTCGACGGGGACATGGGCGTCGCGAGGCCGGGACACATCGGAGACGGCGATGCCCGCGAGCTCCAGGTGGATCCCGCTCTGGACGGCGATGGCCTCGGTTCGGGTCTGCAGGAGCTCGACGAGTGCGGAGCCCACGTTCCCGCAACCCAGCACGGCCACGCGCAGAACCGTCTTCGGCGCCGAGGTCATCCGGTCACGCTATCGCCTGGGGCGACCCTCAGACGTCGTAACGGAGGAGGTCGTCGAACGTTTCGCGCCGCACCACCAGCCGGGACTCGCCGTCGGCCACGAACACCACGGCTGCTCGCGGAACCTTGTTGTAGTTGGAGGCCATCGAATGGCCGTAGGCGCCGGTCACCGGGGTGGCCAGGACGTCGTCCACGGCCAGGTCGGCGGGGACGTAACCGGCCGAGACAATGATGTCGCCGGACTCGCAGTGCTTCCCCACCAATCTGATCGGGCGGGTTCGATCGGCGTCGGTGGACCGGGGCAGAAATGCCTCGTACCCGCTGCCGTACAGGACGGGCCGCGGGTTGTCGCTGATTCCTCCATCGATGGATACGTAGGTGCGGTAGCCGGGCACGTCCTTGATCGTCCCCACCCGGTAGAGCGTCATCCCCGCGGTGGCCACGATGGAACGGCCGGGTTCGGCCGTGACCCGGACCGACTCGGGGATTCCCGCCTCCCGGCAGGCCCGGCGGACCGAGCCGGCCCAGCTGGCCATGGTCGGTGCCTCCTCGCCGCTCACATAGGCGACACCCAAGCCACCCCCCACTACCAGCTCGGGTAGATCGAGAGGGGCGAAGAAGTCGGCGATGACCTGGATCGCCTGCACGAATGCATCCACGGCGAACACCTGGCTCCCGATATGGGTGTGCACTCCCACGAACTCGATCGTGCCTTTGGCGTCGAGGTCACGCAGCCGGGCGATGGCCCGGGCCGCGGCCCCCGAGGCCAGCCCGAACCCGAACTTCGAGTCCTCTTGGCCCGTGCGGACGAATTCGTGGGTATGGACCTCCACCCCGGGCGTGACCCGGGCCAGCACCCGGGGCGGGGCCACCGGGGAACCCGTCGAACCGGGGTCCGAGAGCAACCGCTCGATGCGGTCTATCTCGTCGAAGGAGTCGACCACAATCCGACCCACCCCGACGGCCAGCGCCGAGGCCAGCTCGGCCTCGGACTTGTTGTTCCCATGGAACACCAACCGGTCGGCGGTGACACCGGCGGCCAGGGCCACGTGGAGCTCTCCACCGGTCGATACGTCCAGGCACATTCCCTCTTCGAAAGCCAGTCGGGCCATGGCCACGCACAGGAATGCCTTGGTGGCATAGGCCACGCCGTCTCCCCACACCGCCACTGCCTCCCGGCACCGCACGCGCAGCTCGGCCTCGTCATAGACGAACAGGGGTGTGCCGTACTCCTCGGCCAGCTCGATGACGTCGGCGCCGGCCACTCGGAGGCGCCCATCAGGCCCAACGGAGGAACTCATGGGCAACAGACCTTGCGGGACTGGACCCGTGACCCCCGACCTGGTGGGTTCGACCGCCTCGGACATGGCTACATGGACTCCGGCGCAGACACGCCGAGGAGGCCGAGCCCGATGGCCAGTCCGATGCGAGTGGCCTCGACCAGCCACAATCGAGCTTGCGCCAGCGCAGGATCGACGTCCTCGGCCAGCACCGGGCAGTCGTGGTAGAAGCCGTGGAAGCACCCGGCCAGCCGGCGGACCCAGGTGGTGATCTTGGTCGGAGCGCGGTCGATGGCCGCGTCGGCCACTACTTCGGGCAGCTCCTCCAAGCAACGGATCAGCTCCAGCTCGCGTTCATGGACCAGCAAGCCGATGTCGGCGTCGGCCACGTCGACCCGGACCACACCCCGCTCGACCGCCTTGCGACCGATGGCGGCGATACGGGCGTTGGCGTACTGCACGTAGTACACCGGGTTTTCCATTGACTGCTCGCGCACGGCGGGCAGGTCGAGGGAGGTGGACTGGTCGAGCGAGGTCATCAGGCTCAACAGCCGGGTGGCGTCGGGCCCGATGTCGGCGATCAGGGAGTCGAGGGGCACGAAGTTGCCCGCTCGCTTCGACATCTTGGTGTTCTGGTCACCATCGAGCAGGGACACCATCTGGCCCAGCTTGACCTCGAGACGACCGTCAGGCACCCCGAGGGCCTTGACGCCGGCCATGAGGCTCGCCACCTGGCCGTGGTGATCAGCACCGAACACATCGATGACCCGGTCGAACCCCCGGATGAGGAACTTGTCACGGTGATAGGCCAGGTCGCCGGCCAGGTAGGTGGCGTCGCCGTCCGACTTCACCAGGACCCGGTCCCGGTTGTCGCCCAGCTCGGTGGCTCGCAACCACGTCGCCCCGTCCTGCTCGAAGACCAGTCCCTTGTCGGCCAGAAGGGCGATGGTCTCCTGCACCGCGCCGCTCTCTTCGATCGAGGCCTGGCTGTACCACTCGTCGAACATGATGCCGATCGATTCCAAGGTCTGCTTGATGTTGTCCAGAATGCGATCGGCGGCCCAGCGTCCGGCCAGGGTCACGTCGTCGGGACCGTCGTAGATGGCAGCCAAATCGCTCACGTACTCGCCCTGATATCCCTCGTCGGGGACCTCGGTGCGGTGGTAGCGGGCGAGCAGGCTCTCCCCCAGCCGCCTTATCTGCCCACCGGTGTCGTTGACGTAGAACTCCCGGCTCACGTTGTGGCCGGCACGGTCGAGCACCCGGGCCAGGGCGTCCCCGTAGCTCCCCCACCAGCCATTGCCCACGTGAATGGGACCGGTCGGGTTGGCCGAGATGAACTCCACCTGGACGCGTTCACCGTGGCCGACGTCGGGCCGGGCGTAGCCCGCTTCGCCCTCGGTGACGATCTCGATCAGGGCCTCGTGCAGCCAGCCGGCATCGAGGTGGAAGTTGATGAATCCGGGACCGGCGATCTCGACCCGTTCCACGTGGGGAGGGAGATCGGCGGTGAGGACCTCGATGAGCGCCTCGGCCAGGTGCCGGGGAGGGCGTCCGACGGACTTGGCGTTGACCATGGCGACGTTGGTCGACCAGTCTCCGTGCTCCCGACGTCCCGGGCGTTCGAGGTGCACGTTCTCCGGCCTCACGGCCAGGCTGAGTCCCTCCCGGGCGGCCACGGTGTCGAGGGCCGAACTAATCGCTTGAGCAAGCTGGTCACGGATAGGCATGTTGCGCCGAGGATAGGACGTTCCGGGGCGCAGCTGGACATCGAAGTAGAGTGGTCCGTCCAGTGACGGCGTCGCCCGGTAGGGCGCACCGGCACATGCCCTCGTAGCTCAGCGGATAGAGCATCGGCCTCCGGAGCCGTGTGCGCAGGTTCGAGTCCTGCCGAGGGCACCACATCACCCGGTGCGGGGAGAGAGGAGCCCCGACCGGAGAACGGCCCCAAAACCGCCGCGCACCCGGCCGCCCGGGCACGAAACGGGCCGGCACCGGGGCGCCGAGACGGACCGCCACCACACCGCCGGGACCCCACCGGAAACGGGGAGGGGGGGGCAGGGGCGGAGGGCTTGGGGACGGGGCAAAGTGCCGCGAGGAGGGCTTGCTGTCAGACCGGGGCCGTAAGGTCTGCCGGATGGAGGACGGTGGCCGCGCACCGCCGAGCCGCACACCGGCTGTCAGGGCTGCGCAATCGGTGTGTCATGGGTGGGTTGATACTCCTTGACCACAGCCCCCGCCGCAACTGGATCGAAACCGGGCGGCCACTTTGTTTCGTTGTTAATAACCGAACCTGTTAAGTCGGAGTGTTCAAGGTACTTCGCCTTTGAGAAATCTGCTCCTCTTAGATCAGCTTTCCTTAGGTCAGCTGCTAGAAACACCTCCTCGAACTGACACCTAGTCAGATTCGCTTTTCTCATGTCGGACCCCTGCATAGCCGAATGACTGAAATCGACTCCGATGCATTTGGCACGTCGCAACCTCATGTCCATGAGCGCCGCGTTGCGAAGGGTCGCACCGCTCATCTCGGCATGGTTAAACCGACCGCGTACGAGGATGGCATGATCGAGGTTTGCTCGCGAGAATGAACTCCATGAGGCGCGTACCCAGCTCAGGTTGGCTCGTTCTAGATTCGCCTCTGAAAGGGTCGTTCGATATCCCGCAATGGTCTGGCTAAGCGTTGCGCTTCTCAGATCAGCTCCCCTTAGGTCTGCATTCCGTAGATCAGCGCCCCCAAGATGAGCTCTCCCAAGCAATGCTTCGGACAAGTCGCAGTTCGTCAACCTTAGGTAAGTAAGATCCCGGCGACTCAGGTTGATGCCGTGATGGTTTCCACTTCGGCTGAATTCCAGTTGAAGATTCCTTCGCTCAGCTTGGTGCTGACTTACGGTTTGAGCCCAGGCGACGGTGAATGCTACGGCTGCACCACCGAGCAAAGCTGTACCAAGTTCACTATCTCGGTTCATTTGTGCGCCCGATGGAAGCCATAGAACAAGGCCCATTACCACTAGGGCGATTGCCGCTAGGAAAACGACATTAACTGAGTAAAGGATTCGTCTCCTGTGCACTATGTTCCTCGCCGCTCGTCGGGTGTGGTTCTCGGATAGGTATCAAGCAAGGGACGTTGTATTGGGTCCCGCCATTTTGGGGAGTTCGACCCCACAGGACCAAGGGGTATTGGGCTTTTGGGTGTGGATCGCGAGCTTGGTTCGTATTGCCTTCTTCCCCTCC
>DATMMO010000062.1:0-8631 GCA_035569695.1 Acidimicrobiales bacterium | reverse complement strand
GTGGGCGGTGTAGATGACCGGCAGGCCGGCCTCCCGGGCCGCCGCCACCAGGTCCACCGTCTCGGTGACGACCCGCTCCACCTCGAGCATGGGTTTGTCGTTGCGGGGGATCGATCCGTCCGGGTGGACGAAGCCGTTCTGCATGTCGATCACCAATAAGGCCGGGAGCTCCGGCGGGGCGCTCATCACTAGCCCCACTCGGCGAACGTCGGCGTGGGATCGAACAGCAGTCCCGGCGCTTCGTACCTGGCCTCGGGGACGGCATGGAGCAGTTCGACCATTCCCCGCAGCCTCGGATAGTCCTCGGCGAAGGTCAGGATCTCCTCTTCGGTGGCGGGAATGCCCGCCGCCGCCAACAAGGTGCGGACGGTCACCTCGTCGGAGTAAGTCGGTGTGTCGATGGTCATGGTCTTCCTTTCATCTCAACTCGTTCGGTTCGTCTCAGTGCTGCTGGGCGGCGTGGAGAGGCGCCCATGACGGCGAGGGATCGACCCACCGTCACCGCCCGTCGCTCCCGTGCTCCGATCAGGCGCCGGGTCAGGCCGCCACCGTGTCTGCCACCATGGCCGGTACCTGGCGATGCCAGTCGGTGACCTGTTGGAAGGCGTACCCGGCCGACAGCAGCGTGGCCTCGTCGAAATGCGGAGCGGCCAGCTGGAGTGACAACGGCAGTCCCTCGGCGGTGAAGCCCATGGGCATGACCAGCGCCGGGTTGCCGACCGAGTCCCAATAGGGCGTGTGCACGTACTGGAACACCTGCCCGATCTCGAACACACCACCGGCCATCTCGTCGTAGTGGGTGGCCCCCATGGAAGCGGTGGGCGTGGCCACCATGTCCACCGTCTCGAACAGGGCACCGAGGGCCCGGAGTGCTACCCGGCGCACCCGTTGCGCCTGGACGAAGTCGGCTCCCGACAACAGGGCCCCCTGGACCACCATGCGCCGGGTCCCGAGGAAGAAGTCCTCCCAACGCGTGCGCATGTCGGGCAAGTGGTAGGCCAAGGCCTCGCCTCCCATGGTCACCATGTCGGCAGCCAACATCTCGTCGTACAACGGAAGGACCACCTCCACCACCGTCGCCCCCAGCCGCTCCAGGACGGCGACGGCAGCAGCAAAAGACGGGGCCACGGCGGGGTCGGCACCCTCGGGGAAGTGATGGACCCGGTCGATGCCGATGCGCTTCCCCTCGAGCGACCCGGGCTCCAGGCCGGAGGAGAAGTCAGGGACGGGGAGGTCGGCGCAATCCGGGTCGCTGGCGTGGTACCCGGCCAGCACTTGGAGCATGGCGGCACAGTCCTCCGCCGTCCGGGCCATGGGGCCGATGTGGTCGAGGCTGTAGCCCAACGGGGCACAACCGGACTTGGGCACCCGCCCGAAGGTGGGCATCAGGCCGGTGATCCCACAGAAGGCAGCGGGCAACCGGATGCTGCCGCCGGTATCGGTGCCCAGGCCACCCAGGAAGAACCCGGCGGCGACGCCGGCGCCCGTGCCCGAGCTCGATCCTCCCGGCCACGTGTCGGTGTTCCACGGGTTGCGGGGCAACGGGAAGGGCTTGGCCGGGTCGGGTGCCCCGCAGGCGAACTCCATGGTGGTCACCTTCCCGGTGATCACCGCCCCCGCCGATCGGAGGCGGGCCACCACCGGAGCGTCCTTGCCCGCCCCCCACTCCTGGTCGAGGACGAGGCTGTTGGCGGTGGTCGGTCCCTCGGCTGCAGCGATGATGTCCTTGATCCCGAGGGGAATGCCCTGGAGGGGCCCCCGGTCGATACCGTCGGCCAGCTCGCTGTCGGCCCGCGCCGCCGCGGCCAGCGCGTGCTCGTCGAACCGAGCCAGGTAGGTGCCCAACGCTCCGTCGTGGACGTCGGCTCGGGCCAGTACCGCCTCGGTCAGGTCGGTGCTGGTCAGCTCCCCGGCCCGCATGGCGGTGGCGGCTTCGGTGATGGAAAGGGGTACATCGGTCATGTGAGCTCCTCGGTTGATGAACGTGCTGTGGCTGTGGTCAAGAGGGGTCGCCTGCGTCGGGCCAGGCGTAGCCGGCCGAGGGTGCGCCCCTCGGCCGGCGGGGAGCCATCACCCCACCCACACTGTGGTCAGGTTCACGAACCACGACTTGGGCTCGATGAATCCGTGGACGGAGGTGGCCAGGGCCCTCGGGTTCTTGTCGTTGACCACGAAGAGCCACGGGGCAGACTGGGTGATGATGTTGCCGGCTTGGGTGTAGAGCTTGGCCCGGGCCACCGGGTCGGTCACCGACTGGGCCTGGGTCAGCAGGGCATTGACCTGTGGGTCGTTGTAATGGGCGATGTTGATGGGCGACCCGCCCATGAACGAGTACTCCCAGAACGCCTCTTGCTGGAAGCTCAGCGAGACGTTGGTAGCGCTGGCGCCCCCGGGAACCTTCCCCGTCTCGAACTGGGTGAGCATGGTGGCCCATTCCATGGGCTGCAGGGTGATGCGAATGCCCACGGCAGCCAGGTCGTGCTGCAGCTCCTCGTTCATGGGGCCCGGGATCATGTTCCCCGACCCGCTGGTCGGGTAGGACACCGTGGCCGAGAACCCGTTCGGATACCCGGCCGCCTTCAGCAACGCCTTGGCCTTGGTGGGGTTGAAGCTGTAGGTGAAGTTGGAGGCGCTGTAGGCCGAGTTGGCTTGGGGGATCAGCTGGTACGCCGGGGCCGCTGTTCCATGCAGGAGGGCGGTGGCCATGGCTTGCCGGTTGATGGCGTAGTTGGCCGCTTGGCGCACCTTCACGTTGTCCCACGGCTTCTGGGTGGTGTCGAAGATCCAGGGCCAGATGTGGTCGTAGGTGTTCTCCTTGATCTGGAAGCCACTCGCCTTGAGCGAGGAGATGTCGTCAGGGGTCGGGTACTCGATCCAGTTGACCGAACCCGAGCGCAGGGCGGCGATGCGGGCCGTCGGGTCGGGGATCGGCTTCAAGATGAGCTTGGCCAGCTTGGGCGCCCCGGCCCAGTACTGCATGTTCGGGCCGAGGACCAGCTGTTGACCGGTGGTCTCGGAGACGAACTTGAAGGGTCCGGTGCCCACCGGCTTGAGGTTGAACCCGGTATTGCCCTCCTTCTGGACCGCGGTGGGGCTGGCGAAATAGAGCGTGGCCAGATCGGAGGGCAGGTGTGAGTCGGGGGTCTTCGTGGTGAACTGCACCGTCGAGTCGTCTATCTTCGTGTAGCTCTGGATACCCGAGGTGAGGGTCTGGGCCTGGGCCGCGACTGCGGCCGAATAGAAGGGGAAGCTCGAGTTGTAGTCCCGGTCCAAGTTGAAGATGACGGCGTCGGCGTTGAACGGCGTCCCGTCCTGGAAGGTGACGCCGGACCGGAGCTTGAACGTCCACACCGTGGCATCGGCATTGGCCGACCACGATGTGGCCAGGTCGGGAATGATCCCGGGGACCTGGGTCGACTGCAGGAGGTTGAAGCGGGTCAATCCGTCATAGAGAGAATTGCCCACGAAGCGATAGCCCTCGTACCCCTGCAGGCCGGCCAGCTCGGTGTCGAGTGAGGGGAGGTTCCCCGCCGTCATACCGACGATGAGCGTGCCGCCACTTCCAGAGGCGGCGGACGCGGGTAGGGCAGAGGCGACGCCCAACGTGGAGGCCACCGAGGCCACCACGACGAGCACCGCGGTCACTCGGGTGCGTGCACCAACTCGGGTGCGTGCACCACGCCCCCACCGAGCGCGAGCTCGGCGGGCGGACGAACGGGTGATGAGGGGCAACGGACTCTCCTTCTTTATCTGTTGGTGGTGGATGGGTACGCCCTTGTGCGCCGGTGGCCCCCCGGTCACGCAGCGCCAATTCGGGTGGCCGCGGTGACACCCTCCCCGATGCGGATGCAGGCGGCCTGGTGTGAGATGTCCCCGGCTATGGCGACCGCCTCCGGTCTGGCCTCGGCGCAGGCTCCGATGGCCATCGGGCACCGCGTCCGGAAGCCACAGCCGCTGGGCGGATGGGCCGGACTGGGCAGGTCCCCGGTGAGCACCAACCGTTGCCGGCCGGGACCGGGCACCGACGAGAACAGGGCCTCGGTGTAGGGATGAGCCGGGCGCTGCCACAGCTCACCGGCAGCAGACTCCTCGACGATCCGGCCCAGGTACATGACCACCACCCGATCGGAGAGGTGCTCGACCACCCCGAGATCGTGGGAGATGAACAGGTAGGCGATGCCCAGGTCGCGTTGCAGCTCCACCAGGAGATTGAGCACCTGGGCCTGCACGCTCTTGTCCAGGGCGGACACCGCCTCGTCGCACACGATGAGCTTCGGGTCGGTGGAGAGGGCCCGGGCGATGGCCACCCGTTGCAGCTGTCCACCCGAGAGCTCGTGGGGGTAGCGGTGGGCGTAGGCCGAAGGGACCCCGACCCGGTCGAGGAGGCTGGCGGTACGGGGCCCGATGTCCCGCTTGGGCCACCGGTGAGCCCGGAGGTTGAAGGCGATGGCCTCGGTGATGGTGAGGCGGGGGTTCAGAGACGTCTGCGGGTTCTGGGGAACCAGCTGCAACTGCTTCCTGACCTCTTGCAGCCGTTGTCCCGACATGGTCCCGATGTTCTTGCCCTCGAAGGCCACATAGCCCGAGTCCGTCTCGAGCAGGCGCAGGATCAGCTTGCCGGTGGTCGACTTCCCGCATCCGGACTCACCGACGATGCCCACCGTCTCGCCCGGGTGCACGGTGAGGCTGACGTCATCGACAGCCAACACCCCGTTGTCGAATCGCTTGCTCAGGTGCTCGGCCAGCAGGATGGGGGTAGTCATGAGGCCTCCGCCTTGGTGGGCGGTGACCCGACCTCGACGGGTACCCGGCCGTGCACCACCGGACAGGCGGCCCAATGGGACGTACCCACCGGTACCAGGTCGGGGCGCTCGGTCCGGCACGCATCGACGGCAAAGACACACCGGGGAGCGAACGAACAGCCCGTGTCGACGGCCTCGCCGGCGGCGGGAGGCTGGCCGGGAATGGCCTGGAGCTGGCCGCGGGGTGTCTCCGGCGTGGGTACGGCCCGAAGGAGGCCGGCGGTGTAGGGATGGGCCGACTCCCCGAGCACGGTGGCACCCGGGCCCTCTTCCACCAGCCGACCGGCGTACATGACGGCCACCCGATCAGCCATCTGGCGGCCCACACCCACGTCGTGGGTGACGAGCAGCAGTCCCATGCCCAGGTCCTGTTGCAGCTGGGCGAAGAGCTCGAGCACCTGGGCCTGAATGGTGACGTCGAGGGCCGTGGTGGGCTCGTCGGCCACCAGCACCTTGGGCTCACAGGCGATGGCGATGGCGATGAGCGCCCGCTGGCGCATACCACCGGACAGCTCGTGGGGGTAGGAGCGCACCGCCCGGGCCGGATCGGGAATGCCTACTTGGGCGAGCAGGTCAGCCGCCCGCTGGCGCGCCGCCTTGCGACCGTGCTCGACCTCGTGCCGGCGCAGTACCTCGGCGATCTGGGAACCGACCCGGCGCAACGGGTCGAGCGACCCGCTGGCGTCCTGAGGCACGAGGGCGATGTCGCGACCCCGGAGGGACTGCATGGCCCGCTCATCCAGATCGAACAGATCGACCCCGCCCAGGGTGGCGCGCCCGGTGATGGTCACCGCATCGCTGTACAACCGCATGACCGCCCGGGCGCTGACCGACTTCCCGCTGCCTGACTCGCCCAGCAGGACGAGCGTCTTGCCCGCCTCGACGGTGAAGCTGATACCCCTGACCGCTTCGACGGCCTTCCGCTTGCTCCGGAAGGTCACGGCCAGGTCCTCGACCTTGAGGGTCCCCTCGGTGGGAGCCGGCGCCGGACGCGAGCCCCGGTGCCGGGAGGGGCGCGGGGTCTCCAACCGCGCGTCGCTGATGTCCGGCGGTGTGTGGATACGGGTGGCAATGCTCATGAGACGGTCTCCGAATGGATGTCGAGAAGGTCACGAAGGCCGTCCCCGAGGACGTTGAAGGCAACGGACGTGACGAAGATCATGGCGGCGGGGATGAGGGCCAGGACCGGCTGGTTGTAGAGGTCCTGATCGAGCTCGTTCAACATCGAGCCCCACTCGGGATGGGGCGGTGCGATCCCGAGGCCCAGGAAGGACAGACCACCGGCGAAGACGATGGCCAGGCCGACCAGGGCGGTGCAGTAGACGAGGAGCACGGGAGCGATGATGGGAAGCACTTGTCGACGGGCGATCCTGGGCCACGATGCTCCACTGGCCCGGGCCGCCTCCATGAAGTCGGACGAGCGCATGCGAGCCACCTCGGTCTCCGCCACCCGGGCGATGGGGGCGATGAGCACGATGGTCAGGGCCACGATGGCGTTGACCACACCCGCACCCAGGGCCGCGGCCAGGGCGATGGCCAACAGCACGGCCGGGAACGAATACAGCACGTCCAGGGTCCGCATGATCAACGTATGGACCTTGCGGCCCGACAGGCTGGCCACGACGCCCAGCACGGTGCCGATGACCCCGGCCACCACCACGGGGAGGATCCCCTCGAGGAGCGTCGGACGGGCGCCCCAGATGAGGCGGCTGAGGATGTCACGACCCTGTCCGTCGGTGCCCAGCAGGTGCCCCGGGCTACCCACGGCCATCAGGCGTTCGCTGATCGATCCCGTGGTCGGGCCGTACGGAGCGACCAACGGGGCGAAGATGGCGGCCAGGATCACGATGGCCAGGAACGCCCCGGGGATGACCACGGTCAAGGGCACATGGCGCCGTACCCGATGGGTGCCGGCCAGGACGGCAGCGGCCCCTCCCCGCCCGGGGGCGGCGTTGCCGGTGGGGATCTCGATGGCGCTCATTGCCGCACCCTCGGATCGATGAGGGCATGGCCGGTGTCGATGATCACGTTGAGGAGCACGAAGGCCACGGCCAGCACGAGTGAGCAGGCCTCGACGACCGGATAGTCCCTCGAGGAGATGGCCTGGAAGATGAGCTGGCCCAGGCCCGGCCAGGTGAAGAGGATCTCCACGAAGATGGCACCTCCCAGGAGAAAGCCGATCTGGAGACCGGCCACGGTGAACAGGGACGGAAGCGTGTTGTGGAAGGCGTGCCGGAGGACCGCGGCCCGGTTCAGGCCTCGAGCCTTCAAGCTCGAGACGAACTCCTGGTTCATCACGTCGATCAACGAGGAACGGAAGATGCGGGCGATGACACCCATGGGGGCCAACCCCACAGCGATGGCCGGGAGCACCAGGTGGTAGAGGAGCGCCGGGAGGCCGCCGCCGCCGGTGGCGTTGTACATGCCTCCGGAGGGAAAGATGGGGTTGTTCACCACCAGCACGACCAAGAGGACGAGGGCGACCGAGTACTGGGGGGCGGCCACGGCCACGACCGATGAACCCGAAGCCACTCCGCCATCGATGTGATTGCGGCGGAGGGCGCTCCACAGTCCAAGCAGGATCCCGCCCACGAAGGCCACCACGGCGCCGGCGAAGGCCAGGATCATGGTGTTGCCCAAGGCGCTGAAGATGAGGGGCCGCACCGCGGTCTGGCGGGAGATCGAGATCCCGAAGTCTCCTTGGACGGTGCTCTTGATCCAGTCGAAGTACTGGACCGGCCAGGGCTGGTCGAGGCCGAGGCGGTGGGTGAGGGCGGCCCGGGTGGCGGCCGACGAGTTCATGCCGGCCAAACTCGAGATCGGGTTGCCCGGGATGATCTTGATGGTGATGAACACCACGATGGTCACCCCGATGAGGGTGGGGATGGCGATGAGGAGCCGCCGGGCGATGAAGCGTCCCATCAGCACGCACCCCAAGTCGGCGCGTGCCATGCCGGAGCGCTCTGGCCCGGAAGACGCCGTGAGCGATGTGCCGCCGGCGGCGGTGGGACCCGGGTCATGGCGTCATGCTGCCAACCCATTGTTTCCCTGAGGTGGCTGCGCGGTTACTTCGTGATTACGCCGAAGAAGATGCCGACCGAACGTCATTGAACAGGGCGTTCACCGATCCATGCTCCCGTTCCGCCGATTTGAAGGTGGGATTCGCCGCCGCAGGCCTCGGTCCGGGTGCGACCCCACGGGCGCCGAGGAAGCCGTCGAGCGGGCACGGTCACGCAGCCGATCGGCGCGGTCATGGATCGACCGGTTGGGAACGCCACGAAGCCGGCGCGCAGACGCCGGGTGCCGAAGCACCCGGCGTCTGCCGAATCCGTGTGAGGCGGCCACCCAGTCGGCGGCACCGTGATCTAGGTGTTGGCCTCCTCAAAGGCGAAGGCGGTCCGGTAGACCAATTCCTCGCCGAAGTGGGGCCCGATCAGCTGCAGCCCCACTGGCAGATCGTGTTCACCGGTCCCGCACGGTAGTGAGAGGGCGGGATTGCCGGTGAGATCGAAGGGCATGGTGTTGGTGGTGGCCCCCATCGACCGCTGCATGCGCTCGGCCATTTCGCCCGGTTGGGCCCGACGGTCGAGCAGTTCGAAGGCCACGGTCGGGATGGTCGGCGTCATCATCAGGTCAACGCCGGCGAGCGCCGCCGCAGTCTGTCGCCGCAGCTCGAGCCGGAGGTTCTGGGCCTTGGCGATGGGCACTCCCTGATAGCAGGAGAGGAGGTGCTCGGTCGTCAGCAACACGCTCTTCAGCATCTCGGGGAGGTCAGCCGCCTGCTGTCTCGTCTGCGAAGCCCACGCCGCGGTCATCGACGGATCGACGC
>DATMMO010000061.1:0-2190 GCA_035569695.1 Acidimicrobiales bacterium | reverse complement strand
ACTCCACCGAGACGACGAAGCGGGCCGAGACCATCAACTGGGGTCTCGACACCTACGACAAGGGCGGCCACTCCCACTACATGCACAAGGAGATCTTCGAGCAGCCCGAGGCCGTGCAGCGGACCCTGTCAGGAAGGCTCGATCCCCAGTCCTCCTCGGCCCACCTGGGGGGCGTCGATCTCGAGCCCCGGGACGTCCTGCGCCTCCGGCGGGTGAAGATCCTGGGCTGTGGGTCCGCCTTCTACGCCGGCTTGGCCGGCGCCAACCTCATCGAGCGCCTGGCCCGGATCCCCACCGAGGCCGAGCCGGCGTCGGAGTTCCGCTATCGCAATCCCATCATCGAGCCCGAGACGCTCTACGTCGTGGTCAGCCAGTCGGGCGAGACCCTCGACACCCTGCGGGCCGTCCAGGAGATCAAGCGGAAGGGCGGCCGCGTCCTCGGGGTGGTCAACGTGGTGGGGAGCAGCATCGCCCGTGAGTCCGGGATCGGCATCTATCTGCACGCCGGACCGGAGATCTCGGTGGCGTCGACCAAGGCCTTCACCTGCACGGTGGCCGGGCTGGCCGTGCTGGCCCTGCACCTGGGACGGGTGCGGGACCTGGGGGCGGCTGACGGCGACCGGCTCATCGCCGGTCTCAACGCCCTGCCCGACCAGATCGCCGAGATCCTGAAGACCGAGGATCAGATCGCCAAGGTGGCCGAGCGGTTCGTGAGCGCCACCAGCGCCATGTTCGTGGGCCGGGTCAGCGGCTACCCGGTCGCCCTGGAGGGGTCCCAGAAGTTGAAGGAGATCACCTACATCCACGCCGAGGCCTACCCCTCGGCCGAGCTGAAGCACGGGCCACTGGCGCTGATCGGTCCCGATGTGCCCTCGGTGGCCATCGTCCCCGACGACGAGCTGTTCGACAAGAACCTGTCCACGGTGAGCGAGATCCGGTCGCGGCGGGGGCCGGTGATCGCCGTCGGGCATACCGAGGCGCTGCGAGATGTGGCCGACGAGGTGCTGCTGGTACCCAAGTCCGAGCCCGAGCTCGATCCCCTACTCCTGGGCATCCCCCTCCAGCTCCTGGCCTACCACGTGGCCCTGGCCCGGGGCGTCGACGTCGACCAGCCCCGGAACCTGGCCAAGAGCGTCACCGTCGAGTGAGCGGGTCGGCCGGCTAGGGCCGGGCGGCACCCTCCAGCGCATCGAGGACGGTGGCACTGAGCCCGGCGGCGTCCAGGCCCAGCTGGGACAGGATGTCAGCGGGGTGGCCGTGGGGGACATAGGCCAACGGCACCCCGCAGGTGACGACCCGCGGCGCCACCCCCGACCGCTCCCCGTGGGCCAGCGCGCTGGCCACCAGTGCGCCCACACCCCCCTCGACCACGCCGTCCTCAGCGGTGAGCACGACCTTGTGGCGGCGGGCATCGTCGATCATGTCCGGATCCAACGGGGCGGCAACCCGCACATCCCACACCGTGGCCCCGACGCCGGCGGCAGCCAGGAGCGCAGAGGCCTGCTCGCACGCGGCCACCTGCTTGCCCACGCCCAGAAGGCACACGTCGTCGCCCGCCCGGATCTGCCGACCGCGCCGGCCGCGGCCGGTGACCTCGGCCCGTCCCGCCTCGGTCTTGGGCCAGCGGATGGCCACCGGTCCCGAGGTGATGGACAAGGCCTCGTGCAGCATGACCGCCACCTCGTCGTAGTTCGCCGGTGCGAACACCGTCATCCCCGGCACCTTGGTCAACAGGGCCAGATCGAGCAGCCCGTGGTGGCTGGGTCCGTCGTCCCCGGTGACCCCGGCCCGGTCGATGCAGAAGACGACGGGCAGCCGATGCAGGCCGACGTCGTAATAGATCTGGTCCCAGGCCCGGTTGAGGAAGGTCGAGTAGATGGCCACCACCGGTCGCAGCCCACCCATGGCCATGCCCGCAGCCGCAGTGACGGCGTGCTGCTCGGCGATGCCCACGTCGAAGAACCGATCGGGGTAGCGGTCACGGAAGGGGGCCAGCCCGGTGGGCCCGGACATGGCCGCGGTGAGGGCGACCACCTCGGGCCGCACGTCGGCCTCGGCCAGCAGGGCGGCGGTGAACGCCTGCGTATAGCTGCGTCCTGCCCCCGCCTTCTTGGTGGCGATACCGGTGGCCGGGTCGAAGGGGCCGATGTCGTGCAGGCACTTGTCCTCGTCGTTCTCGGCCGGTGCGTA
>DATMMO010000060.1:0-13082 GCA_035569695.1 Acidimicrobiales bacterium | reverse complement strand
GGTCCCTGCGAATCCAGAGCATCTTGGATGTAGGCCCGCAGAGACTCGACCGGAATTCGCCGGGCTGTCCCGATCTTGATACTTCTAAGCCTTCCCGAGTTAAGCAGCTGGTAAACGATCGGCCTACTCACATGGAGGCTCTCGCACGCTTCATCAACTGTTAACAGCAGCCGGTCATCGGCGTTAGTGGTCATGCAATAGAGGTAACACGTGCCGACCACCTACAGCATGGGTACAACCTCTCCCAATGTTGGATGGAAGCCAAATCCGTTACCATTGCAGGTAGATGGCTACTTCTGAAACGAGCGATGAGATCGACCTCGGCGCCCTAAGGGCGAGTATGGGCCTAACCATCCGCGAGATGGCGGCGCTTGCGGGTGTCAGCGCTCCAACCTTCCTGAGGTGGGAGCGTGGGGATCGACACATTCCCGACGAGGCCAAGCAGCTCTTCGAGGAGTTCGCCGCCAGCCGGTCTGAGTCAATCACCGAGATCGTCCTTCGGGCCGTAGCGGATGGTGGATCGACTCTGCTTGAGCTGAGGACGAGGCTTGAGAAGCCGAGGCTCCAACGGGAGCTCGATCGGTTGATCGCCGACGGCACCCTGTGCTTGGCTCCAGTGCCCCGAACCGATGCTCGCGGCCGCGCGTATGTTCGACCGGGCGTATTTCACGAGTCAAGTGGAAGGAGGCGCGCTCTCGATCGCTCTGCTCCGCTCGCGAGTGGCGCCGTCCTAGCTGCAGCGAGGCGCCGTCAGGGTATTGCCGCGGAGGAACTGGCCGATCGGGTTGGTGTCGCTCCCTCGACCTACAGGTATTGGGAAGCCTCTTCGCCGCCCAGGGCGAGGGTTCCTCAGTTGGCGGCCGCGCTAGACGAATGTCCGTCGGGAAATCAGATTCGGCGGCTTAGGACCGCCGCTAAATGGTCACTTGCTGAGTTCGGGCGGCGGACTGGAGTTCACCTCTCAGTCGTCCACAACTGGGAGACGGGCTATCGGCCGGTTCCACCCGGACGCAAGGCTGCGCTTCTCGCGGCTATGTCAGACGCCGAACAGGCGGCACGAGAGCGCCCCGAACAAGCTGTCAGGCGAATCGTCTCAGTTATCGAAAGGCACCCTGGCATCATGCGATCAGAGCTTCGCCACCGACTCCGGATCCGGGTCGACGGAAAGCAGCGTCTTGATCCATTCATGGATCGTGCTCTCAGGATGGCGACAAGAACCGGTCGCGTTGCAGAAATCGCCGACCACCGGTTTGACTCATCTGGGCGACCAAGAACCGCCCGAAGGCTTTATCCAAAGGATGATGCTCCTCGGGTTCCTGAGCAGATGTCCGGGGACGAGCTCGGCCGCCTCAGAGAGAGGCTCGGTTGGACGCAAAGGTCCATGGGCGACGCGCTAGGGATCTCAGCGACCTCGATCTCGGTCTGGGAGCGCCGCCACGAATGCAACATCCCTAGCTACTGGGCTGGGCGCGTTCGACAGTGGGCCTCTGAACAGCCAACAGAGGACTCAGACGCCAATCAGGCCAGGGGCCGAGTCCTGGAAGCGATTCGCAACAATCCTGGTATTGGGCGCTGGCAATTGTCGAATGAACTTGATCTCAGGAAGGTCACCAAGCGGGCCCTGGCGATGTTGCTGCGGGAGGGCGAGGTCGTCCGAGCACCTGCCCGGGACGATATCGGCCGGACCTATGTAGGGCTCTATTTGCAGGCTGACTGTCCTGAGCCTGAGCGGCCATTCGACGGGTCTGAATTGAGACGGCAGCGTATTGCTGCCGGTTGGAGTGCGTCCGACTTGGGCGACTCCGTCGGAGTGAAGGGAAACACGGTCACCCGCTGGGAGACCGGAGCGAGGGCGTGCTCGCCCGAGAAGCTGGAAACGCTACTGGAGGTCCTCTCCGAGAGGTGTCCCGAAGGCGCCCAGCCTATGCCTTCATAACCCCCAGCTTTACGAGCAATGGGCCCTGAGTGGTCTGGAAGATCACGAAGAGCGCGGCGAGGATGAGGAAGATTCCGGAGCTCATGTTGTCGACCCGGGCGCCGGAGTGCCAGCTCCGACTGCAGCCTTGTGGAGCGCCGAGCCTAATTGGCAAGGCCCCTGGTGGCGATCAACCATGCTCCAAAGTATGCACCACGTCGGATCTGACATGCCGTCCCCGCCTGCCCGGATCCTGACCGCCAAGTTGACCGCCTACCGGGTTCCCTTACGCTTCCAGCAGTTGCCAGGCATTAACACCGGCGCCATTCTGACCTGCGACAACTGACGGCTCCTTCCTCTGATTGACGATACGGCCACGACTGGGGGTCAAGAGGTCCCGGGTTCAAATCCCGGCAGCCCGACCACGCAGGCAGAAAGGGCCATCTTCGGGTGGCCCTTTCGGCTGCCCGAGTCCGAGCGATCACGCAATGGTCACAAGCTCAGGCAGCCCGCGGCAAACTCAGCCGGCAAGCTTCGGGCGAGAGGGTCTGGCCGTGGCTAGGCCGAGATCTGACGAACCTCCGCTACATCTTCGGCCCGGACCCTGAGTACCTTATCCACGACGCCGCTCGATCGATTCCTCTCGGTCAGGAAGTCGATCCAGCCGCAGTTGTCCCTATCTTCGAAGAAGTCAGCTACGACGTCCTCAGTCCTTGCTTTGCCCTCGGCATCCTTGTCTTTGTAGGTCACGGTGTAGGTAGCCATACGCACAGATTAAGTCGTTCCGACACGGTGGCCCACGGACAGATCAGACGTGCAGAATCACCGTGGGCTTGACCGGTGCACCCACCACGCTGCAGGACGTGTTGATGGGAAATTTGTCCGTGCAGGCGGAGACGAAGTAGCGGGGACCCACCTGCGATACCGTCAGCCGAACGGGACCGTTGAACGCCGACCCATTCGGATCCTTACTCATACTGATGTCGTACACTGCCTTCGACTGCTTGCCGAAGCAGCTCCAACTCGTGTCCACGGCAAATTTTGCCGCCGGAATGATGTAGGTCTTGCGGGTTCCGAACCGGTGATCCTCGGGCTTCTCCCACGTCACTTTCATCTGGTAATCGAAGTTTTGACCGGTTGCACACTTCGATTCGGAGGGCACGAACTTCCCGACGAGATAGCCGCTCCAGATGTAGCCGTAGTCGATATCGATGGGCACGTCGTAAGACGCCTTCGCATTGGCTGCGTTTGCCGCCGAAATGCCCGGTCCGCCCACCCAGGTGGCCAGCATGGCCACTGTGATTCCCACCACGGATAGGACAGGCCCGATCCGCCTCCGCGTCCCCCTCGGACTACGGCTCCCGTCAACCGGTCCCCTTGCCATTGTCCATGTCCCCCATCGAGAAGCAGCGCCCATGGCCCCGTGCCTTGGCCGCTAAATTTCTTGCACATCCCGCCCTGATGCGCAAGGACCCCCCCGAGTCTCGACTACTCAGCGTCGTCACCCCAATCATGACCAAACCTGGGCGTCGGCCAGATCTCTGCCTATCGATGATGAGTCCGCTCCTGCGGCCACTACCGGGGGAGGGGGTCGCCACTCGGGTGTCCGCTCGGCCGAAGTACCGGGCCGATAAGGTCACGTCCAGTTGCCGCGGAACCGGAGGATGATCACGCAGACGCACTCCAAGCGAGCTCGCTCATGACCGCACCGCTTCCCGGTTGGCGAGGCTCGATGGTCCTAGGTCGAGGAGTATCGCGGTCGGACCGCGTGTCCCCGCCCCTCAGGTTGAGCGGAGCAGAAGGAGTGCCCACGCTCCGGGGCTGGCTGCACCTCGCCGCCTTCGTGATCGCGCTCCCTGCTGGGGTGTTGCTGGTGCAACGGTCAGGCGATCGGGCCAGCATCATCCTCTATGCCATCACCCTGGCCGCTCTCTATGGCGTGAGCGCCGCGTACCACCTTCTTCCCATGACGGCCCGGGTCCGGTACTGGATGCGCCGGGCCGACCACTCCGTGATCTTCCTCTTCATCGCCGGCGCCTTCACCCCGATGTGCCTGCTGGTCGCCCCCCGTTCCGAACAGGGCGCCCTTCTGGCCGTGGCCTGGGTCGGCGCCGCCATCGGCGTGACCATCAAGCTGGTGAGCCTCGAGCGGACGAGGGTGTTCGCCGGCGTGCTCTATATCGGGCTGGGCTGGCTGGCCATGGCCATGCTTCCCTCGGTGCTGCGTGGCCTCGACGCCACCGAGCTCACGCTCCTGTTCGTCCAGGGTTCGCTCTACACCGTAGGTGCGCTGGTCCTCGTCATCCGGCGACCCGATCCCTACCCCGATGTCTTCGGGTACCACGAGGTGTGGCACGCCATGGTGGTGGTGGCCACCGCCTGCTACTACGTCGTGCTGTGGTCCCTGGTCGGTCGGGCCGGCGGCTGGTAGGGCTCTCCAAGAGCGGCGATCGCGAACAGATCGGGCCCGTTAGCTCGTTCGGCCCTACGATCCCCTCATGGACCCCACCTACGCCACTGCGACCGAGCTCGTCGGAGCGCTCCGCGATCGGACGATCTCCAGCCGGGAACTGCTCGATCACCTGCTGGCCCGGGCCGATCAGGACAATGCCCGACTCAATGCCATCGTGGCACTGGATGTCGACCGAGCCCAGCGCGCCGCACAGTCGGCCGACGAGGCCACGGCCAACGGGCGCTCTACCGGTCCGCTGCACGGATTGCCGATGACGGTGAAGGACGTGTGGGAAACCGAGGGACTGGTCACCACCTCCGGGGCCCCCGAGCTCAAGGACTATCGGCCCCACACCGATGCGCTGGCCGTCGCCCGTCTGAGACAGGCCGGCGCCATCATCTTCGGCAAGACCAATACACCGCTCTACGCCGGCGACTTCCAGACGTTCAACGAGGTCCATGGCCTCACCAACAACCCGTGGGACATCACCCGCACGGCCGGCGGTTCCTCCGGTGGCTCAGCGGCCGCCGTTGCCGCCGGCCTGACGCCGCTGGAGATGGGCAGCGATATCGGCGGCTCGATCCGCAATCCGGCCCACTTCAACGGCGTCTACGGCATGAAGCCGTCCTGGGGCCTCGTGCCCAGCCGGGGCCACATCCCCGGTCCTCCCGGAAGCCTGGTCGAGACCGATGTCAACTGCGGTGGTCCCATCGCCCGCAGCATCGACGATCTCCGTACCGCCCTCGGTGTCATCGCCGGTCCCGTTCCTGAGGAGGCGGTGGGCTGGCGGCTCGAGCTCGACGCCGGACCCGCGGTCGATGACGTCCGGGAGCTTCGGGTGGCCACCGTGTTCGAAGAAGGGGCCGATCTGGTGCCCATCGCCGCCGACGTGCGCACCAACCTCGGCGCGTTCGCCGACCGTCTGGCCGACGCCGGCGCCCAGGTGCAGGCGGTGTCCATGCCCGTGTCCCTGGGCGACGGTCTCCGCACCTGGCAACAACTGGTCCTGCCCATCATGGGCATCGCCCTGTCCGACGACGACTTTGCCTCCTTTGCCGAGCTCGAATCGATCCCGGGGGACGACCCCCTCCTCGATGCAGGCCGGGCCCTCGCCAGCCGATTCCGAACCTGGGCTGTGGCCAACGGTCTGCGTCAGCGCCAACGGGCGCTGTGGTCCACGTTCTTCGAGGACTACGACGTGGTCCTGGCGCCGGTCATGCCCACCGCCGCGTTCGAGCATGACACCGAACGCCACATCATGGAGCGGGTTCTCGACGTCGATGGGACCGACGTGTCCCACGCCATGGCCATGGCCTGGTGCGGCGCCATCGGGGCCATGTTGCTCCCGGTGGTGACCGTGCCCACGGGGCAGACGGCCAGCGGGCTGCCGGTGGGGGTCCAGGTCATCGGCCCCTATCTTTCCGACCTCCGGCTCCTGGCCTTGGCCCAGACGATCGACACCGCAGCCGGGCCCGGATTCACCCGTCCCCCCGCTTGATCGACCCGGTCGGGCCCCGAAGTTCCTCAGCCCTCCTCGGAGACACCGAATCGTTCGATGTAAAAGGCCATCGACTGCCGGACCTCCTTGCCGTCCAGACCGAACTGGGCCAGGTCGTAGAGCACGCCGCCATGACGGCCGCGGGGATGGTCGGCCATGAACGCGGTCATTGCCGCTTCGGCCTCGCCCGTCATCGGTTGGCCGGCCAGCTCGTAGATGCGGGCCACCATGCCCATGTCGTCAGCCATGAACTCGTCGAAATGCATGTCCAGGCTCTGGTCGGGGGGAAGCACGTCGCGGTCTCGGACACACGCGCGCAGCATCTGCTCCAGACGGTCGGTCCAGTATCGGCCGATCCAGGGCAGATCCACGTGCTGGCGACCGATGCGGGCCGAATAGGCCAGCATGGTGATCATCGAAGCGGTCACCGACACCGGGTCGCGATGGGTCACGACGAAGGTGGCGTCGGGGAAGGTGTCGAAGAGCGCCGGGAACTGCTCCAGGTGCTGGGGTGACTTGAGCACCCACCGGGTCCCGCCCCGCAGCCATTGCATCGCTTGGAGGATCCGCTTCAGGTAGCCGTAGCTCGGACGCTGGTCCCGGGCCAGGTAGTCGTCGCGCCAGGTGGGCATGGGGGCGATGGTCTCGAACAGCATGGTGGAGAAGTCGATGGCCAGGAGCTGGATCTCCTCGTGGACGTGGTCGACGGTCATCTCGTGCATCCGCTTGAACTCGGGCATGACCACGTCCAGGACCGAGAGGGACAGTTCGGTTCGCTCCCGCCGGGGGTCGACGCCGCCGGCATCAGGGCGCTCCGACTCGGCCAGGACCGGCTCCATGCTTTCCCAATAGGGGAGCGACCGGAGGGCGGTGTCGGCCGACATCAGGTTGTGGAGATGGGTGGTGCCGGTACGGGGAAGGCCGCAGATGACAATGGGCCGGGCCACAACCACATCTGCGATCTCGGGATGTCGCCGGAAGAGGTCCTCCAAGAGGAGCCGATTGCGCAACAGGCCGCCCACCAAAGTGGACTGGGCCAGGATGCCGGCCTGGTCGAGCCTGGCCTCGTGACTCAGGGCGTCGCACAGGATGTCGAGCCGACCGACGAAGTCGTCCGGCCCGAAGTCGTCGAGGCCGGTCTGATCGACGGCCGCGGCCATCAGGGCATCGGTTCGCAGGGAGACGTCGGCCCCGGCCTCGGCCATCACGTTCAGGATGGCCGAGGCGTCGTCGGTGAACTGCGGCTCGGCCAGGTCGTCGAGGGCGATCGCCGGCGGCCGGCGGTTCGAGCTCATCGGAGGGACCCGGCCGGGACCAGCTCGACGTCAGGTTGCTCCGGCGTCTCGTCAGGGAGGAACCAACGGAACCAGATGCGGCCCCGATGATGGCCTGCCGTCGACACCCAGTTGGGGTGGCCGGGATCGGTCGGCGAGATGACGATCACCCAGGAACCGTCTGGCTCGTAGTGCACCTGGGCCCCGTTGATGGTGACGCGCTCGTAGTCGTAGTTGTACGTGTGCAGGAACGGGTTCCACAGGCACAGGCTCCAAAAGGCGCATTGGGGTGACCGGCCCCGGATGACCAGGGCTTGGTCGTCCTCGAGCTGGTAACTGCCCATGGCATAGGAGGCGTCACCGGCCGCCCAACCCACCGTGGCCGTCGGAACCGGGTAGGGAGGATCAACGGTGTTGGGCTCGCCCAAGGAGAGGGGAACCATGCGGGCCTGATCCCGCACCCAGGTCAGCGCGGCGCGGAACCGTCGGGCCACACCGGCGTCGTCTTCTCGATACGTGGCCGGCGGGCTCTCGGTGGCGATGTCCCACACGGCCCTGACGTCGCCCACCGGGTCGTTCAGGTAGTCGCGGGTCCCGATGGCCACCGCGTCGGGCTCGAGCTTGATCCAGGGGGTGCCATCGCCGGGGTCGTCGGGGGAGAGCACCATGTCGATGACACCGTCAGGATCGGGCGGAGCCTCACGAGAGTTGAGGCTGCCCACGATCCGATCCGAATAGCGACCGTCGTCGGGCCCTCCGTAGACGGTGAGGGAGAGGTAGACGGCGTCACCCCGCTTGACCCGAACGCGGTAGGTCCGTGCCGGGTCGACCGGAGCGAAGCAGTAGAAGGCATCGGCGTTGTCCCCGCCCCACTTCTTGTAGGGACCGACGATCTCGATGAAACGAGGGTGGGCCGAGTCGGCCCACACGTGCACATCCGCGGCGACCTGCACGATCGACAGGATCCACTTGTGGGCCTCGAGGAGGCTCTGTTCGTCACCGGGCCCCGACAGTTGTTCGACCAATCGGCGGTGCTGTTCACCCAACTCGGCAAGCAGCTCGGCGAACACCACTGCGGTTTCCGAGGCCATGGCCGATTGCTTACCATGGTGAACCCGCCGCCGCTCAGAGGCACTCCAGACCCCGACGGCAGGTCCTCAGACCCACGACCCGATGGTCAGAAACGAGCCTTGTCACCCCACCGGGCCAGGACGTCCGGATCACCCAGGACCTCTCCGTCATCCGATCGGTTGAGGAGACGGAGCAGAAGGCCCGATGCCGGCCCGCGAAGTTCGGCGTCGGCCTCAGCGCTTCCTCGTTGTGTGGCGAACGAGGCCAGGTCGACGGTCCAGTCGCCGATGACATCGGTGCAGTGGATATGAACCGTTCCCGTCAGGCCCTCGGGCGCACGCAGCGGTCCCATCACCGTGAGCCATTCGTCGATGGCATCGGCGGCCAGCTCGGCCTCGATCGGTTCGGGATCTCCGGCGGCGTTCCGGGCGTCCCAGGCGTGAACGCCGACCTCGTTGGCCATGCGCCGGAACCAGAAGGCGGCGACCGGCGGTTGTTGGGCCCAGTTCGACACGGTGGCGGTCGGGCCCGCCTGCAGGCCCGAGGCCAACAGCTCGTCGGCCCCGGTCTCCACCCATGGGAACAATTCGGCACCTCGAGGCGGGGTCCCCTCGGGCCGGGGCACGTTCATGTCCCCGGTCGCCAACACCAAAGCCACCCAGCGGTGGATCTTCCCCACGTGCCGGAGCAGTGCGGTCACGTCCCAGTCGGGGCACGAGGGGACCGGCGCATCCAGGCCGGCGGTGCGGGCCGCAGCCACCATGGAACGGGCCTCTCCGGGCACCCGGGCGAGGAGCTCAGTCGGTTCGATGGGTCTCTCCTGTTCGCTCGGCAGTGGAACACTGCGGGACTGGCCTCGACATTAGGTCAGGCCGCCTGCCGTTCGGTCAGCGGACTCCCGGCGCGTTCGGCGCGGTCGTCGAGGCCCCGCCTCGCTACTCGATCAACGCCTGCAGCGCCGACAGGACCCCGGTGACCTGTCCTTTGACCCTGGACTCGCCCAGCGAGGACCCCACGAAGCGGAAGGCCATCTGGGAGGCCTGGTCACCCGGCCGCGGGTCAGCATCGGTGGCGAGGGTCACGTGATCGATGACCAGTGAGCCGGGGTGCACATCCCACCACTCGTTTCCGAACAGAACCTTCGTCACCTTGGTCAGATCGACGTCGATCACCGCTGGCCATCCATGTCCGAGCTCATGTCGGATCACGGTAGTCGGCGCTGATCGTCCAGAGGGTATGGGGCCGATCTGGGGGTGCCGCCATCCGCGGGCGCCTCGATCCCCATGCCTAAGATCAAGGCCCACACGTGCGCTGTGATCGGGGACTCCAGGTGACGGACAGATGAGTGACTACTCGCAAGGCAGCGGCTGGTGGCAGGCGTCTGACCGCAAGTGGTATCCCCCCGAGCAGCACCCCGACTACGAGAGCCTGCCGCCTCCGCCGTCGGGAACGGGGGGACCACCGGCCAACGATCCCTACGGCCGTACCCAGGCCGTCCCTTCCGCCAACGTCACGGGCCCGTCCGCGGCCGACGAGCCGACGCGGGTCCAGGGTCCGTCAACGGCTAACCAGCCTACGAGAGCAGTGACCGGACCGGGCGAGGCCACCACCGTCGTCCCCACTGCTGCCGGCGCGTACCCGCCCCCGGGGCCGCGGCCGCCGGGAGGAGGCCATGACGATGACGGCGAGCAGAAGCGCAATTGGTGGCCATGGCTGATCGCCGCCCTGGCCGTCATTCTGATCGTGCTGATCATCGTGCTCATCACGTCGAGCTCCGGCTCCAAGAGCCCGACCACGACGACCACCAGCAGCTCGTCGACCACGACGACAACGCATCCGCACACCACCCCGACCCGGCCCCCCGCCACGACCACGACGGTGCCCGCGACCACGACGACGGCGCCGCCACCTCCGCCCACGACAACGACGACGGCCCCGCCCCCGACGACCACGACGGCCCCGCCCCCCACCACCACGACGACCACCACCCCGTAGGGCGCGGCCCGGGGTGGTGGGCGCTCACACCCCGCCGGCCCGCACGGGTCAGCGGTGTCCTCGGCTGGGGGCGGTGGCCGGTCCCGCTCCGAGCACGCCGCGCCACGAGCGCCAGGACATGATCGAGAGGATCGACGCGGCCGAGAGCACCGAGGCGACGCTCAGGAAACTGCCGATCGAGCCGATGGAGGCGGCCGAGCCTATGGAGCCGATCGACAGGACCGATCCCACCGAGTTGATCGACAGGATCGATCCCTTCGAGTTGATCGACAGGATCGATCCCTGCGATCGAAGGAAGAGGACTGAGCTGCCGGCGTCGGTCATGCCCCCATCATGGCGGGTCCGGTCCCGGCGACGCTACCGAGGTGGCCTCGATCAGCTGCTGCTCGAGGCCCGCGCCGTGAAGTGGACGAGGGCGGGAGCGGGATAGTCGTCCCGCCCCGGCTGCCAGCCCAGCGCCAGTTTCTGTTCGGCAATCCCGTCCTCCGCCCAGACGTGACAGGAGTTGCGTATGGCCAGGGGGCTGGTCCCCGTCTCCGCCGCGCCCAGCCCCGGCCGCCCCTCGGTCCTCGACCGGGCCATGGTGGACGTCGCCGCCTGGATGACCACGGGTCCGAGCGAACGGGCCAAGTGCTCCAGGTGGGTGCAGCCGGACACGCCGCCGAACCGCTCTTGCACTGCGCGCGTGTAGCCCCGAGCCACGCTGAGTCCCACCAGCCCTGCAAAGGCCTCGACGATGGCCGGACACTCGAAGTGGGGGAAGGTGTGCATCACCGCGTCGGCATCGGTAATGGTGAAGTCGGCGAGGCGAACCGTCACCCGCAGCTCCATGTCGTGGACGCGTTCGATGTCGGGGGACTGCGCCCACGGGCGAGAATCGCGGAGCTTCCCGACGACGGTCAGTACGCCGTCGACTTCGAACGCCTCGTACTCGATGGAGCGACGGTGTACCGGAACGGCCGTCTGGGCCACAGGGGCGACGCTCATGCGGGCTTCGACAAATCGACTACCTCGTACGCCCAAAGCTCACTGCTCATCGACACCGGGGCAGCCGTCTCACCGTCGTCACCCGAACCGTGCGCGCCATGGCCACCGTGTGCGCCATGGCCACCGGCGGAGCCCTCGGAGGAACCGCGATGACCGTGTCCGAACGCGGGCGACGCCACCCACGCTTCGAAGGCGGCGTCATCACGCCAGCGGGTCACCACCAACCACGTCTCCCGGTCGTCGGCCGGCCGCATCAGCTCGAAGCCCTCGAATCCGTCGGCGCCGTCAACCGCCCCCGCCCGGTTGGCAAAGCGCCGGGCCAGCTCGTCACCCGAGGCGGACGGGACGGTAATGGCGTTGATCTTGATCACGGTCATACGTCGATCATTGCCGCGCCGAGGGGGTCTTCCAAATCAGCCGTTCGCTCCCCGGTCGGGCCGGTGTCATCTCACACCGCCGTAATTACGCCGGTGTGGTACCGTGGTCGTCAGGTTGACCTTGTACCTTCGGTTGATGGTCAACCTCTCGTCGAGGTGGAGGAGGAGAGTTGATGACGGCCCGTACCATCAGCGATGTCCCCGAAGACGGATTCCGTGGACCCCAAGTGTGCTCGCTCGTCGGGATCACGTATCGCCAATTGGACTACTGGGCCCGCACCGGCTTGCTCCGCCCGTCGATCGCCGACGCCCGGGGCAGCGGTAGCCAACGGCGCTACTCGTACAACGACGTGTTGGAGCTGAAGGTCATCAAACAGTTGCTCGATGCCGGCCTGAAGTTGAAGCAGGCTCGCCAAGCCATCCAGTGCCTTCGTGATGATCTCGGTGCCGACTTGGCCTCGGCCCAGTTGGTACTGGCCGGTTCGCGTTCGGTCCTGGCCCATTCGAACGGCGAAGTGGTCGATCTCCTGGCCGGCGGTCAAGGCGTGTTCAACGTGCTCCCGCTGTCCGGTGTGGTCAAGGAGCTCGAGGCAGCCATCGTGAAGATCAGCGGTCCGAGCGCGGGCGACCACATCCCCCAGAGTCATCCGGCCGCTCGGTACTTGGCCACATCCGAGGCAGCCGAGCGTTGAGCCGGGCGGCGACAGGTACCCAGAAGAATTGGTTGTCGCTCGCCAAAGAGACTCGCTTCGCTCACGACTCCGAGCGCCGGTTCGCTCGCATCCTCGATTTCTACGGCGTGGCGTGGGAGTACGAACCGGTCGAATTCGCACTCCGGTGGGACGAGCGGGGGAGACCCACCTCCGGGTTCCGTCCCGATTTCTGGCTCCCGGCCCAGCGCCTGTTCGTCGAGCTGACCACCATGAACCAACCACTGGTGACCAAGAAGAACGGCAAGGTCCGCCGGCTCCGTCAGCTCTATCCCGAGATCAGAGTGAAGGTGCTCTATCAGCGCGACACTCTTGCCCTGCTGGCCAAGTACGGGCTGGTGGGCGACGGGCTGGGGCTGAGCCGCTTCGGCGATATCGCCCGGCCCGCTTGACCCCTCGGTCCGACGACACCGTTTAGTGTGTCGGGGTGACCGACGCATCGCCGAGCAGCACCTCCGCCGGCCCCGGGGGCACGCCACCCCACCTTCGAGTGAGCCCGCTGGTCGACGCCCACCGCCGACTGGGCGCCAAACTGGTCGAGTTCGGCGGATGGGACATGCCGTTGGCCTATCCCAACGGGACGCTGTCCGAGCATCGGGCCTGTCGGACCGGTGCCGTGGCCTTCGACGTCAGCCACCTGGGCACGGTACGGGTCGAGGGCAGCGACGCCTTCGACCAGCTCCAGGGCTCGCTGTCCAACGACCTCCGGCGGGTGGCGCCCGGACGCGCCCAGTACACCCATCTGCTCGACGAGCAGGACGCGTCGGTGGTGGACGACATCATCGTCTGGTGGGTGGACGACG
>DATMMO010000059.1:0-4054 GCA_035569695.1 Acidimicrobiales bacterium | reverse complement strand
CCGGTCGACTACCCGCCCATCTGCGCCGACGTGGCCAGGAGGGTGGTGCGGGGCCAGGGGGACCTGGGCATCGTGATCGGCGGGAGCGGCCAGGGCGAGCAGATCGCGGCCAACAAGGTGCGCGGGGCCCGGGCTGCCCTGTGTCACGACGAGTACACCGCCCGCTTCGCCCGACGCCACAACGACGCTTCCGTGCTCTCGCTCGGCGCCCGCGTGGTGGCAACCGAGCTGGCCCTTGACATCGTCGACGTGTTCCTGGACACCGGCTTCGACGGCGGGCGTCACCAGGCCCGCCTGGACGAGCTCACCGTCATCGAGAACGAGGAGGCGGCGGCCCCGTCCAGCGGCCACGCACCACCGCAATCCTGATGATGCAGTTCTGATGGCGGCCCCACCGGGCGGACGGGTTCGTTACGTGGCCGACGCCGTCGTGCCCTGCGACGGGTCAGGGCGCATCCTGGTCCCCGGCGCGGTCGAGGTGGACGGTGACACCATCGTCTCCGTCGGCCCGGTCAACGGCTCGGGCCGACCCGCCGCTTCCGCCCGACCCGACACCGAGGCCAGCGTCACCGAGGTCCGGCTGCGAGGGCTCCTGTTGCCGGGACTGGTCAACGTGCACTGCCACTCGCCCATGACCTTGTTCCGGGGGACAGGGGAGAACCTCCCGCTCGATCGCTGGCTGGCCGAGGTGCTGTGGCCCCGCGAAGCCCGGCTCACGCCGGACGACGTCTACTGGGGCATGATGCTCGGCGCCTCCGAGCTCCTCCGCTGCGGCGTCACCACGACGTCGGAGATGTACTTCTTCGAGGACGCGGTGGCCGACGCCGTGTTGGCCGCAGGATCGCGTGCGGTGATCTGCCCCGGAGTGCTGCAGCTCCCCGGGCTCGAGGGCCAGTCCTGGTCGAATCGGTTGGATCAGATCGTCGACTTCCACCATCGCCGTCACGGTGAGGAAAGCCGGATCGAGGTCGGCTTCGGCCCCCACGCCGCCTACACCGTCCCCCTCGACGTCCTGGCCCAGACGGCCGAGCTGGCCCATGAGCTCGATGCGCTGGTCCACATCCACGTGGCCGAGACACAGGGCGAGGTCGATCGCTTTGCCGCCGAGCACGGCTGCACCGTGCCTGCCGCGTTGGCCGACGCCGGCGTCCTCGACGCCCGAGTCCTGGCCGCCCACAGCATCTGGCTCACCGACGCCGACCTCGATCTGTATGTGGCCCACGACGTGGCCGTGGCCCATTGCCCGCAGAGCAATGCCAAGCTGGCCTCGGGGGTGGCCCGCCTGGAGGACATGCTGAACCGGGGGATCCGGGTGGGGCTGGCCACCGACGGCCCGGCATCCAACAACGACCTCGACCTGTGGGAGGACATGCGGCTGTCGGTCATGCTGGCCCGAATCCGCAGCGGGGAGGCCACCTCCCTCCCCGCCACCCAGGTCCTCGACTTGGTCACCCGCGGCGGCGCGGCGGCACTCGGGCGCGACGACCTCGGCTCGCTGCGCGCCGGGGCCAAGGCCGACATGGTGCTGATGGACCTGGACGACGCGGCTTTCGTGCCCCTGCTCGAGGATGCCCAGCTCATCGAGCATCTGGTGTGGTCGAGCCAGAGCCGACTGATCTCCGACGTGTGGGTGGGCGGCAACCAGGTCGTGGCCCACGGTGAGTGCCTTACCGTTGAGGGACCCAAGGCTCGCCGGGAGGTACAGCGGCGGGCCCACCGCCTGGCCGACGGCTGATCGGGCCGGTCACCCGCTGTGGGGCCGGGTGGTGGCGTCGGCGGCACGCACCACGCCGGCGGCGAAGCGCCCGATGATGAGATAGAGCACCTCGTGCATCAGCCGTCCCGTCCCGGGGATCTTGGTGTCGAACGACGACGACCAGGTGAGCGTGGTCCTCCCGCCCTCGGCGGTGAGCACCACGTCGCCCCGGTAGTTGCGGACGGGAAAGCCCGAGAGCATGACGTAGCCGAGGTGACGGGGCGGTTCCCACGCCACCACCTCCTCCCGGCTGCCGATCCCGAGGGAGGTGAAACGGCGTATGGCCCCGACCCCGTCGGGAGCAGGTACGCCTTCACGATCGAGGCCGGAATGGGTGAGGAAGGACCACTCCTTCCAACGGGCCGCCTCGCCGACCAACGGCCAGACCACCTCGATCGGCGCCCTCGATGTGGCGCGAATCTCGAACGCCCAGTCGGCCACGTCGCCGGTTTAGCCTTCGAGCTTGGCCTTGAGCGCGTCGAGGGTCTGCTGGTACATGCCCTGCATGAGGCCGGCCATGTCGTCCGGTCGAGCCTCGACGTCCCAGGTCACCTTGGATCCGTCCCCATCGGCGCTGACGGTGATGGTGGCCGAGTGGGACTCCACGGGCACGCCGTCGACGATGCAGTAGGTCTGGGTATGGGCGTCGTCCGAGGTGCTGACCAACCGCTCGGTGATCTCCATGCCGGTCATGGCCAGGATCCGGTTCTCGCCCTCCACCCGGCAGGACTCGATGCCCGGCATCCAGTCGGCGATGCCGCCGAAATCGCCGATGACCGCCCATACCTCATCCGGCGACTTCTTGATGTCGATCGCTGCCTGTGCCGATGCCATGAGACCCCTTTATCTTCCGTGTGCCCCGGTGACCCTGCGGCAGGACCACCGTTTCGGTGTGGCCCTGCTGTCGCATTGCCACCTTGTCACCTGGCACCGTAGCGTCGTCGGACGTGCATGAGCAGATTTCCCCCCAGGCGTTGTCCGAGTCGGCGCCGGAGGGCGAAGCCCTCTTCGTCCCCGACGGCCAGTTCCTGGTGCCGACCGAACGGTCCCGCGGCCCCTGGTCGCCCAAGGCCCTCCACGGGGGCCCGGTGGCCGCCCTGGGGGCGTGGGCCATCGAGAGGGACGCAGGCGAGAGTGACCTCCAGGTGGTCCGGATGACCGTCGAGCTGCTTCGCCCCGTCCCGCTGGCGCCGCTTACCGTCCAGACATCGCTGTTCAGGCCGGGCAAACGCGTCCAGCTGCGGGACGTCGTCATCGAGGCCGACGGGGTAGCCGTGGTCGCGGTCCGCGCCCTCAGCATCCGGGTGGCCCCGGACTACGACGGCAAGCTCCCCACCTTGACCGAGCCCGAGCCGGCCCCGATCGGCCCCGAAGGCGCCAGCACGGGATCTTTGAACCTCGACGAACGGCCGGCCTTCCACAATCGGGGGGCCGAGCTCCGCTTCGTCCATGGGGGCAATGGACAGCCCGGGCCGGCCACGGTGTGGGTCCGATTGTGCCAGCCGGTGGTGGCCGGCGAGCAACCGAGCCCGCTCCAGCGAGCCATGGCTGCCTCCGACTTCGGCAATGGCGTCTCGGCCGAGCTCGAGTTCGGGTCGGCCTCGTTCATCAACCCCGACCTCACCGTGTCCCTGCTGCGCCCGCCGGTGGGCGAGTGGGTCTGCCTGGACGCCAGGACGCGGTTCGGCACGTCGGGGACCGGCTCGGCCCAGTCGACCCTGTGGGACGTCAACGGCCGGGTGGGTACTGCGATCCAGAGCCTCTTGGTGGAGCTGGGCCGATGAGCGCCGACACCAGCGCGGTCACGGTGGCTGACCTGTTGGTTGCCCGGTCCGAGGACGATCGGGTCGGGCTCCGGTTCGAGGATCAGCAGTGGAGCTGGCGGGAGGTGATCGAGCACAGTGCGGACCGGGCCTCGCTGCTGCAGGACCTTCGCCGGGAGGGCCCGTTCCATGTGGGCATCCTGTTGGGGAACGTTCCCGACTTCCTGTTGTGGCTGGGTGGTGCCGCCCTGGCCGGGGCCGTGGTCGTCGGGGTCAACACCACACGGCGGGGCGAGGCCCTGGCCGATGACATCCGGCGCACGGACTGTCAACTGCTGATCACCGACGCCGAGGGGGCGGCGTTGGTCGAAGGCCTCGACCTCGGTTTCGGCCCCGACCGGGTGGTGTTGATCGATGATCCGGCCACCGCCGAACGGATCGAGGCCCAGAGCGGCGTGGCCGCCCGCTCCATCGTGGCCGCGACCAGTCCCGATCCCGGCGACCTGTACCTGTTGCTGTTCACCTCGGGGACGAC
>DATMMO010000058.1:0-8486 GCA_035569695.1 Acidimicrobiales bacterium | reverse complement strand
ATCATTGCCACCGTGGCCGGCGCCGGCTACCGCATCAGGAATGAACCAGACGCCGGCCGTGAGGGAGGAGACCGTGGATAGGGCCCCCGGTCTAAGCGTTCGCCTCAAACTGACCCTCAGCTACGCCGCATTCGTCATGGTCGCCGGCGCCTTGCTGCTCGCCGCAGTGTGGTTGTTTCTCCTGCGATTCGTGCCCAGAGGCGAGACCATCATTGTCCACGGTACGCACGTGTTCATATCGCCCGGCCGTGGCGCTCTCCTACGTGATTTCGCTCCGGCCGTGGCCATCTTGGGGACACTCCTGCTGGTGTTCGGTCTCCTAGGAGGGTGGCTTCTCGCCGGCCGCATGCTCGCCCCGCTGGCTCGCATCACGGATGCCACCCGCACGGCGGCGACCGGATCGCTCACCCACCGAATCCAGCTACCGGGCAGCAAAGACGAGTTCCGTGAACTCGCCGACGCCTTCGACACCATGCTCGCCCGGCTCGAAACACACAGCGCCGAACAGCAGAGATTCGCAGCCAACGCCTCCCATGAACTGCGCACCCCGCTGGCCATCACCCAGACCCTTCTCGACGTAGCCCGCAACGATCCGAACCAAGACTACAGCGAACTCGTCGACCGACTCCACGCCGTCAACACCCGAGCAATCGACCTCACAGAAGCACTGCTCCTACTCAGCCGGGCCGATCAGCAGTCCTTCAACCCAGTTCCCGTCGACCTGTCCCTCGTAGCGGAAGAAGCCACTGAAGCGCTCCTCCCCTTCGCAGAAAAGCAAGGCGTCATGATCGAAACCTCCGGCGACATGGCCCCCACCGTCGGTTCACATACGCTCTTGCTGCAGTTGAGTACGAATCTCGTACACAACGCGATCGTCCACAATCTGCCTGAACAGGGCACCGTGTGGGTCACGACCAGCGTTCACCCCACGAGTGTGATGTTCACTGTCGAGAACACCGGCGAGCATCTCACACCACAGCTAGTAGCCACGCTTGTCGAACCGTTTCTTCGGGGCACCGAACGAATACACACCGACCACGCAGGTGTCGGCCTCGGCCTGGCCATCGTCAGAAGCATCACCCAAGCACACGACGGAACCCTCACCCTCACCCCCCGGGCCGCTGGTGGGCTCTGCGTCACCGTGCAACTACCCTCCGCGCCACAGCCCACTGGCACGTGACGGTCGGGGGAATTAGCGCAGGCCCGAGAGGGATGGTCAGGGCCTGTAGATCAGCGTGCCATGCGGCGTGAGTGTCACCGCTTGACCGATTCGTCGGGTCGTTCGACAAGGAGCAGCTCTCAGGTCGCCCGGTTGAACCGGCCGGACGCCGAGTATCTTCAACTGGCTACGACGGCGACGGCGACGCGTCCGCCATCAACATCGACCACGGTGCCGTACACGAAGGCTGCCTCGTCGCTAGCCAAGTAGACCGCTGCGTGCGCGACCTCATCGGGCGTACCGCTCCGTCCGGCCGGTGTACCGTGCATCATCGCCTCGGAGGGATGCGTGTCACCATGAATGGCGGGTGTGCTGATTACTCCCGGTGAAATGGCGTTCACGCGGACCCCGGCGGGACCGAACTCGGCCGCCCAGGCCCTCGTCAATGTCTCCATGGCTCCCTTCGTGGAGCTGTAGAGCGAGCCAACCGGGACGGCGAGTCGAGCGATCCAGGATCCCAGGTTGATAATCGAACCACCGCCGCGCTCGGCCATCTCCGGGGCAATCGCCGCAGTCAGAAAGAACGGTGCCTTGACGTTGACGGCGTAGACCTCGTCGAAGGTCGACTCGGTAGTAGTGGCCGTGGTCGAACCGGGGAAAATGCCGGCGTTGTTCACCAAGACATCGATCCGTCCACCGAGAACCTCGGTGGCCTCAGCGGCAAGCGTCCGGGATGCGGCGGCGGAGCCGTCCAGGTCGGTGACGATCAGATCGGCCTTACCTCCCACAGCACGGATCTCGGCCACGACGGCTTCGCCACGCTCCTGGTTGCGGCCGCTGACCACCACGTGGGCGCCCTCAGCGGCGAAGGCGATGGCGATGGCGGCGCCGATGTTGCTGGTGGACCCGGTGATCAGTGCGGTCTTTCCTTCGAGTCGTTAACCCATCATTCCTCCCTGTCTCTGGTGCTTGGATCGGTCCATAAATGGACCGATAGGTCCAAGGCTAACGGTAATGGACCTGTAGGTCCAGTCTGGGTAGGCTGGACCAATGCCACCGGTGCCCACGCTCACGACTAAGGGGACCGCCACGCGGGCCCGCATCGTCGAGGCCGCCGCCGACCTGGTACTCGCCCGCGGCGTGGGTGGAACAAGCCTCAATGACATCCGGGCCGGTACGGGCACCAGCAAAAGCCAGCTCTTCCACTACTTCCCAGGCGGAAAGAGCGACCTCGTCCGCGCCCTGGCCGACCTACAGACTGAGCGCGTTCTGAACGCTCAACGGCCCTTCCTCGAGACGCTCGATACCTGGGAAGCATGGGACGGCTGGCGCAACGCCGTCGTTGCCCATTACAGCTCCCAGCCATCCTGGGGTTGCCCCATCGGGGCGATGACCAGCGAGCTACTGGGGAGCGATCCCGTGCTTGCCGCGGAAGTGGCAGAACATATGGACAGCTGGCGGGGCTACCTCCAGGCGGGCCTGACCCGCATGCTCGCCGCTGGCCGACTGCGGGCCGACTCCGACCCGGAAACGCTCGCCCTCGCTACCTTCGCATCCCTCCAGGGAGGACTACTCCTCGCACAGTCCATGCAATCGGCCAAGCCGCTTGAGGCCGCTCTAGACGCCGCCCTGACCGCACTACGAAGTGCGGCTACGCCAACCTCCAGCCGGTCCGCTTCCTAGGCCAGGACCACTCAGCTCCGAACAGGTCTTCTTGACGTTTCGAGGGTAAGGATCCGAGTTCCGAATTTGGGAGGCCCGGGAGCGGTGGACCCGCAGCTTCAGCACTTCGTCGGCGCTCCACGGCCAATTGGCCCGAGATACGGCTCGATAGACTTCGGGCACCAAAATGGATGCGATGAGGGGGTAATCGTGCGATTTGGTCTGTTCTTGATGCCCGAACCGTTTCCGTGGTCCAACTGGACGCTGTCGTATGACCTGAAGCTCGAGGAGATGGCGCTGGCCGATCGACTCGGCTACGACGAGGTTTGGGTCGGCGAGCACCACACTGGCGCCTACGAGAACATCCCCGCCCCCGATATCTTCATCGCCAAGGCATCGGCGGTGACCCATCGGATCGGCCTCGGTACGGGGACGATCAACCTGCCCTATCACGACCCCTTCATGGTCGCTGAGCGGCTCGCCTTCCTCGACCACCTGACTCACGGCCGGCTCATATACGGTTTCGGCGGCGGTGGTCTGGTCAGCGACAAACGGTTCTTCAAGCTCGACCCGAACGAGGGGACCCCCCGCCTCCGTGAAGCCCTGGACATCATCGAGGCCCTCTACGCATCGACTGACTACATCAACTTCGACGGCAAGTTCTGGAACCTCGACCACAAGCGCATCCAGGTTCGTCCCTACCAGGAGTCCCCACAGTTCGCCATCGCCGGTATGTCCGGAGTGCACAACTTCGACCTGTGCGGCAGCCGCGGGTACGGCGCGCTGAGCATCTATTTCACGCCGGTCCGGATCGATTCCAATCCGGGCATGCCCGACCTCCGGAGCCAGGGGGCGGCGTTGGCCGAGGCGGCGGAGCGATCGGGGCGAGACCCGGAGCGGGCTCGCCGGGATTGGCGCATCTGCCGCGAGGTCTATGTCTCGGACTCCAAGGACGCGGCGATGAGCGAGATCAGGGAGAGCTTGCGCCAGTCCTATGACTACCTGTTCAAGATCGGCCTTGGTGCCCTCATGAAGCGCGAGGCGGACATGCCCGACGCTGAAGTCACTTTCGACTGGATGGTCGAGAACATTCCCTGGATCATCGGCTCACCGGCGGAGTGCAGAGCCCAGATCCATGACCTGGACGACGATCTCGGCGGCTTCGGGACCCTCCTTTTCAACTCCCGAGAGTGGGTCACCACCGACCGGTGGAACCGGTCCCTTGAGCTGTTTGCCCGCTACGTCACCCCGCATTTCAGCCGCAGAGACGACCAGCGCTTCCGCACCGAGCTGGCCGACGACGCCCTCGGCGGAGGGTGACTCGAATACGTTGACCCCGTCGTCCCAGGCCGACCGAGCCGCAGCTCGTTTGAGTCCTGGGGCTTGACCAGTCGCTCCCTCAACCCGGTATCGAGCAACGAGGTCAAGACCGAAGTTGAACGTCAGTCTTCAGCGGCAAGCGCCAGTCCAGGTTGCTCGACGACACTCCAACTGACGGAGCTGACGCTCGGTTCGAGACTCAGGCGGCTGACCGCCGCTTCGAGGGCAACGTCGTCGCGCCCGAAGCGCTGCAGCTCTGCTTCGACCTCGACCAGATCGGACCCCCGATCGAGATCCTCGCTGCGGACGGCTCGAAGGACGAACTCGTCTCGCGAGATGGCCTGGACGACGAGCGCTCGGATGTGCGCCTCGTCGGCCGAATGGCACACCGCCCGGAACACGTAGACGATCTCGATTTCGCTCACCTCGGTGGCCGGCAGCCGGTCGAGGCGTCGTGCGACCGGACGGAGGGCCACATGGCCCACGACCACCAAGAGGGCGCCGAGGACGGCCTCGATGATGTAGCCCGCACCGGCCAGCACGCCGATGGCCGACGAGCACCAGATAGTGGCCGCCGTGTTGATCCCCCGCACGTTGACCCCGTCACGCAGGATGACCCCGGCACCGAGGAAACCGACGCCCGATACCACGTAGGCGGCGATCCGGGTGGGATCGATACCTCTTTGGCCGCTCACTAACACCGCGAACAGTTCGAACAGAGCCGCGCCGAGTGCGACGAGCGCATTGGTGCGCAGGCCGGCCATACGCTGACGCCATTGGCGTTCGACGCCGATGACCGCCCCGAGAGCGAGAGCGACCCCGGCCCGGCCGGCAAAGTCCAACGCTTGGCTCGCCGACGTACTCACGAGGAAGCCGCTCATGGCACTCCCATTCACCCGTGGACGGCGACGGTGATGATCTTCACGACGACCAGAGCGAAGGCCACCATCAGGTAGCCGCGTAGCGCCATGAGCCCGATCTTGCGTTGGGTCGATATGACCGGCTTGGCCAGGATATTGATCGGTGGCATCCTCCATGATCTCCGGTCCTCCCACTCCACAGGAATGGTGACGATGCGCCGGGCGGTCCGGCGGGCTTGGACCAGTAGGAAGGCACCGACTGCGAGTCCGAGAATCGCTCCCGCACCGAGCACGACCTCGATCTGGGTGCCGGTGATGTTCGGGAACAGCACGCTGGCGGTGAGGATGACCGACAACAGGACGAGCACCCAGATGACGGCTGAGGTCAGAAGGTTGAGTTTGCGCCCGTTTACCCATGGCCCGAGCACGGCCTTGTCATTGCACAACAGCAGCAAGAAGACGACCGCGCTGGGGAGCAGAACGCCGGCCAGGGTCTGCACGCCCTCGGTCAAAAGCCCAAGCGGAACGCCCGGGATGATGACCAGCGCCGCGGCCACCGCGATCAGTCCGGCGTAGCAGGCGTAGAACCCCTTGGCCTTCTTCACCGGCCGATGCAGCGAGTGGTTGAAGCCCAGCACATCGGAGCTGGCATAGGCCGTCGCCAGGCCCACTGCGGAAGCACCGATGATGCTGGCGTCGAGGAGGGCGATGGCGAAGAGGTCACCGGCCAGGTGCGAGACGTACTTGCCCAGGCCTGCCGCCACACCTCCGGCATTGGTGAAGCTCCCGAACTCCGGATGGCCGGCGAAGACGGCGGCAGAAAAGCCGAACATGGCCGCGGCCCCCACGACCACGATCCCGATTCCGATCCACAGGTCCACTCGCTCGTAGTTGATGAAGCGAGGCGTGATCCGCTTGTCGATGATGTAGGACTGTTGGAAGAACAGCTGCCAGGGAGCGACCGTCGTGCCGACGATCCCAATGATGAGGAGCATCACGGTCGAGACCTGTGCGCCGTGTGGGAAACCCGGCACAATGAAGTTGTGGGCCATCTGCCCAATTGGAGGGTGCACCATCAGGTAGATCGGAATGAGCACGAGCGAGCCGGCGATGAGCGCCAGGCAGATGCGCTCGAAACGCCGGAAGCTCCCGGTGCTCACGGCTCCGACAATGAGGGCTCCGGCCAGAATGACCGACGGGATCTTCGGCAAACCGAGATAGCCCACGGCGAGGGTCACGCCGATGAACTCGGTCACGATGGTGAGGGCGTTCAGGATGAAGAGGTCGATGACGCTGAATGCTCCCCAGAACTTGCCGAACCGCTCAAGAATCAGCCGGGCATGCCCAACACCGGACACAGCGCCGAGGCGGAGCACCATCTCCTGACACACATAGAGCACCGGCACGAGCAGTAACAGGGTCCACAGCAGATGGGTGCCGTAGTTCTGCCCGGCCTGGGTGTAGGTACTGAACGCTCCGGCGTCGTTGTCGCCGACCATGACGATCAGTCCTGGCCCGATGATGGCGAGCAGGGTCTTGGTCTTGGCTGAGAGGCGGCGCCGGGGAGCGACATCCCCCACCCCGATCGTGCCCAAGGCCCCGCGGATGTCGCCGAGGTGGGCCTGGTCGAGAACGGCCGACTCTTCGGATGCAGTGGTGTCGAGGGCAGTGTTCATCGACGGCACCTCCCCGAGACATGACGTGAGGTCCGGTCAGAGAGCTGAATCGATCGCGGCTGCGAGCCGAGCCACGTCGAATGGGTGACAACTGAAATTCGAGTTGGGATCAGGTGAGTCATAGAAAGGGTCCTCTCTGGAATTTGGGCGCGTTCGAGCGCGTCAGGTGAACGCGCACGATGAACAGGGACAACAAGTCCCGATGCCTAACGGGCAAGGCGGAGTTCAGTTGGTGGAACTGGTGGAGGATGCTCTCCAACGCCGCCGCGGAGCAACAGGCGACGAACCGAACGAGGTCGGGGATGATCCCGACCGTCGTTGGCACGGAGAGGTGCGCTACGAGGGGAGCGTCAGACCCGATCGAGCGATAGGAGGGCGCCAGGTGCTGGGAGGTTCGGACTTCATCTGGCTCACCTCCTCGGATCGGCGTCGTTACATCTCACCAACATATTACCCGGGACGTCGAATCTTGCGAGTCGGTCCTCGAATCTTGGTTGGACGCAGTCGTACGCACAGCCCGGCGCAATGGTCGGCTGTAAGGACAGAATATCCAGGGCCAGATACTCGACGAAATTCATCGATCGGCGAGACCGGGCAAGCACCTCGCTGAGGGTTAGAACCTAAATCGAGTCAGCCCGCCCGGCTCGGTTCCCAGTGCCACGGTCACCGAATGCGGCTTGATGCGATAGACGTTCCACGGCGGTGGTCCCTGCGACGGCGCGTTGAACGGGGCGGTGATACCGGCCCCGGTCTCATCCAGTTCGGCGGGCCACCCCTGGTCTGCCCACGCCTTGGCCAGGCGCGTCAGTGTTGCCGGGTCAGTCTCCCGCACTGCCGCACCCTCGGCGACGACGTCTGCATCGCGGATCGACACTGCGATCGAGCAGCGCGGGTCGCGGGCGACGTTGCGGCTCTTCCGGGTACCCGATCCCGTCTGGAACCAGAAGCTTCCGTCCAGCCAGAGCGCACCGACCGCAGTCACGTGCGGGCTGCCGTCCTCGTTCACCGTCGAGAGCCACGTCGTCCGAGCGTTGTGGGCGTCTGGAGCCGGCGGCGATCCGGCATCGAGCTTCTCGACGACGTTCGCCCAGTTCACTGGCGGCAGCCCGTCCGTCGCACCCAAGTTGATGGTGTCCATGACGTCACCTTTCTGGTAGTCCGGCGACACTGCTCAAGTGTCGTGTATAAGACGTCAACCGGTCGGCAGAGTCATCGCGATTGACTGAGGTGGAAGTCATCGCGGCCCCGGTAGTTGCTTCCTGCTTGCTCTGACACGCAGACAACGGCGTATGCAAAGGGGGGTAACGCGGAAGGGCGAGACTCCTTACCGCTTCTCCCGCCCCTTGAGCCCTCCTCGCGATTTGACACCTTCCCGAGATTCTCGCCAGACAGTTAAGTCACTACTTGACTGTTGGCCCGCATCCACCTATAGTTAAGACCGTGCTTAACCAACGTTCCCGGCTCGATCAGCTATTCCAGGCATTGGTCGATCCGAGCCGGCGCAGCATCGTCGAGCGGTTGATCCAAAGCCCGACCTCGGTCAAGGAATTGGCCGAGCCCTTGGCCATCGACGAAAGGATAGAACCATGTCCATCGAGCATGTTCTTGCCGTTGTCCCCGTGGCCGATTTTGAAGCTAGCCACACATGGTACGAGCGCTTCTTCGGTCGCCCGGCCGACAATCTGCCCATGAACGGTCGACTCGTCGAATGGCAAGTCACCGACAACGGGTGGTTGCAGGTCACCACCGACCCAGCGCGTGCCGGTTCCGCCTTGGTGAACTTCGCAGTCGATGATCTGGACCGCCGCA
>DATMMO010000057.1:0-7199 GCA_035569695.1 Acidimicrobiales bacterium | reverse complement strand
CTCGAGCCCCTTCCCGGCCCCGAGCTGCTGGCGCCGCCCCCGGAGATCCTGGCCGGGCTGGCCCGCCTCCGGCTCCAGGGGGGAGCGATGGCTTCGGATCCGGTGGACGTGCTGCCCCACTATCTGCGGGACGCCGATGCCTCCATCAACTGGGAACAGCGGGTCCCGGTGACCGCATCCCCCGCCCCGGCCGGGACCACTGACCCGGACCCGGGGAACCCGTCGTGAACGCCACATCATCGGCCCGGGTCGACCTGCGGTTGGCCCCCATGCGCACCCGCGACCTGCGGGGCGTGCTGGCCATCGAGGAGGCGGTGTACACGCGCCCGTGGTCCCACCGCCTGTTCGCCGACGAACTGTCGCAACGGAAGTCCCGCATCTACCGGACGGCGTGGGTGGACCGCGACATCGTCGGGTTTGCCGGGTTGATGCTCATCGAGGAGGACGCCCACGTGAACAACATCGCGGTGGATCCGGCCTGGCACGGGCGGGGTATCGCCACCGTGCTCATGCTCGACCTGACCCGTTCGGCCATCGATCGGGGATCCCGCCATCTCACCCTCGAGGTCCGGGTGGGCAACGAGCCCGCCCTGGCCCTGTACCGGCGCTTCGGCATGGCCCCCGTGGGTCTCCGCCCCAACTACTACGCCGAAACGGGCGAGGATGCACTGGTGATGTGGGCCCGATCCATCGATTCCGACACCTACCAGGCTCGACTGGCGTCGATCGCGGCCGAGCTGCCACCCGAGCTGAGTGTGACCTGGTGACCATCGACCGGGTGCTGGGCATCGAGACCTCCTGTGACGAGACGGCGGCGTCGGTGGTGGACGACGGCACGTCGATCGCCTCCTCGGTGGTGGCCAGCCAGATCGACCTGCACGCCCGCTACGGGGGCGTCGTGCCCGAACTGGCCGGTCGAGCCCATGTCGAGCTGCTGACGCCCGTCCTGTCCGATGCGCTCGATGCCGCCGGGTCGGATCCCTCAGGCACGGGCATCGACGCCGTGGCCGTGACCTACGGCCCCGGCCTGATCGGCTCCCTCCTGGTCGGCGTGGCCGAGGCCAAGGCCCTGGCCCTGGCCTGGGACGTGCCCCTGGTGGGTGTGAATCACCTCGAGGCGCACCTGTTCGCCTCCCTGCTCGAGCAGCCCGACCTGGGCTGGCCCCTGGTGGTGCTCCTGGTATCGGGCGGCCACACCCTGCTCATCGAGGTGACCGCCCCCGGGCGCTACCGGCTCCTCGGTGGGACCATCGACGACGCGGCGGGAGAGGCGTTCGACAAGGTGGCCCGCTTCCTCGGACTGGGATATCCCGGTGGGCCGGTCATCGACACGGTGGCCGAGAGCGGCGACCCCGAGGCCTTCGCCTTCCCCCGGGCCTTCCTGGGGGAGGGCTACGACTTCTCGTTCAGCGGGCTGAAGACCTCGGTGGTCAGCACGGTGCGAAAGCACCCCGAGGCCGCCACTGAGGACGTGGCCGCCTCGTTCCGGGCGGCCGTGGTCGACGTGTTGGTGGCCAAGGCCCGGCGGGCCGCGGCCGACGTGGGGGCCAAGGCGTTGTGCCTGGCTGGAGGGGTGGCGGCCAATTCGTTGCTCCGCCGCCGGGTGGAGTCCGCCTGTGCCGAGGACGGGATCGGGGCGTTCCTGCCCAGCCGCGCCCTGTGCACCGATAACGCGGCCATGGTGGCCGCGGCCGGCTGGTGGCGCCTGAACCACGCAGATTCGAGCCCCCTGACCCTTGGTGCCGACCCGAATTTACGTCTGGTTCCCCAGCACTGATTGACCAAGTATGGCGCTGACCTGCAATAATGACCTCGCGGTTGCCTCGGACCGAACGGATCGCTATCGTTAGCACTCGCAACGTTCGAGTGCTAAAGCGTGCCACAGGAGGCCCGATCACATGAGTCTGCATCCACTTGACGACCGTATTGTCGTCCGCCCCGGCGAGTCGGAGGAGACCACGGCGTCCGGCCTGGTGATCCCCGATACCGCCAAAGAGAAGCCCCAGCAGGGTGAAGTTCTGGCCGTTGGTCCGGGCCGCCGGGCCGAGGCCTCGGGCGAGCTCGTCCCCTTGGACATCGCCGTCGGTGACACGGTCGTCTACTCCAAGTACGGAGGCACCGAGATCAGCTCCGACGGCGAGGATCTGCTGATCCTCTCGAGTCGTGACGTTCTGGCGAAAGTGAGTAAGTAATGCCCAAGATCCTCAAATTCGACGAAGCCGCTCGGCGCGGTCTCGAGGCGGGTGTGAACAAGCTCGCCGACACGGTCAAGGTCACCCTGGGGCCAAAGGGCCGCAACGTGGTCATCGAGAAGAAGTTCGGTGCCCCGACCATCACCAACGACGGCGTGTCCATCGCCCGTGAGGTTGAGCTCGAGGACGCCTTCGAGAACATGGGCGCCCAGCTGGTCAAGGAAGTGGCGACCAAGACCAACGACGTCGCTGGCGACGGCACCACCACCGCCACCGTCCTGGCTCAGGCCCTCATCCGTGAGGGACTCCGCAACGTCGCCGCCGGCGCCAACCCGCTGGGTCTGCGCAAGGGCATCGACAAGGCGGTCAAGGCTGCGGTCGACTCCATCAAGGAGCAGTCGAAGGAGATCGACTCCAAGACCGAGATCGCTCAGATTGCCGCCATCTCGGCCGCCGACGTCGCCATCGGTGATGTGCTGGCGGACGCCATCGACAAGGTGGGCAAGGACGGCACCGTGACCGTCGAGGAGTCCAACACCTTCGGCATCGAGCTCGAGTTCACCGAGGGCATGCAGTTCGACAAGGGCTACCTGTCCCCGTACTTCGTCACCGACACCGAGCGCCAGGAAGCAGTCCTGGACGAGCCTCTGATCCTCTTCGCCAACCAGAAGATCAGCGCCGTCCACGACCTGGTCCCCATCCTCGAGAAGGTCATGCAGACGGGCAAGCCCCTGTTGATCATCGCCGAGGATGTCGAGGGCGAGGCGCTGACCACCCTGGTCGTCAACAAGATCCGGGGCACGTTCACCTCGGTGGCCGTCAAGGCTCCCGGGTTCGGCGAGCGGCGCAAGTCCACTCTCCAGGACATCGCCGTCCTCACCGGTGGGCAGGTCATCTCCGAGGAGATCGGCCTCAAGCTCGACACCACCACCGTCGACCTGCTGGGCACGGCCCGACGGGTCATCGTCACCAAGGACGACACCACCGTCGTCGATGGCGGCGGTAGCGAGGACGAGGTCAAGGGTCGGATCGCTCAGATCCGGCGCGAGATCGACGACACCGATTCCGACTGGGATCGGGAGAAGCTGCAGGAGCGCCTGGCCAAGCTGGCCGGAGGCGTGGCCGTGGTCAAGGTCGGCGCCGCCACCGAGGTGGAGCTGAAGGAGAAGAAGCACCGCATCGAGGATGCTCTCTCCGCCACCCGGGCCGCCGTCGAAGAGGGCATCGTGGCCGGAGGCGGTACCGCTCTGGTCCGCTCCCGCTCCGCCGTCCTGAAGGTCGTGAGCTCGCTGGAAGGCGACGAGGCGACCGGTGCTTCGATCGTGGCCAAGGCTCTGGCCGAGCCGCTTCGCATCATCGCCAACAACGCCGGGCTCGAGGGATCCGTCTCGGTCCGCCAGGTGGAGTCCGAGAGCGGTTCGGTCGGCCTCAACGCCGCCACCGGCGAGTTCGAGGACCTGGTCAAGGTGGGCGTCATCGACCCTGCCAAGGTGACCCGGTCGGCATTGCAGAACGCCGCCTCCATCGCCGGCCTGCTCCTCACCACCGAGGCGCTGGTTGCTGACAAGCCCGAGAAGGCCGACCCGGCCGCAGCCGCAGCAGCAGCTGCTGCCATGGGCGGCGGCATGGGTGGCATGGGCGGCATGATGTAAGACCCTCCCGCCGCTCCGGCGGCAGGAACGGTTTGCTGACGGCCGGGTCCTTCGGGGCCCGGCCGTTGTAGGTCCCGGCCCAGATCCCGAGCTCGAGTGGGGCTGGGCTCAGGATCCCGGGCCCCAGAGGGTCGGGAGCCCAACAGCCCGTCTACCCGTCACCAACTCACAACGAGCGGTAGACGGCATCGATCAGAGCCCGGTTGCGCGTGCTCTGCCACCTCGGGATCACGTGGTTCATCACGTAGCCGAAGGCCACGGCGGTGTCGGGATCGGCGAAGCCGACGGCACCCCCGGTTCCGAAGTGCCCGAAGCTCTTGGGGTTGGGCCCGAAGGGACGGCGGGCCACGGTGGGCTTGAAGCCCAGGCCGAACCCGGTCTCCTCGCCCAGCACCGGGCAGAAGCCCTCCGACTGCACCGTGGTGGCCTCGGCCAACAGGTCGGGCGAGATCAGGCGGTCGGGCTCGAGCAGGGCGGCATAGAAGCGGGCCACGCCGGCGGCGGTGCCGTGCCCGTTGGTCGATGGGACCTGAGCACTCCGCCACTCCTCGGTGTTGACCACGCCGACCGAGGAATAGCCGGGAGGGTTGAAGTACCCGAGGGCCACCATCAACGGATCCCCGATGAGCCCGTCCCGCTCGACGACCGGGGACCCCATGGGGGAGGCCCAAATGACCTCGGCGCACCGGTGCTGCTCGGCCACTGGGACTCCGAACCACAAGTCGGCGTCCAGCCCCTCGGCCACGACGCGCAGTCTGGTTCCGGGCATCTCGCCCGAGACCCGCCTGACGATCTCACCGACCAGATGCCCGTAGGTGTTGGTGTGATAGGCGTGGCGGGTACCCGGCTCCCACCATGCCTCGGTAGCGGCCAGGGCGTCGGTCATGCGGTCCCAGTGCCACAGGTCGTCATTGGTCAGGGGCTGGCGCATGGCCGGCACCCCGGCCTGGTGCGACAGGGCGTGGCGCACCGAGGCCGTCCCCTTGCCCCCTTGGGCGAACTCCGGCCACACCGATGCGATGGGGTCGTCGAGACCGATGAGGCCGGCATCGACCAGCTGGAGGAGGAGCAATCCCACCACCGCCTTGCCCACCGAATAGAAGTCGACCATGGTGCTTGGCTGCCAGGGCCGCCGGTGGAGCTGGTCGGCCCAGCCCCCGACCAGATCGACGACCACCTCCCCGTCGACGATCACGCAGACGGCCGCGCCCACCTCGCCCTGCTCAGAGAAATTGGCGGCAAACGCCTCCCGCACGGCGCCGAATTCCTCCCGGCACCAGCCGCTGATCATGGGTGCACGCCCCGTCCTCTCGTGGCCGGCACAATCCCGGCGGGCCGGCGCCTCAGCCGCTCTCGGAGGGCACGTAGTGCCGCTGGCCGGCCGTGTCGACCCAGACCCGCATGACCCGGTTGGTCGACGGGTCGTGGAAGACCTCGTCGGTGGGTGTCCAGTCGGCATCGGGCCGGGTCGCCTCGCCGTGCCGGCGAACAAAGAGGCTGTAGACGACCACGCCCACCACGGCCACGCCCACCAGGGCCCAGATCACGACCACGGCGCACCCCCCACGTCGGCGCTCCCACCCTCGTCCGGGAGCCGGGGTCTCATTCCCGAGGGCCCACCCTGACAGCAGTGCCGTAGGCGACGATCTCGGTCAGTCCTTGGCCTATCTCGGACGAATCGAAGCGCATGGAGACGATGGCATTGGCCCCCAGCACGGTGGCGTTCTCGATCATCCGGTCCATGGCGTGACGGCGGCTGTCTTCGACCAACCTGGTGTACTGCTTGACCTCGCCCCCGGCCATGGCCTTGAAACCGGCGGCAAAGCCCTTGGCCACGCCCATAGAGCGGACGACCACGCCGAAGACCATGCCCATGCTGCGCTCGATACGCCACTCGGGGAACTCCAACGTGGTGGTGATGGGGAACTGTGGCGCTGCGCTTGGTGGTGGCGGCGCCTCGGCCGATGGTTCGCTGCTGGTCACGTGGACCTCCTGGGACGGTGGACGACAGGCATGGTACCTGCGGCAACGGGCGATCTCCGGGCGCGCGATGGGGCCGGACCGGCGACGGTTCGGCCTACCCTGGTCCCACCGATGCCACCCCCCACCATCGATCCCGATACACCCAGGCAGGTCATTCCCCGACCGCAGCAGAGCCGCGCCGGTCGACCCGCTCGGTGGGCGGAGCTGGACGAGTCGGGCCGTCGGTCCATCCGGCTGGACCGGGTTCGGGCCGCAGTGGCCGCCGGCGGGGGTTGGGTAGCCCAGTCTCCCGATCCCCGCCGCCAGATGGCCGCGTTTGCCGGTGTGCCGCCCGGCCCGCCGGCGGCGGTGCTGGTACCCCTGTTCGAGGAAGCGGGCGAGACCCGGGTCGTCCTCACCGTGCGAACGAGCGACCTCAGCTCCCATCGCGACGAAGTGGCCTTTCCCGGCGGCCGCCTGGATACCGGCGAGAAGGCCACCGACGGGGCCCTCCGGGAGGCGTGGGAGGAGGTCGGGCTCGACCCCGGCGCCGTCTCGGTCATCGGCACCCTCCACGACCTGGCCACCGCCTCGTCCAACACCATCGTGACCCCGGTGGTGGGGACGCTCGAGGGCCGACCGTCCTTGACCGCCAATCCCGGCGAGGTGGCCCGAATCTTCGACCTGGCCCTGGCCGATCTCCTGGTCGACGGCGTGTTCCATGAGGAGTGGTGGTCGGTGCCCGGTTCCCCCCAGCCCGGTGGCCGCGCCGAGGTGGAGTTCCCGGTCTGGTTCTTCGAGGCGGGCGGCGAGATCATCTGGGGAGCCACCGCCCGGATCTTGGTCGACCTTTTGAGCTTGGCCCTCGGGACCGGAGCGCCCCTCGGCCACTGATCGTCGACCCGTTCTGCCGGCCTCGGGCCCGTCCCGGCCCTGGGCCTCGAACCTTGTCGCTGACCCGCTCGCGCCGGGGACAGTGCCGCGGGGCGGAGGGGCTCCAGGCGGTATCGTGTACCCATGCCGATGGGCGCGGCGATGTCGGGGCGTGCTGCACGGTTTTCGGATGAGCGCGACAAGGGCCGGAGGACGACACCGTGGCTGAACTAGAGATCGGCATCTTCAAATCGGGGCGCAGGGCGTACGGGTTCGACGACATCGCCATCGTCCCCAGTCGCCGGACCCGGGATCCCGAGGACGTCGACATCAGCTGGGAGATCGACGCCTACCAGTTCGAGCTGCCCCTCATGGCCTCGGCCATGGACGGCGTGGTCAGCCCGGCCACCGCCATCGAGATCGGTCGCCTGGGTGGGCTGGGCGTCTTGAACCTCGAGGGACTCTGGACCCGGTACGAGGATCCCACCCCGCTGTTCGATGAGATCCGCGAGCTGCCGAC
>DATMMO010000056.1:0-3409 GCA_035569695.1 Acidimicrobiales bacterium | reverse complement strand
GGTCACCATCACCATGGCGGGATCGCGGGCCCACACGGCCAGACCGTTCATGGGGCGCAACGCCATCCACCGCTTGGCCCCCATCCTGCAGGCCGTGCACGACTCCGAGGGACGTCGGCCGGTCTTGGACGGGTGCGAGTTCGCCGAGCAACTACAGGTGGTGCACGTGGACGGGGGAGTGGCCGGCAACGTGGTTCCCGACCGGGCCTCGGTGACCATCAACCACCGGTTCGCCCCCGACCGGAGCGGCGACGAGGCCATGGCCGCCGTCCGAGATCGGCTGTCGCCGTGGTTGGAGGACGGTGACACCTGGACGGTCACCGACGTGCAGCCCGGCGCCCCGCCGGGACTGGACCATCCTCTGCTCGCCGGCCTGGTCTCGGCCAGCGGGGCTCCGCCCCGGGCCAAGGTGGGCTGGACCGATGTTGCCTCCTTCTGGGAGCACGGGGTGCCGGCGGCCAACTTCGGCCCCGGCGACCCCCTGTTGGCCCACACCGCCGGTGAGTTCGTGGGCCGCGACGAGCTCGAACGGGCGGCCGGCGTGCTGGGGTCGCTGCTCACCGGCTCCTGATCGGAGGGCGGCCCGAGTTCAGTCGGGAAATGGATCCCGATAGGGTCGAACCATGACCCTTCCCATTCGCAGACTCGGATCGCCCGGCCTGGTCGTCTCGGCTCAGGGGCTGGGCTGTATGGGCATGAGCGAGTTCTACGGAACCGGCGACGAGGCGGAATCGGTGGCCACCATCCACCTGGCCCTGGACCTGGGCGTGACCTTCCTCGACACCGCCGACATGTACGGCCCGTTCGTCAACGAGGAGCTGGTCGGTCGGGCCATCGCCTCCCGGCGGGCGGAGGTGGTCCTGGCCACCAAGTTCGGGAACGTGCGCAACCCCGACGATCCCACCAAGCGGTCCGTCCGGGGCGACTCGGCCTACGTTCGCAGTGCCTGCGAAGCGTCCCTGAAGCGCCTGGGCGTCGACCACATCGACCTGTACTACCAGCACCGGCAGGACTCGAGCGTGCCCATCGAAGAGACCGTGGGGGCCATGGCCGAGCTGGCGGCCGAGGGCAAGATCCTGCACCTGGGACTGTCCGAGGCATCGCCGGAGAACCTGCGCCGGGCTGTAGCCGAGCATCCCATCACCGCCCTGCAGAGCGAGTGGTCCCTGTGGAGCCGGGACATCGAGACCGAGGTGATCGGCACGGCCCGGGAACTGGGCGTGGGCATCGTGCCCTACAGCCCGTTGGGCCGGGGGTTCCTCACTGGCCAGATCGGCTCCCTCGACGACCTGGAGGCTGATGACTTCCGTCGACACTCGCCTCGGTTCCAGGGCGAGAACTTCAACCGGAACCTGGAGCTGGTGGCCGCGGTGCGCTCGATGGCGACGGACAAGGGCTGCACGGCCGGGCAGCTGGCCCTGGCCTGGGTCCAGGCCCAGGGCGATGACGTCGTCCCGATCCCCGGCACGAAGCGCCAGTCCTATCTCCGAGAGAACGTCGAGGCCCTTGACGTCACCGTGACCGCCGACGAGATGGACACCTTGAATGCGGCATTCCCGGCCGGCGCGGCCGCCGGCGATCGCTACGCCGACATGCGACCGGTGGAGATCGCCACGCCGGCTCGCTGACCCCATCGATGGGCCGGAGCGGTCCCGGCCCACGGCGCCGGGCGTGGGAGCCAGCTACAGGCGACGCAGCACGGTGACCACCTTGCCGAAGACGGTCACCTCGTCCGGGTCGAACTCCATGGGCGAGAGTTGCTCGTTGGCCGGCGTGAGGATGATCTTGCCGTTCTTGGTCGAGAACCGCTTGACCGTCGCCTCCTCATCGGGGATACCGGCCACCACGGTGTCGCCGTTCTCCGCCTCGGGCTGTTGGCGGACGACGACGAAGTCACCGTCGACGATCCCGTCGTCGATCATCGAGTCTCCCCGGACGGACAGCATGAAGAGGGTCCCGGTGCCGGTGAAGTCCTCGGGCAACGGGTACAGCTCCTCGATGTTCTCCTGGGCCAGCACGCCGGTACCGGCGGCCACGTCGCCGACCAACGGGACGTGGCGGATGGGCCGAGCGTCCATCACCACGTGGGACGACGGGTCGTAGCGGACCTCGATGGCCCGGGGCTTGGTGGGGTCGCGTCGGAGGTAGCCCTCCCGCTGCAGGACGGCCAGGTGGGCATGAACCGTCGACGACGAGGTCAGACCGACGGCTTCACCGATCTCGCGCACCGATGGCGGGTACCCACGCTCGCGGACCGCCTCGGAGATGCAGTCCAAGATCGCCTTGCGTTTGTTGCTGAGCACCTGGGCCATCGGTCCCCCTGGGTCGTTGTGTCGAGGTTCGCTCAGCAGCTCGGCCCGGTTGGCTCCACCCCCAGAGGACGGCGGCGCGGCCAGGACTCGCATTGATCGAACACCTGTTTGGTAGACGGTAACCCCTATGGACTCAAAAAGCAAACACCCGTTCGGAAAAGCGCTTGACACCGAACAGGCGTTCGTGGTTGCATGGCGACATGACGAACACTCGTTCGATGTCGAGAGGACGGGACGTGGCGCTCGGCCCCCGTCGGGAACCGGGTCCGGACCAGCGAGGGAATCGGTGATGGCGGCCACCCTGGCGTTCCCATCCCTGCGTTCCCGCCCGGAACTGACAACGGGGCGTCGGGTGCCCGCGTTGGGCGTGATCCGAGGCGGGCAATGGGAACCGCTTTCCGACGATGATCAGGAACTTGTCCCGTTCGAGGCGCCGAGGCTGGTCATCGTGCCCGATCACCGCGCTCGACCGCGGTTGGTGCCCGCCATCCAGCGCCGGCCCCGCCGACGGGTCTCGTCAGCTGTTCGCCGTCGTCGTGCCCTGTTGGCCGTCACCGCCATGTTGGTGGTGGGCCTAGCTCTCCCGCTGGGCGGGTCCGGCGGAAGCTCCCACCCGTCCGGACCCGCCCTGGCGGAGACTCCTGGCCACACAGTGGCCTACACCGTGCAGCCGGGCGACACCCTGTGGTCCATCGCCCAGCGAGCGGACCCGTCCGGTGACCCGCGGCCGCTGGTGTCCGAGATGGTGGCGCAGACGGGTTCGGATACGGTGACCCCTGGTCAGCACATCACCGTCCCGTAGCTCGATGTCCCCGAGCATCAGCGGTGCGCCAACGGTGTGCGTGCCGGGGCTGGCGTGATCGGCCCCTCGGTGGGGAGCAGGTCCTGTTTCGTTTGCCGGTCGGGAAAGAATCCGGCGGTAGCCTCGCAGTGTGCGGTGTCCCTGGTGCCTGGCTGATGATGACCGAGTGGTCGACTCGCGCCTGGCCGAGGAGGGAACGGCCATTCGACGACGACGAGCGTGTGAGGGGTGCGGGCGGCGCTACACGACCTTTGAGCGGATCGAGGAGGTTCCGCTCATGGTGGTGAAACGATCC
>DATMMO010000055.1:0-2329 GCA_035569695.1 Acidimicrobiales bacterium | reverse complement strand
CGATGCACCGCAACCTCTCGTTGTTCTGCCTCGCCTTCGTCGCCCTCCACGTCGTCACCACCGTGGCCGACGGGTACGTGCCCATCGGCTTCCTCGACGCCGTGATCCCGTTCCGGACGCCCTATCGTCCCCTGTGGGTCGGTTTTGGTGCGCTGACCCTCGACATGTTGCTGGCCGTGGCCATCACCAGCGGGTTGAGAAAGCGCATCGGGGTCCGGGCGTGGCGGGGGGTCCATTGGCTCGCCTACCTGTGCTGGCCCATCGCCCTCCTGCACGGCCTCGGTTCGGGCAGTGACACCCGGCTGTCGCTGGCCCTGATGGTCAACGTGGTCTGCGTCGTGGCCGTCGTCGGTGCGGTCGGCTGGCGACTGGTGACCGGTCGAAGCTTCGCCCCCAGCCGTCGAATCATCCTTGCCGTTGTCGGTGCTCTCGGCCTCATAGCCATTGGCATCACCGCCGCCGTCGGGCCCCTCAGCCCCGGTTGGTCCCATCGGGCCGGCACCTCGCCGGGATTGCTGGCCGAGCTGAATGCCAGCTTCGCCTCGGGCGGGTCCTCCTCGTCCGCGGCTTCGACACCGGCGCCGACGCCATCCACCTCGGCGCCCTCGGCCAACGGCTCGGTTCCCGTCCCACCCTTCACCGACACGGTGACGGGCACGTATAGGAACTCGGCCGTCAACCAGTCCGGGCAGATCTCCGTGGTCCTGTCCATGACGCCATCGGGGACTCCCACGATGCCGCTCACCGTCACCCTCACCGGTACGTCGGTCAACGGGGGCGTGGCCATGTCGTCCAGTCAGGTCACCTGGGGTCAGGACACGGGCTCGGTCACCGCCCTCCAGGGGTCCACCATCGGGGCGACGGTCAGGGGACCCCAGGGATCGGTGCATCTGAGCATGCAACTGAACCTGAATCAGGCCCAGGGGACGCTGTCGGGCACCCTCACAGGATCAACCGCGAACGGAACGGGATGACGAAGCCCTCGGCACCAACGAAACCGGCGCCTCGGAGTGACGCCACCGCCCTCCCCCGCCTGCTGGCCGGGCTTCGATCGGACGGGGCCGGGGTCGGCATCGACGAGCACCTGGCCCGCTGGGGACCAGCCCCACTGCACGTCGCCGGCACCGACCTCATCGATGCCCTGAGCGCCAGCGGCCTGTCCGGCCATGGTGGAGCCTGGTTCCCGGTGGCCACCAAATGGCGCTCCCTCCGTCACGGGCGGCTTCGCCATACCGTGGTCGTGGGCAACGGCGCCGAAGGTGAGCCGGCCAGCGTCAAAGATGCCCTGTTGCTCACCCGCCTCCCCCATCTGGTGCTCGACGGGCTGTCGTTGGCCGCGGCGACGCTGGATGCGGCACAGGTGGTCATGTACGTACCCGCAGTTCTGGCGCCCAGGGTGGAGGCAGCCATCGAGGAGCGCCGGCTCCGGGGGATCGACCCCTTCGCCATCGAGGTGGCGGTGGCCCCGGACCGGTTCATCGCCGGACAGGAGTCGGCGGTGGTCAACGTCCTCAACGGGCGCCGGGAAGCGGTGCCCACGTTCATGGGCATCGAGCCGATCCGCCAACGCGGCGTGAACAACCGACCCACGTTGGTCCACAACGTCGAGACCCTGGCCGACGTGGCCCTGATCGCACGGTATGGGCCGACGTGGTTTCGGGGCCTGGGGACCGAGCGGTCACCGGGCACGATGCTGATCACCGTCACCGGACGTTGGCCGCAGGCCCAGGTGGTCGAGGCCTCGCTGGGCATGCCCCTTCGGGACGTCCTCGACCTCTCGCCCGAGGGGGCCCGGCAGTACCGAGGTGCACTGCTCGGCGGGTACGGCGGTGGTTGGGTCACGATGTCGGCGTTGCTCGACCTCGTCCTGACCGAGGAGGCAGCCCGGCGGGCGCACTCCTCGCTCGGTGCGGGGATCATCGCCCTTCTCCCCCGCAGTGTGTGCCCGCTGGCCGAGGCGGCCCGCGTTGTCCGCTACATGGAGCACCAAGGGGCCGGCCAGTGTGGTCCCTGTGTCAACGGACTGGCCGGGTTGGCCGACACGATGTCGGCGCTGGCCTTTCAGCCGGCGGCCGTTCGCGGCGGGGTCAAGTCGGTCCTCGATCTGTGCCTGCTCGTCGATGGACGGGGCGCGTGTCGCCATCCCGATGGGGTCACCCGCTTCGTGCGCACCGCGCTGGACGTCTTCGCCGATGAGGTGACCGCCCATCTGCGGGGCGGTCCGTGCCCGCTCGTCCATGCCCCGGGCGTGCTGCCGTGCCCGCCATCGGACGCCCGCGTGACCCGTGCGGCGGTGCGACGGTGAGCCGCAAGTTGAAACTCGTCGTCG
>DATMMO010000054.1:0-8788 GCA_035569695.1 Acidimicrobiales bacterium | reverse complement strand
CAATCCTGAATGGACCGATTCGGAGATCTCGTTCATCCTGGAGCACTCCGAGTCGAGTGCGGTTATCTGTGACGCTGAACTGGCCGAACGGGTCGTGGCCTTGAAGCGGGATCTGTCGGGACTTCGCCATGTCATCGCCATCGCCGACGCCGGTGAGCCGGTGGCCGCCGGATCCGTGTCCTATGCCGCGCTCATCGAGGGCGCACCCGAGGACCCGCGCAAAACCCTTCCGACCGAAGAATTCGAGTTCGCCGAGCACATCATGTACACCTCGGGGACGACGACCGGGCGGCCCAAAGCGGTCATCAATCAGGTGACCGACCAGCCCGGGATCGACTACGAGGAGATGTTCGGGATCACCGCCAAGGACCGGGGCATCGTGGTGACCCCGTTCTTCCACGGCAACGGCATGGGTGGGCTCATGGTGTCCCTCATCTACGGGGCCAGCGTGGTCTTCCCGCGTCGCTTCTCGGCCACCCGGTTCTGGACGTTGGTCGACCTGTACCGACCGACCTTCCTGTTCACCCTCTCGCCCATCGTCCACATCCTCCTCGGTCGACCCGAGAGCCTGCACGAGAAGCGCCACAATCTCCGAGTGATGATCGCGCTGGGTGCATCGCGGACCGCTCCCATCATCGAGGACCGGTTCGGGGCTCCGGTTATCGACTGGTACGGCATGACCGAGGCCGGACTGGGCACCTACACCCGGCTCGACGAGGTCCGCAAGCCCGGATCGGCCGGCCGCCGGTTCCCCGATTCCACCATGACCATCCTGCGTGAGGACGGGACCGCCGCTGCCCCCGGCGAGGAGGGCGAGGTGGTGTTCGGCCGGGGCACGATCTCCTTCGACGGTTACCTCAAAGACGACGAGGCCACCGCGGCGGTCATCGACGCCGACTGGTTCCACACCGGCGACCTCGGCTACTTCGACGACGAGGGCTACTTCTTCTTCGTCGACCGGAAGAAGGACATCGTCCGCCGGGGGGGCGAGAACATCTCATCGATCGAGATCGAAGGGGTGATGCGTCTCCACCCCCATGTGGCTGACGCCGCCATCTTGGGCAAGCCTGATGCGGTGCTGGGTGAGCGGGTGGTGGCCTTTGTCGTCCCCGCCGAGGAGCATCCCGAGCCGGACATCGCCGCTATCCAGAGCTACGTGGCCGAGCATCTGGCCAAGTTCAAGGTGCCCGAGGAGATCTTCCTGGTCGACGAGCTCCCTCGGACTTCCACCGGCAAGATCATCAAAGCCAAATTGCGGACCCAGATTCCGAGCGAAGGCGCGAGCACATGACGGTGGCCCGGGCCGACGAGGAGTGGAAGCTCCGGATATCACCGGAGTCGACGAGCGCCGGAAGATGCTGACGCCTCGGCCAGCGAATCGATGCAAGACGAGAGCGCGCTGGCCAGTCTCGATCTCGCCGGGTTGGAGAGCTGGCTGAGCATCTGCTCCTCCACGGCGTTGACTGCGTTGGCAGCAGACTTCAGTGTCCGCCGACCAGCCTCAGTGAGCGCAGCTTGGAGAACGCGTTGGTGCTGCGGATGAGGACGCCTCACAACGAACTGGAGTCTCTCCAGTTCTTGGAGCACGGCGTGCATGCTCTGTGGCGTCACGAATGCCCGACGAGCGAGGTCAGCATTTGAGAGCCCGGGCTCTTCATCCAATGCGGTGAGGACGGCGAACTGGGTCACCGTGAGATCGTGAGACCCGAGAGCATCGGCCATCGCGTCGTGCAGGACAGTCTGCGCCCTTTTGATCAAGTAGCCCACCCTGGCCATCGTGACCTGGTCCACGCTCACCTCACTATCAGTTTACCTGATACCATCTCAGGGTACCTGATATAGGCTACCTGATCCCACTCACAGAAATGGACACCCAATGACCGCACTCGGCCCTGACTTCATCGCTCTTCAGGTTCGCGATCTGGAGGCTTCCGCCGCCTTCTACACCAAGCACCTTGGCCTCGCCCGTGCTCAGGTGAGTCCTGACCACGCCGTGGTATTCGCCACGGAGCCCATCGCGTTCGCCGTGCGGGAGCCACTCGTCGACCTTGAGGCTGTCGAGCACCTCGGGTGGGGAGTGGCCATGTGGCTGAAGGCGGACGATCCGCAGGATCTGCACGATGCCATGGTTCTCGCCGGCGTCCCCATCGTGGTTGCACCTTTCGATGGGCCTTTTGGTCTCACCTTCACCTTCGCTGATCCCGACGGCTACGCCGTGACTATTGATAGCTGAGATGCCTCCCGCCACAAGCTTTCTTCTCTCCCCGAAGGGGCCGTATTCGTTGGCGGCATCGATTCGGTACCTCGAGGGATTCGCTCCAGCCGCCTACGATGCCGAGTCAGCTTCGCACTTGGAGGTGGCCTTCTGCGTCGACGGCTACTGGGACCCAGTGGCCGTGCGCGTCCACGAGGAAGCCGGTGCGGTTCACGGCACGGTTCACGCTGGCGACCCGCTTACCCCAGCCGTCGTCGCGGCAGCGGTCGAGCAGGTCGAGCGGATCCTCTCGCTCGACATCGACGGTCGCGGCTTTCCGGACATCGCTCGTCACGACCCAGTCGTCGCGCAACTCCAGTCGAAATATCCCGGCCTCCGCCCCGTGTGCTTCTGGTCGCCCTACGAAGCGGCAGCGTGGTCGGTGATCGGACAGCGAATCCGAATCGTCCAGGCCGCGGCAATCAAGGCTCGCATCACCGCTGAACACGGTGAGACCGTCGACGTTGGCGGTCGAATGGTCCGCGCCTTCCCGAACCCCGCCAAGCTGGCCCAGCTGTCCACGATCACTGGGCTGAGCGAGACCAAACTCCAGCGACTTCGAGGTGTCGCCGAGGCCGCTCTCGGCGGGACCCTGGGCGCCGCTCGGCTGAGGTCACTCCCACGTTCCCAGGCCCTCGAGGAGTTGATGGCCATTCCCGGAATCGGCCCGTTCTCGGCCGAACTGATTCTCCTCCGCGGCGCAGGTGATCCGGACGACACGCCCACCGCCGAGCCGCGTCTCGCTCGAGCGATGGCGATCGCCTACGACATGAAGGCACCGCCCGGCGCCGCCGACATCGCCGAGATCAGCGAGGCCTGGAAGCCCTACCGCGCGTGGGTCGCGCTCCTCCTCCGCATCATGCTCGAAGACGAGACTCACGAAATCGCAGGACAAGCAATCACCGGAACGCCAGGACTGTGACCCGCGCCGTCCCTCCAGGAAGGCTCAGTGGGGAGCGATGCGGAGGCGCCGCCCCTGGGGCCGGGCGCTGGCCCCGAGGTAGGACCGCTCGATCATCGTGGCCAAGGTCGGGGCCAGACGATCGGGGTTGACTTGGGATTGTCGCGAGGTCACGTAGTTGTAGGACCGGTCGATCAGAATGAACAACAACGCGGCTTGCACTTCGGGGTGGACCCTCGACTCGGTCTTGGCCGCCATGATCGGGGTCAACAGCTCTTCGAAGAGCGCGTCGAAGGCCTTTGTCGCTTCGCCCGAGATCGTCGAGTCGGGGACCGCATCCCGTTCGAACCAGGCGCGGATGACACCCCCGTGGGCATCGAGCAGGTCTCGCCAATGCTTCAAGAGCTCGATGAGCTGACCACGCGCCTCTGTGCCCGGCGTCACCGAGGCAATGGCCCGGGTGGTCACCCGCATGTCCACGAAGCAGATCCGGCTCAGCTCGGTGAAGAGGGCGTTCTTGCTCTTGAAGTAACGGTAGAAGGTCGCCCGGGACGTATTGGCCGCTTCGATGATGTCGTCGACCCGCGTCCCGGCATAACCGGTCTCGGCGAAGACTCGCTGACCGGCCTCGAGCAGGCGGTTGCGCAGATCCTGGTCCTGTCGGGGCGGCGTCACGGGGGTGCTCGTGCCCGTGCCCTTTTCTGGCCCCATTTCCTTCCCCATCGGAGGCAGCCTATCTGAACGCTGTTCGCCGACGCCGCCATGAGCAGGGGAAAGGCCGAGCTTCGCTCTCGTCGGGGGTCCGGCGACAGGCCCGCATCGGCCGGGCGTCGAGCCGGCCCCTCACCGGGTCAGCGGGATGACCTCGGCCCCGAAGACGCCGATCTGGTCGACCAGCTCGTTGGCGCTACGGCTGCGCAGGCGAACCTGCAGGTGCGACGCGCCCACCGCGCCATACTGGCGAAGCTGCTCGGCCAGCTGATCGGGCGATCCCGACACGGCATGGGGTCCGAGCTCCCAGTCCGGGGTGCCGATGTACATGGGCATGGCGAACCCGCCGATGTCGAACGGTTGGGTCCGACCCAGCTCGGCCCGTCGCTCGACCAGGAACTTGATGGCTGATTCCATGCCTTCGGGGGGCGGGCCCTGGGGCAGCCAGCCGTCACCCCGCTCCGCCGCTCGGCGCAGAGCCGGACGCGATGAGCCACCGACCCAGATGGGCAGATGGGCCTGGGTGGGCCGGGGCGACAGGCCCACGTCGTGCACCGAATAGCGGTCGGTGTCGATGTCGGGGTACTCGTTGTCGAAGGCGGCCCGGATCACGTCGACGGCGTCGTCGGTGATGCGACCCCGCTCGGCGAAGGGGATGCCCAGGACGTCGAATTCGCCCTCGACGTGACCGGCGCCGACCCCGAGGATGGCCCGTCCGCCCGAGAGGTGGTCGAGGGTCATGAACGACTTGGCCGTGACCAACGGATGGCGGTAGGCGGGGATGAACACGTGGGACAGCAGGCGGACCTCGGTGGTGAGGGCAGCCAGCCAGCCGAGGGTGGCCACCGTGTCGTACCAGGCCGTCTGCATGGTCTCTGCCTTGTCCCGGGGGATGGCCACGTGATCGCAGACGGCGATGTAGGAGAACCCCGCCCGGTCGGCGGCCTGGGCGATGGCGGCCAGCTCGTCCCGCCCGGCACCGTCCTCCCAGGGTTCGCGATAGAGCTTGGAGCGCGACTGGATCGGCAGTTGCATGCCGAACCCGAGGGTCGGTTGGGATGTGATGGTCATGGTTCCCCCCAGGGGATTGTGTCAGCGCCGATGGATCTCATGGCGTTCATCGGGATTGCGTTGATCGGTGCTGCCGGGTCACGACGGCTCGGCTGCGGCGGCGGGCGGCGCGTGGGCGGCGTAGCCGTCGGTGCGGACCAGTCGGTGGGCGAACTGCCACTGACCCGTCGGGCCCTTACGGTACCGGTCCCGGTACCGGCCCCAGTGGTTGAGACCCTGGTTGTCGATGACCTGGAAGTACGCCGTGCCCGTGCCCTCGGTCCGGCTGGTCACCTCGACAGTGTGGGTGGCCACGAAGTGACGCCAGTACGTACCCCCCGAGGTGTTATCCGAGGCCACGGTGGAGAGAAATTCCTCGATGGCCTGTGGGCCGGCGTGGCTCTTTCCGCCGTGGATCTCGAGCACGCCATCGGCGGCGAACAGGCGGCTCAGGTCGGCCGCCTGGCCTCGGTCGCCCAGCCCGTTGTACCGGGCCACCAGCACCCGGATATTCTCCCGGGCAGCGATCTCCCAACCTCGCATGGCACCCCCCCTCGGGTCCCCTCGTTCGCCGATAGGGGCAAGATACACAACCTGACTGAAACGTTCCATGTAACGTCGGTATCCCAGGGGTCGACCCCAGTCCCGTCACCTCCGATGTTGGGTGAACCGGACTCGATGCCGTCCTAGCGAGAACGGGCATTGTAGACGGGCTTGTCAGCTTTGCTATGCTGTCCCCCGAGCAATCAGAGGAGGGGAGATGTTCGATCTCGGGCTCTCGAATGAGCAAGAGCAACTCCAGAGCGCATACCGCGGGTTGTTCGAACGTGAGGGCACGACCGAGATCGTTCGCGCCGCCGAGGAGACCGGTTTCTCCCCCGGGCTGTGGGCCCGCGTGGGCGAGCTGGGCGGCGTCGACATGTCCCTGCCCGAGGAGCTCGGCGGGGCGGGCGGCCTCTTTCTCGATGCCGTTCTCGTCAACGAAGTGATCGGCGCGTCGGTGGCTCCCGTGCCCCTGGCCGAGTCCACGGCCGCCGCCCGCGTGCTGGCCGCGTTGGACACCGACCCGGCCCGCCGGGTCCTGGCCGACGTGCTGGCCTCGGGCCAGCCGGTGACCCTGAGCCCCCGACCCGCGGTCGATGGTCGGCTCGGGTGGGTACCGGCCGGACTGGTGGCCGACGTAGTGGTGGCCCTCGATGGTGACCGGATCGTGGCCCAGCGAGGTGACCAGCCCACGCCGTACCCCGGCAATCTCGGCGCCCTGCCGGTGGCCGACCGACACATCACCGCCGATGCCGTCGAAGTGGCCGCCGGCCCCGAGGCGGTGGCTGTCTTCGCCGATGCCGTCCTCGAATGGCACTGCCTGGTCGCGGCCCAATCGGTCGGGGCCGGCAAGCGCGCCGTGGAGATCGGGGTGGCCTACACCACCGACCGGTACGCCTTCGGCGTCCCCATCGCCTCGTTCCAGACCATCGCCCACCGGTTGGCCGATGCCGCCACCGCCCTCGACGGGGCGCAACTGTTGGCCCGCAAGGCGGCCTGGGCCATTGACTCCCGTGCTGACCGGTGGCGCCCGCTGGCCCAGATGGCCTTCGTGGGCGCAGACGAGGCGGCCCAGAAGGCGGTCGACGAGGTGCTCCACTTCCACGGCGGCTACGGGTTCATGCTCGAGTACGACATTCAGCTGTACTTCCGTCGCATCAAGGCGTGGTCGCTGCAGGTGGGTGACCATCGCAAGGAGCTCGAGGCCGTAGCCGACCTCTTGTGGGGCGCGCCGCGGTTGCCGGCGGCCGTGTAGGGAAGGGGACGACATGGATTTCGACTTGGGCGCTGAGGCAGAAGCCGTTCGCAAGGACGTGCGCGAGTTCCTGGCCGAGAACGTCAACTCGGACATCCACGAGCGCATGGCCGAGTCCGGTACGTACTACGACGGCGACTTCGCTCGGGCCCTCGGTGCCCGCGGCTGGATCGCCTCGGGCTGGCCGGTGGAGGAGGGAGGCGGCGGCCGGAACTGGCTGGAGCAGGTTGCCCTCAACCAGGAGATACGCCACGCCGATGCCCCCATGGACGCCATCGGCACGACCATGCTCATCGCCTCCACGCTCCGGATGTTCGGGACCCCCGAGCAGAAGGAGACGATCATGAAGCCGGCGGTGCGGGGCGAGGTGGTCATCGCCCTGGGCTACACCGAGCCCGACTCGGGGTCCGACGCCGCCGCCGCCCGCACCCGGGCCGTGCGCGATGGCGACGAATGGGTGATCGACGGCGAGAAGATGTTCACCACGCTGGCCCAAGTGGCCGACTACGTCTTCATGTTGACCAGGACCAACCCCGACGTGAAGAAGCACCGGGGCCTGACCACCTTCCTGGTCCCCACCACCTCGGCCGGGTTCTCCATCTCCGAAGTCAAGACGTTGGGGGGCGAGCGCACCAACATCACCACCTACGAGGGCGTGCGCATCCCCGACAGCCTGCGGGTCGGTGAGGTGGACCAGGGCTGGTCGGTGGCCTCGGCCGCCCTCGAGCTCGAGCACTCGGGCAGCTACGCCGGCGAGACGCTCGAGGTGCTGGCCGTGGCGGTCGAACAGGCCTCCCAGCCCGGTCCCGATGGGTCCCGGCTCATCGACGACCCCAGTGTCCGGGCCCGGCTGGCCCAGGCTGCGATCGAGGCCGAGATGGGCGACCTGTTGGGCATGCGCGCCGGCTGGATGCACCAGGTGGGCCAGCGGCCGCTGGTCGAGGGATCGATGGCCAAGGTCTATTCCTCGGAGGCGTTCTCCCGGGCCACCAGCGAGATCCTCGATATCTTCGGCCCGGCATCGCTCCAGCGGGGTCGCGGGCTCGGCGACGAGACCCTGACCATGGTCGAGCACGCTTACCGGCACAGCCAGGTGACCCGGATCTATGCCGGTACCAGCGAGATCCACCGGAGTATCATCGCCGAGGCCGGGCTGGGCCTCCCTCGGACCCGCTCCGCGGGTTGACGGGGCCCGCCGGGCAACGGGGGAACAACGACGCACCGCGGAGGCCGCGTGACAAAGAAACTGGTGCCCGAGGTCGGCCAGCCGCTCGATCCCACTGAGACCGCTCCCGAGGCGGAGCGCTGGAGCCTGACCGTGGCCAGCCGGACCACCCGGGCCCACGGTCGGCGCACCATCGCCAAATTGCTCGATGCCGCCGTCTCCGAGTTCGCCTCCTACGGCTACCACGGTGCCAGCATGGCCCGTATCGCCAAGCGGGCGGGCACGGCGCACGGCACCGTCTACCTCCACTTCGCCGACAAGGACGACCTGCTCTCGGCGGCCATGACCGACGTCCATCGCGATCTGGACCCGGCCCTTGGCGCTGTGCCCCCCTTCGAGGACGGCGAGGAAGGCCTGGACGCGCTCAACGAGTGGCTCAAGGTGGTGTGCCAGAAGTTCCAGGCCCACGGAGCCATGCTGCAGGCCGTGAGCGAGGCGCTCCAAGCCGGGACCCACTCCCGGGTCAGCACCAACACGCTCCGCCGGTTGGCCCACAACACCGCGTTGATCGCCGACCGGGTGCGGGCCACCGGGGCGAGCGACGTCGATCCCCAGATCGCCGCGCTGGCCATCTACGCCATGATCGAGGGGGCCAACCGGACCATGTTCCGGGGCCAGTTGCTGGTCAGCTCGGACGAGCTGGCCATCGGCCTGTCCGAGTTCATCCAGCGGTCGTTGTTCGGAGGCGAGAGCCCGACACTACGAGCCCCCGCGTAGGTCGACGTTGGGGGCCGCCTTGGCCACCAGGTCGGGGAGGATGGCCGTGAGCTCTTCGGGCTCCCACCGGGCCCCCTTGTCCACGGTGGGCCCTTCGTGCCATCCCTCGAGGACGCTGATGCGACCGCCGCT
>DATMMO010000053.1:0-26631 GCA_035569695.1 Acidimicrobiales bacterium | reverse complement strand
GAAACAACTCGATGACCTTGAGGAAGTAGGGCATCCGCCCCAGCCGGTGGATCGGCCCCAAAAGGTGAGGCCCAAAGATCCCCAGTGACCAGTACGCGCTTCGCCTCTTCGAGGGCACCGTCGCACCCTCCCCATTGCACGGGAAGGCCGGAGGGTGCGAGCGGACCGCCGGCGACCACTCGGTCCCTCATTTCACCAGATTGGCGCGGAGTTCAAAGGAGCCGTGGTTCTCTACGGCGACGACGCCGGCGATACTGGGTGCCTTGATGGAGTAACTGGCCATCGTGATCGGCATGTCGGCCAGGAGGACAATGCCCGTCTTGGTCTCCTGGTACTGAAGGGTGACATTCACCCGCTTTGAGAATCCGTGCAACCGGAGAGTTCCACGGGCTTTGGCCGCATAGATCTTGCCGGCAACCATATTGGGCAGGACAATAGGGTTCGCCAGGGTGAATTCGGCCGTCGGATACTTGTTCGTCTCGATGGCGTTGGTCTTGAGGACCGTGTCGCGGAGACTCTTGTCGCTCTTCAGGGTGGCCATGTTCACCGCGAAGTTAGCGGCGGTGACCTGCTGACCCACTACCGTCACCGACCCGGTTACATCGCCCGTTCGACCGGTCGCGGTGTCCGACGCGAGGCCGCCGACGACCTTCTCCACTACGCGATAGCCGGCGGTCGTGGGCTCGTCGACCGGTCCGGCAACCACCGTCCAATGGCCGCTGAGATCGCTTCCGGACGCGGCCGCCGACAAGGAGGTGCTAGCCCGCAGAGCGAGCGGCGCGGCCGAGGTGCCGCTCAGCATCCAGTAGAAGCCTGCTCCACCGACCACGATTACACCGAGGACAGGGATGAGAATCCAGCGGATGTTTCTCTTCACGAATGCCTTCATGGGTTCGGTCCTTTTCGTTGGGATGAGGTGCCGGAAGACTCGACCGGCATGCAAGTAGTTACTTGCACTTCCTCACCATATGCCGACTTCCGAGTGAAAGCAAGTGGTTGCTTGTATACGCTGGGCCGAACCCTGATTGAGGGACCTCACTCGTCTCTACCTGGAGGCAAGTGGTTACTTGCTATCGTGCAGTACACCTCACAATCCGGACCCGCTCTCGAGGAGAACCCTTGGCCGAACTTGTGACCGATGCGATGATGTTCGACGCTGCCCTAGCCGTGCTGGCCGAACGAGGGTATGTGGGGGCCACCACGCGGCGAATCGCGGAGGCGGCTGGCATCAACGAAGTAACCCTGTTCCGGCGATTCGGGGACAAGCGCCAGCTCATCCTGGCCGCTATCCATACCGACATCTCGCGACTCGCCGACAACGGGCTCACCACGACGGGAGACATCGAAGCCGACCTGATCCGAGTGGTCGAGTACTACACGGGCATCTATCAGCATCGAAACGGATTGGTTGGCACGCTCCTCCTCGAAGGAGCGCGGAACCCTAGTGTGGCCGCCCTCATCCAAGAACCTCTCGGGGCCATGTTGCGACTGGCTGAAATCTTCGCCGGGTACCAGCGTGCCGGACAGATGGTCGAGGAACCCACCGAATTCGCCGTCCAAGCGCTTCTCGCCCCCCTACTCGTCATCACGCTTCTGCGGCGCGTGACTTCCTCTGAGATTGCGGTCCCGGATGCCCGGACAGTTGTTCAGCGATTCCTGAAAGGTCGCCTCACAGAGCGCCAGACGATGACGTGAACCCCATCGAGATGTGCGCTCCTGACCGGGCGATGACCGACATCATCCGGAGTTCCGCCCCATGACAGCCGCTTTGACTACCCCGAAGCGGACGGACCACCAGGGGATACTGAGTAGTTGAAGAACATATGCCTTAACGACAAGGCACCCCCCAGCCGAGGATCACCTCGGGCGAACACGCTGGGCCTGCACCGCTTCGTGTTCGCCGTCGACGGCATCGAGGACACCCTCGCCCGGCTCCGCCCGCACGGCGCCGAACTCGTTGGCGAAGTGACGCGCTACGAGGACAGCTACCTGCTTCGCCTCAGGCGACACTACGACGGACCCACCAGAGGCAGAACCCCCCGATAAGTACCGCCAGACCGAGGAAAATCGCCATCTCGTACCACTGAAACGTCCAATAGCGACTGGCGGGTTGGTACACCAGGACTTCCCGGAGCTTGCCAATACACGCAGCTGCGCCCCTGCTTTGGAGGCAAGCGCCCTGGCTGAGGAAGTTCCCGCCAACTGCGTGACCTGCCTGGTCGACGATCCGATCGGAGAAGACCCAGGCGCCGGGGTGGCCGCCGGTCAACGTGAGGGGTCCGCCGTTGGATTGGCTGTATTCCATGCCTGAGGTCAAATGGATTGCTGAGGTCAGATGCAGAGGGGCTTCGAGGTTGGGTCGCACTCCATAGGTCACAACCACTCGGGCGACGATGAACCCGGCGAGCGCGGTCGCCATGGAGGGCAGCGTGCGGCGGATCACCAGTCCAGCCGCGACCCCGAGCGCAAAGGCAAAAGCGGCGTAACCGATGGGCACAATGCCTCGTTGGGCGAACACCGGGAACTGGTTCATGTTGACCCGGTCGATTGGGCTCGACCACCAGGTCATCATGAGGCTGAAGAGCCCGGCGACGGCCATACTGACCAGACCGACCACACCCAGCTTCACCGCAATCCAGCGGGTGCGAGTCACGCTCTGCGTCCACACCAGACGGTGGGTCCCGGTCTCCAACTCGCGGGCTACGAGCGGCGCTCCCCAGAAGATTCCAATGATGGCGGGGACGACGATGACAACGTTGCCGAGATCCTGTAGTAGTCGGTAGCTCGAGAGGAAGGTGGCGGTAGCCGAGGAGCAGTTCCCGTGCGCTCCACACGTCGCAACGGTCGTGTCGTAGAGGTGGACGAGATGTGGCCCGGTCAAACCCAGGATCACGGCCATCGCGCCCAGCGCAACGAGGGCCACGGCGGCCTGCATGCGGAACTGAAGCGAAGCGAACCGGATCATTGAACCACGCTCAATCCCTGTCGGGGCACGCGCTCGGTGTCGCATGCCCTGCCCATGTAGGCGAGCACGAGATCATCGAGCGTGACCGGCTTCACAGTCCATGCCGGGTCGAGGATCGGCCCGTCACTGCGGACGAGGAGGGTGGACTGCTTATCGGTGTGGCTCTCCTCGATGATTTGTAGGCTCGCCGGAAGACGGTTCGGGTCCCGTCGGGGTCCAGAGAGTCGATGGTGCGACGCCAGCAATGTACCCACGTCTCCGGCCAGTTGGACCTGCGACCTGACCAACACGACGAGGTGATCACAGACTCGTTCGAGATCCGCTACGAGGTGCGACGAGAGCACGACGGTGACACCGTGTTCGGCCACAACCTCCATGAGGTTTTGCAGAAACTCGCGCCGGGCGAGGGGGTCCAAAGCGGCCACCGGTTCGTCGAGAAGCAGAACCTCGGGACGTTTGGCGATGGCCAACGTGAGGGCGACCTGGGCGCGCTGACCACCGGACAACCTTCCTGCTTTCTGGCGTGGGTCCAGTCCGAGCTGATCGATACGGCGCAGGGCGAGATCTCCGTCCCAGGTCGGATTGAGCCATGCACCCATGCGCAGGTGCTTGGCGATCGAGAGACCTGCGTACGTCGGGGTGTCTTGGGCGACGAAACCGACCCGCCCGAGCTGCGTCGGGCCGTCACCCGGACGTCCATCGAGAACGGTGATCGCGCCCGAGGTGGGAGCCAGCAGGCCGACGGCGAGATGCAGGAGCGTGGTCTTGCCCGCTCCGTTCGGCCCCACCAGCCCAACGACCTTGCCGGCAGGGATTGAAAGGGTGCAGTCGTGCAGCGCCCACCGTCGCCCGTACCGCTTGCCAAGCCCTCTCGTCTCGATGGCGGAGTTCATGCGACTCCTTCAGCAAAGTAGTTGCGAACTGCGATTCGATAGATCGCTTCGATGTCATCAGGGCCAAGGCCTGCTTCACGCGCCGACTGCAGCCACTTCGTCATCGACGCCAGGAAGCGCGCCTGCGCCGCGGGGTCGGTACGCGGGAGGGTCCCCACGATGAACGTCCCTTGACCTGGACGAGGGCGCACCAAACCCTCCCGTTCCAGGTCTCGGTAAGCCTTGAGCACCGTGTTGGGGTTGATGGCCAGTTTGGCCACGACCTGCTGGGCCGTCGGCAGCTGATCCCCTGGTTCGAGGAGGCCGAGCTGAAGGGCCTGATGAACCTGTTGGACCAGCTGGAGATAAGTAGCGACACCTGAAGCGGTGTCAAGCTGAAACTCGATCACCCGCACCTTCTTCCACTAATAGCTGATTCCACTAAGACCTTAGTTGACATAGGGAGGGATCCGCGAGCAAGGCGGTTCTAACCGGATCGGCGCCCTCGCCGGCATGCTCGTCCGCCGGGTCGTCCCTGCGATCGTCGCCACCCTCGCCGGCTAGACCCTTCTCGCCGGCGTTGTCGGGAACGTCCTGCGCGCCGACTACCAGCCGGCCAGCTACTTCTGGCGAGTCCAGTGGATCGAGGGCGGCGGGCTGCTCGCGTTGTCGCTAGTGCTCATCGGCGCGACCCTCTGGCTGGTCCACCGTCGTGCGACTTGAACACAGAGTGAGCGGGCCAGATGATGGACTCATCAGCTTTGACAGGCACTTCAAGATCGGCACGAACATCCGCGTGACTCGGAGCGTCCCGAGATGGTTGGTCATCACATCTCGCTCGAAGGCATCGAGGTCACCCTCCAGCGGACCTATGCCTCGTTCAATTGTTCCAAATCATTGTCGGAGCAGGCGTGGTCTTCGAGCAGCAAGTGAAAACTGGTGTGGACTATTAGGCCTCCTCCAGGCCGTGAAGCGAGGCGAAGCGTGGCGTCGTGGGCGGTGGCGATAGCTGCGACAATTGAGAGCCCAAGTCCGAATCCGTCGTAGTTGGCCGTACGGACTCCTGCTAAGCGTTGGAAGGGTTGAGTGAGCCTTTCGACGTCGTCAGCGGGGATGAGGTCGCCTCCGTTACTGATGACGAGCGTCGCCTGTCCGGCATTGCTGGACACATCGATATCAACGACACCGCCGGGATCGCCGTAACGACTGGCATTTTGCAAAAGGTTTGACACCATTATGGACATGAGGCGCTCGTCGCCCGAAATCATAGATTTGTCGAGCGTGGCGTTGATGCGCAAACCGCTCGACGCCGCCGCGGCCTTGTTGGCCTGTATCACTTGAGCAGTACATAAGGCGAGATCGAATGTTTCGCGGTGATCAAGACCACGCTGACTCTGAGCGAGAGTCAGGAGGGCCTCAATGAGTCGTTGCTGGTGCTTGCCTGCGTCGATCAGCTCTAAACAAGTCGACCGGAGCGAATCGAGAGTGAGATCAGGGTCGGACAGCGCGACTTGGAGCATCATCCGGTCGAGAGTGAGCGGAGTACGCAGTTCATGTGATGCATTGGCAACAAACTGTCGCTGCGATTCGAAGGCCGCCTCCAATCGGGCCAACAGCGCATCGAAGGTGTCGCCAAGATCCTTTAGCTCGTCCCTCGGGCCAAAGAGAGCCAAGCGTTCGTGAAGATTGCGATCCGAGATGCGGCGCGCTTTGGCGGTCATGGTCCGAATGGGTTGCAGCGCTCGACCAGCGACGAACCAGCCGAGCAGAACGGACAGCACCGCCATAATGGCCAGTGCGACGATCGATTGCACAAGGAGTTGATGAAGATCGGCGGCCTGCTGGGTCCTTAGACCGCCTCTGGCCGATGCCGGCGCCAGGACGGTGCCGGGGACAGGAACTGTATTTGGCAGGCGTCCCTGGGTTACCCGCAGAGGCTTATGAAGCTGAGTGTCTACCAGGACATATGTGATGGTAAGCAACGCCGCACCGGAAACGAGAAATACAGCTCCGTACAGCAAAGTGAGCCGAAGCCGCACTGTCCGTTTGAACGGGTGCATGGTCATCCACTGATTCGGTAGCCGGACTTGGCGACCGTCTCGATCATGGGAGGATTGCCGAGCTTGGCACGAAGTCGGCTCATCGTTGTCCGGACCGCCTGGCTGAACGGGTCAGCGGACTCGTCCCACACTCGTTCCAGGATCTCCTCGGCTGAGACCACTACTCCTTGACATGTGAGGAGCAGCTCCAAGACGGCGAACTCTTTCGGGCTTAGCGCCAAACGGAGCCCCGCTCTGGTCGTGATTCGGTGGGCTGGATCGAGAGTTAGATCGCCGCTGACGAGGGTCAGTGGCAGCGATGAGGTAGGACGCCGTTGCAGAGCACGAATGCGTGCTAACAGTTCCGAGAAATCGCACGGTTTGGACAGGTAGTCGTCCGCTCCGATGCCAAGACCCTTCACCCGCTCCTGCACACTGTCCGCGGCGGTCAGCATAAGGACGCGACTGCGCGATCCCTCCTCGACGATCGTCCGACAGACTTCATCCCCGTGAACGCCAGGAATGTCCCGGTCCAGCACGACGACGTCGTACTTGGTGGTCGCCAGATGGGCGAGGGCGTCGTGGCCGTCGTAGACAACATCAACGGCCAGGCCGACTTGGCGGAGCCCCCTTGCGATTGTTGCCGCCAACTTGGCGTGGTCTTCAACGAGCAACACCCTCATCGTCTACTCCCTGCCACCCGAGCAGTTGGGTGGATATCGATCTTCTGGATTGGCTGACCGGTAACAGAATGCCTCATCCACTGTTGCAAAAACGTAACGCCGTTGCACTCGCGCAACGACAGGTTTTCTATAACTCCATCCAGAGTACGAATCCCGAGTGAAGGAGAACCCAATGGTTGACAGCCAAGAGGCGGTGGCAAGCATCGGACAGGGACCCGGAAGCGCACGACGGCGTGGCTGGGCGTTGATCACGGCAACTCTGGTGCCATTTGCCTTCCTCATCACCGCATGTGGAGGAGGACCGAGCACGCCTGGAGTAGCTCAAAGCGCGTCGACACATCCATCTGCGCCGAGCACCTCGTCAGGTGGCAGCAGCGACCGGGCCGCGTTGGCATATGCCGCCTGTGTTCGGTCTCATGGTGTGCCCAATTTCCCTGACCCCAAACCGGGTGGGGGGTTCGATATCACCAACGACCCGAACGATCCTCAGCTGAAGGCGGCACAGCAGGCGTGCGCCCAGTTGCTTCCCGGCGGCGGGAAAGGCATGACAACTGGACACAAGTTCACCCAGAGCGAGGTGGCGCAGCTCTTGAACTACGCCAAGTGCATGCGGGCCCACGGGATACCGAACTTCCCCGACCCGACCAGCAATGGCATGGGATCTCTTAGCGGGATCGATCCCAACTCGCCCCAGTTCGGCGTGGCAAACCAAGCTTGCCAGTCGTCCATGCCGAGCCTCGGCGGCAACGGTATCGCGAGCCGACCAGGTGGTGGCTCGTGAGCGACAGCGCCACTTGCTCAAGTACACCGGTTGGTCCCGTCTCAGCCCAGTCCCTGGATCCAGGGCGAATGCCGACAGGTCATCGTCGGAAGCGCCTCGTTGCCGCGGGCGTATTGCTGGTGGTGGTGGCCGTGGCGGCAGTGGGAATTGGCGACTCGATCGGCAAAAACAATCCAGGTGCGTCCGGATCGAGGGACAACGGCACTCCGCCTTCGCTGACAGTCGTGACTCACCGGAGCCTGTCTTCACAGACCTCTGTCAACGGAACCTTGGGCTACGCCGGAAGCACCAGCATCGTCAACGAGGCGCAAGGGCACATCACGTGGCTACCCGCAGCAGGCCAGGTGATCTCACAGGCCCAAGTGCTCTACCAGGTCGATGGCAGTCCGGTCGTATTGCTTTACGGGTCGACTCCCGTCTACCGCGCTTTGGCCGAGGGCGCCTCGGCATCGGACGTCACCGGCAGCGATGTGGCAGAACTCAACGCCGACCTGGTCACCTTGGGTTACGCCACGGCGGCGCAGATACCGGCTGACTCGAACGAATTCTCCTGGTGGACGAAACAAGCCGTTGAGAAACTCCAAGCTGCCTTAGGGGTCGTCCAATCTGGCACCCTCGACTTTGGACAGGTGGTATTTGTGCCTACCGCGGCCCGGATCACCACCATCTCGGCCACCCTTGGGGCGTCGGCCGGTCCGGGACAGACCATCTTGAGTGCATCCTCAACTACGAGGCAGGTCACCATCAGTCTCGATGCCGCCCAGCAATCTGAGATAAAGGTGGGGAATAAGGTGTCGATCACCTTGCCGAACGGCACGTCCACGCCGGGCGTGGTCTCGTCCGTCGGCGCCGTGGCCTCCGTTCCCTCGGGAGGCGGATCCAACGCCACTCCTACCGTCCCCGTAGAAGTGGCTCCCACCGATCCCACTGCTACTGGGAGTCTGGACCAAGCCCCGGTACAGGTGTCGATCACCACTGCTACCGTTGCCCACGCACTGGTCGTGCCAGTCACCGCACTAACCGCATTGTCGAACGGTGGGTACGCCGTGGAGGTCGTCGACGTCGGGGGTGTCCACCATCTCGTCGGCGTCACCTTGGGGATCTTCGACGACGCTGATGGCCTCGTTCAGGTGACCGGGCCCGGGCTGGCAGCCGGTCAGCGCGTTGTGGTGCCGGCCAGATGAGCGGCCCGCTGATTGATCTCGACGAATCCAACCTTGTCGACAAATCTGCGTTCTCCGCGGCGGACCAGATTGTTTTGGAGGTGGACGGGGTAACGAAGGTCTATCCCAGTGAGCCTCCGGTGGTGGCCTTGAAGGATGTGTCCCTCAAGGTCACCGCTGGGGAACTAATGGCGATCGTAGGACCTTCGGGGTCAGGCAAGACCACACTGTTGCATCTGATGGGCAGCCTTGACCGACCCACCACCGGCGCTGTCCGGGTCACTGGGCTCCGCCTGTCAGACCTGTCGGATCGTGAACTGGCAGCGCTCAGGGCGACCCGCATCGGCTTCGTGTTCCAGCAGTTCTTTCTGGCGGAGCATGCGACCGCCTTGGACAACGTGGCTGACGGACTCCTCTATGCCGGAGTAGAAGTGGTAGAGCGGCGGCACCGAGCCGCTGAATCATTACAGATGGTGGGACTCGGTCATCGAACTGGCGCCCGGCCGACCCAGCTGTCCGGAGGCGAACGTCAGCGGGTCGCTATCGCCAGGGCCCTCGTTGGTCGTCCCGCGATCATGCTTGCAGACGAGCCCACCGGCAATCTCGACCAAGCAACCGGTCAGGCCATCTTGGCCCTGCTGGATGACCTGCACGCTCAGGCGGCCACCATCGTCGTCATCACCCACGATCAGAACATCGCGGCTCGCATGCCGCGGCGGGTGGAGATGCTCGACGGGCGGATCATCAGCGATACATCTACCCACCCACTTTCTCGACCACCAAGCGGAGACGATCGATGACCACGACACCCCTGACAGTACGCAGGCTTCGAATCGACGACCTCGCCCGACTGGCAAGCGTAGGAGTCCGAACACGTCGTCTAAGGGCAGTCCTCTCCGCGTTGGGAATTGCGATTGGCGTAGGTGCCATCGTTGCCGTTCTCGGTCTTTCGTCATCGTCGGAAGCTGGCCTGCTCAACGAGATCAGTCAACTGGGCACCAACCTGCTCACCGTCAGCAATGGCCAAACTCTGTTCGGTAAGACTGCAGAACTCCCCATTCCGGCCCCCGGAATGATCAGAAGGATCGGCCCCGTCATGGCAGTCGAATTCACCGGTGCCACAAGGGCGAACGCCTACCGCAGCCCACTCATCCCTTCGATTGACACCAACGCGATCTCCGTAGACGCGGCCAGCCTCGACTTGCCCCACGCCGTTGGAACGAGTGTTGCTCAAGGTTCATTTCTCAACGCGGCGACCGAACGCAAACCAATCGCCGTGCTCGGGGCCAGTGCGGCCCAGCGCCTTGGCATAGACCGCGTCTACCCCGGAGAGAGAATTTGGGTGGGGAATCAGTGGTTCTATTTGGCCGGAATTCTCCATCCGGCGGTCCTCGCTCCTCAGATCGATTCCTCGGTATTGGTCGGCTTTCCCGCCGCAGAGAAATATCTCGGAAGCGACGGCCATCCCTCCCAGATTTACGTGCGGGTACAGACAGACCAAGTCAACGTCGTTCAGTCAGTTCTTGCTGCTACCGCCAATCCTGAATCACCAAACCAAGTGAGCGTGTCCCAACCTTCGGCCGCTCTCGTCGCCCAGGCAAAAGCCAAAGGCGCGCTCAACAGCCTCTTCCTTGGCCTTGGTGCCGTCTCACTGCTCGTAGGTGCTGTCGGGGTCGGTAACGTCATGCTCATTGGCGTCCTCGAGCGACGGAGTGAGATCGGACTGCGCAGGGCCCTAGGAGCCACCAAAGGACACGTTCGCATTCAATTCCTCACCGAAGCCATCCTGCTTGGACTCATCGGAGGAGCAGTTGGGGTCGGTGCAGGCGTCGCCGCGACTTGCGCCTTCGCAAGCGGCCAACACTGGGCGATCGTCATACCCACACTCGCATGGGCCGGGGGCCTGTCTGCTGCCCTTCTCATAGGAGCGATCGCCGGACTCCTCCCGGCACTACGGGCAGCACGCCTATCACCCACGCAGGCACTCTGGAGCATGTAAACCTCCAAAAAGCGTCTCCGTCAACGCGCCGTCCAGCGTTGAATGGTGGCGAGGTCAGCGTTCGAAAACTCAGCTCCCCAGGGCTGCATCGACCAGCAGGAGCAGGTCCTCATCGGTGATCGCTTTGACGTCCTTCAGCCCCAGGCGGATGGTGCCCTTGCTCGCTTTGAGTTCGGGATGACGTGATACGAAGGCGGTCTCCGACCCTTGCGGCCACCCGTAAACCGACAGGCCGTGGCTCCATACACCGACGTACAGTCGGCGGTCGCCGAGTTTGAAGACGGGCATCCTGTAGGACAGGCCCACGGACACGTCCGGATGGGTGATCACGATCAACCGGTGGAGCCGGTCGAAGAGGGGCCGATGCTTGGGGCCGATCTTGTCGATGTAGGCCTGTACGGCGGGATCGACCTCGGGGTGCGCGTGCGCGGGCATGTCGCCTCCCCGGCTCACTGGGCCTGGAGAAGCACGTCGAGCTTCGCGTAGCCCTCACGGACACCAGTGTCCATACCGCTGCCGAGGATCAGATTGCGAAGCTCCAGGGACTCCACCACGGACACCGTGGTGAGGCGGGTGCCGTCGGGCAGAGGGGTGAAGGTCGTCGTATCGAGGCTGACCCCGTCGGGAGCGCCGTCGTAGGTGAAGGTTTGCACCAGACGCTCCTCGGGGCGAATCTCATGGAACGACCCGTAGAAGCCGGCGATGCGCTCCCCGTCCCGCCAGGCGGCGTAGCTCCAACTTCCGCCGGTCCGGGCGTCCCAATGGTCGACGCGAGCTTCGACGCTGTGCGGCCCGATCCAGCGGCTGAACAGTTCCGGCTCAACGAAGGCCCGGAACACCTGACTCGGTGCCGAGGCGAAAGTGCGCTCGATCGTGATGGTCGGAAGGTCGGCCGGAGCTTTGATTGTGGTTTCGGGAACCGAGGTGTCGCTTGTCGTGCTCATGATCGTTTTTCCTCCTGTGAGTTCGTGGTCTTCGTTGCTGTGCTGTGCGGGCGGGTGGAATGGCCGGGCGTGCGGCGGGGGTTATCGAGGGCGTCGAGATCGACGAGGACACCATCCAGGCGAGCGAACCGGGCTTCGGCCTCGCGCCGGTACCGTTCGATCCAGCCGGTCATCAGGTCAAACACATTGGCTTCCAGGTGGCAGGGACGGCGGTGGGAATCCCCGGTGCGGCTGACCAGTCCCGCATCCTCCAGCACCTTCAGGTGCTTGGAGACCGCCTGCACGGTCATTCCATACGGCGAGGCGAGTTCACCCACCGTGGCGTCCCCGGTGGCCAGGCGAGCCACGACGCCCCGACGGGTGGGGTCGGCCAGGGCAGCGAACACCCGGGACAGTTCGTCGTACGCCATATCGCTCCTCAACCAATTGGTTGACATTAACCATATTCCGACGCCGTCAGAATGTCAACCAATTGGTTGTCAAGAACGTACGCCACCTCTTGGGGGCTGGCGCCTGACGCGGCACTGAGGTAGGGGACCGAAGAGCGGTCCGACGAGCGGAGTGCCGACTCGATGACCTCATCCGTTCGGCGAGGCCGGGCAAGACGCCTCGCTGGGCTGAGGTCAAAACTCGAAGCGAGGCACCGCCCGGCTCGGAGCGTTGAGGAATTCGCGACTGGGAAGGCCAAGTTGCTCAGGTGAGTGAGCGAGACGGCAGCCGCCTTACTCCGACCGAGCTTGTGGTCGACGTGGCCATCGCATGAGTCCGCATGCGTCGGCGACCGTATACGGGCAAGTCAGGCTCCATGTTCACGCGCTTTGTACAACAAAGGCAATACCGAAATCGGGACCATCGCCCTGACCCGGAGCGCCGGGCAGCGGGGCTGACCCTGCGTTCACGGGCCGAGGCAATAGCAGTCTTGCGCCTACGGGGCGTACAAAACCGGACGGCCCCGCTGCCGGTCTTGAGCTGGCCGCGATGCCAAACAGTTCAGAGCTTGCGTGACGCGACCTTCCGTTGCTTTGCGACGCTATCGAGGTCGGATTTCAGTGACTTCGGACGGTCCCGATCGGGGATACGGCCCTTTCGAGATCCTTAATCGTCGTTTTCTGTCGCTTCAGAGCAGTGCGGAGGTTTGCCGCTCTGCGGTCGACACTACTGAGTACTTTCTGAGCAGCAGCGATACTGGCGGCGGGCGGGGGTCATCGCGTTGGGAATCGCTCGAAGATCCCCTACTGCTCAGGGTTACTTCTTTCCGACTGCGTCCTTGATGTTTTCGCCTGCTTGCTTGAGATTCCCTTTGGCCTTGTCGCCCTTACCTTCGGCTTCCAGCGACCGATTGTCCGTCGCTTTTCCGGTGGCCTCTTTGGCCTTTCCCTTTACTTCCTGTGCCTTGTTCTTGGCATCGTCCGCAAGTCCCATATAACTCCTCAAGTTTCGCCTGGCGACCCTCATAGTCGACCTGGCCGGCCTATAAGTTGTACCAATCCCACTCGGATTCCAAACCGAGGATGGCATAGAGCATGCTCGTCTATGGGATGCGAGCGCTTCGCGGTTGGGACCATTACGCCCAAGCCGAAACGAGGCGCCAACCCATCCCCACCTACGCGGCGGGCTCTCCACCAGCCCTCTGACTGCTGCATTGATCGGATCCGGGATGCCATGCACCTGGGCCGACCACGATCGAACAGGACGGCCTCTCCTTGGGGAGGTCGGCGGCTATAGCGCACGTCGCATCCCCGACGCGTGATCTGTGCTGAATGTCGCGACCAGGACGTTCCTTCATCGAGGTTAGATGCAGGCGACAGCCACCTCTATTGGACTCGATCCCGACCAATCGCTCGGAGAGGCTGAAGACCTCTACGGCAAGGGCCAGCACGTCTCCCACCATTGCCGGTTCAGTCGGATCGGTATTGCCTCGAAGCTTGTCGATCAGTTCTTGAGCTCGTCGCTGGTAGTGGCCATGGCGGATCCTACAGCTGAACGTTTAAACCTTTTCCGCCGCCAAGTAGTCGGCTGAGATGACTCTGAAGGGTGTCATCACATTGTCCGCGGCATGCCAGGTAGATTCCAACGTGATCGCCTTGCAGGGTCCTTGACCGAGGCCTCGGCGATGCCAGACCAACTGCGGCCCTCTTCACGAGCGGGCCCACAAAAGGCTGCTCGTGCGTCGGCGATTCCGACGTCCCTGCGCCATGAAGCTCCTGCTTGGGCATCGGCAAGCAAGCTGGGACCAGGGACGCCAAGGTAGGAACCGCCCGAAAAAGTACGGGGATCTGGAGAAGCCCCGATCACGGTGTGCGCTCTGGATCTGTGCTGTGAGGTGCCGTTCTACGCTCAGACATGGAGGCGAGACGAGCGAGAGATTCGACGTTCCTGCGGCGAAGAATAAGGTCGGCGAGCCGGTTGTGCATCCAGGAGGCCGGACCTTGTATGGGGGTTTCGGTGAGCGTAACTCTCGTTCCATCACCTTCGACGGCAAGGTCGATCTCGATGCGAGCCTCGCCGAATGGTCGACCACGGGCTGTCATGACCAGCCGCTCATTCGGCAATACCTCGTCGATGCTGGTCTCGTCGGCTAGGACTGCTGGCCACACCCCGCTCGCATGGAACAGGCGGCTTCCAGCGGCCGGCCACGCTTCCTCTACCGCCCGCATGTGCGACGTTCCGACCACCCATCCGGAGTAATACCAGCCGTTGGCGAGCACGGAGTACACCTCCGAGGGCGTTCCTTCGATGTACGTTTCAACCGTCGCCACACTTTGCCCCTTAGCCTTTGGAATGTCTAGCGATCATGACGATCGTTCAACCATCGCGCCCTGATTGTGGAAAGCGAGACCTTCTTCGAATATACCCCCGCAACGACTTCGGTATTCCTTGACGAGGACGGGTCGCCAGGGAGACTCCGAGGGTTTGCGCCAGCGGTGAGATCGCACCTGCGGTCAGCTCGCCTGATCGACCGGTCCGAGTTGAATCAGGCCACCGTGAAGATCCGATGCCAGAGCCCAGAGCAGCCGATGGGCGACTACTAACAGCGGTAGAACCTGTGGTTACCCGCACCCTCGTCACGACCTACCACGAAGCCGATTAGCCAGAGGACAAGCAGTACGGCCACGGCGATACATAGAACGTACAAGGCAAGACCCAGCCCAGCAAGAACGATCACCAGAACTAGCCCAAGTAAAATCAGCGTTTCTGTGATCTCCCTCCCTCTCGGCGGGATCCCCGTGATCCCGTCGACATAATTACCGCCACAGTGACTTCTCAAACAGAGGGGAACCTCCGGCCAATACCGGGGCCATAACCGCTGGCCGGGTTCGTCGACTCGGGTTGCCAGAGGTTGCCGGGTGCAGGGAGCTCGCCGAAGAATCTGATTCACTCTGCACTGATGATTCGACTGGCCAAAGATCGCTTAGCGGAGCCGACGCTCCCGGCCTGTTCCTCGGAACCGAAGGGTCACCCGAATCGGATGCGGTCGGAAGCCGACAGTCCGGGTGAACCGGTCCATTGCCTCGCCGAATTGCTTCGGGAGGCCGTTGAGGTTGACCTGATCGCTGACGTCGAGAACCGTCCGCAGTTCTACGTCCGGTGCTCCTCCAAACAGTCCAACAAGGGCGCCGCTCACGTCGGGCAGCCGTTTCAGATCGGCTTCCAACGTGTGGCTCAGGGACGCCGAGTCGAGCGTGGTCATGCCCCGATCACTCACTTTTGCGGGAAAGGCCAGAGTGCCGGCACGCTTTCTGCCGTCGTTACGACGCCACTCGCGTACAACAAGGATGCACCCCGCCAGGAACAACACGAAGCCGACGGCGCCGAGCACGGCGAAAGATCCTGCGCCGTTGTTGTTCCATCGATGAATGACATTGTCATCAATGACCGGTTCGGAAGCGCGGTACTCGCCGAAGACTCCGACGCCGTACAGAAGGGCAAGGAGTGCAGCCACAAACAGGATCAAAGCGAACATCGTCAGAATCAGGCGGTTTCGTCGATCGCTCATTGCGCGCCCGGACCCCGGGTGGTCCGTACCTGCACTGTGGATCCTGCCGGAGCACCAAGCTTCTCAAGCTCGTCGCGTCCCGCCGCCTCGAGTCTGGGCCGAGTGGTTGCTGCCGCGTCGGCTCGAAGAGAGAGCTTCCAGCGATGAGCGGAGATATCGAGGTGGGTCTTGATAGCCGTCCTGAGCACGGTGGCCTCCAGGTTTCGGCCCACATGGTGCTCGGTCGAGCGTCGATGGAGAAGCCACGTGCCGTCCCGATCGCTAAGGGTCCGCACAAGGCGCTTGCGCCACGGTCGAATTTCGGCAATTAACAGCATCAATGCGATCAGCGCCACAATCGCAGCACCAACGAGCGCCGACCTTGCTGACCAGGGTGTCTTGCGAAGAGTATGCAACCACTCCCTGCCCGGGAACCACAGGAATTGATATCCGAGACCTGTCCATATCGCCTCGACAGCGGCAATGAAACCCAGCGCAATGAAGACGATCCCAAGGGCAAAGACCAATAGACGATTGAAGAGGCGCATCACTTTGCCTCGTTACCACTGGCCGGATGTATCGGTGCTAGCTCGTCGATGCGCACAACTACTGTCCTCTTGTCGTCAACCGTCTTCAGGGCGTCGCGAGCGGCGGCAAGCACACGATTGCCGACGATCGGAAGAGACCTCCCATACTCGGCGTAGTCCACGATCACGTGCACCGTTACGCTCTCTGTGGCCAGAACGATGCCGTCGACACGGCCACCGGGATACATGGTGGCATTGGTCAGAATCCTCGATCGAGCGACGTTGGGAATCTGATCGACCGCAAGCGCCACCGCCAAGGCGACTACTCCCCGTCGTCCGATCTGGGTCGGAGGCTGTGGCCCCGAAGAACTCACTCGACGCGCGATCCCTGGTCCTCGTCGTCACTGCCTTCGAGGTACAGGTCATCGACGCTCACATTGACTTCCACCACCTCGAGACCAGTCATCGTTTCGATACGCTCAATGACGTTTTCGCGGATCGCCTCGGCCACCTCGACGATGCTGTTGCCGTATTCGACGACAATGTCGATGTCGATGGCTGCTTCGCGCTCTCCCACCTCGACTGACACCCCCTGCGATTCTGCCTCTGATGCGCCGGGTACCTTGGCCCGCAGGGTACCCAACGTGCGAGAAAGCGTCTTCCCCATGGCCTGGACACCGGAGATTTCTTGCGTAGCCAAGCTTGCGATCTTGGCCACGACGCTATTGGCGATGGTGGTAGTCCCGTGTTCAGTGTGCAAGGCCCCGCCGCCCTCCTTGTCGCGACCTTTGCTCGACGACAATGCTTGCTTCCTCTCGGATGCCTTTTTCCTCTCCTCTGACCCGCTTTTGTTCTGGTGTAGCTCGCGTTGATTCTTATCGGGCTCACTCTGGCTCTTCTCGGGGCCATTCGCCCCTTCCGAAGACGCGCTGGATTTGGCTGGTTGATTGGATTCGGACATGTGAGTTCCTTTGGATAGGTTTGGACTGCCCGTTTGGCAATGACGGGCTGAGAACCGGTCGAGTCACTTCTTTATACGGAATCGCTCCAAGAGGTCTTGAAGGTCAACGTCCCCCTCGAGAAGGCGGACTGCCTGCCATGCAATGAGGCCAGCAGCAATGGCGGCGACGACCACCCAGCCTGCGGCCCAGGCAAGCCAGACGAGGAGCAGAGCAATCAAGAAGGCGTATTGCGGACGAGACAACGGGGCTCCTTCAGCGGGGTTCGTAGGCCGCCATAGTGGCGACACTGTGTTCGATACCCACTCCGAGCCAAAATTAAGGAGACTCTCCAAGTTATTCGAGAATTATTTCCTCGACCGTGAGATCGGCCCGGACGACCAGGACGGCGGCACTACCACGAGTTGACCGATAACGGCCTCGCCAAGTGGGCTGTCATCGGCTACCGGTTGGAGGAGATGCTCTTTGTCCCGCCCACAAGGCAAGTGGTCCCACAGCGCATCACTCATCGTGTATCTCGAAAGCCATCAGGGGAACTTGCCCAGCATGTCGATGTACATGCGAAACACGAGCCGCTCGTTGTTCGCATGCGTCGATATCTCCGTTGGCAGAGCGAGCGACGAGGAGGGCATCGAGTGAGCGATCCATCCCCTATGACCGTCCTCCAGAGGCGTCGACGACCACGGGACGACACACCAAGACAAGCAGGGGTCCGTTGCGCTTGAAATGCAAACTTCTCTTCTGTGACCCTGCCGAACGACAGATCTACGGCTCGTATCGGTCGCCAAACCAGCTTTAGCCCTCGTCGCCAGGCCAGGTTCCAGTCGCCTTTCGGAACCAAACCGCGCCCCCCCGGTCCATGATCGCCTTGACCAGACCGAATATCGCCCCCTGTAGGGCCGCCGCTAACAAGATTTCACCCCAATCACGCTTGCGCTCCGTGGCCGCCGGTGCCTCGTCCTCATGCCCCACGAACTTCCACGCCCGTTTGAACAGGGCGCTCGCCACGATGCCTCCCATTACGCTGATCACGAGACCTAAGGGTTTGTAGAGGAGTTTCACCCTCGCGCCTCCCTTCGGTGGTTCAGGCGCGTCGGACGGAGAACGAGCGCTATCACGACAACGACAGCTGCCACCAACAGGGGGCGATCCCGGACGATGGTGCCGACTCTGGATGTCGTCGAATGTGCCTGGTCAATGGCTCTAGCCAGCCCCGGGCGAGCCTCGGCCGGTAACACTTGCTGGATACGATCCCCGACCTCTTTCGCCTGGTCTTTTGCTTGCTCCTTTGCCTCATTCAACTTGTCGGTACCTCGGGCCTTCAAGTCCGCCTTCTGGCCCAGGGCGTCGATGGTCCCGGCTAGGTCGGAGCGGGTTTCGTTTATGGCTTCGCGGATCGCGCTTGGGTCTTCAGCCATGTGACATCCTCCTTGGTGCTGTTCATCGCCTCTTCGGGAACTGGCGGACTGCCCCGTTTGACCTCGGATCGGCCCCATACGGCAAATGTCCCGGCGAGGGCGGCTAATCCGCCGCCGACGATAAGCGCCGCCGCCCAAATCGACAGAACTCCGCCGATGGCGGCGATGGCGGCGGCGATGAGCGCGGCCAAGGCAAAGATGCCGAACAGGGCGGACCCGCCGAACATGCCGGCACCGACGCCGAGTTTCTTCGCTTTCTCGGACATCTCGGCTTTCGCCAGTGCGACCTCATCATGAACGAGGTCGATTAACTGAGAAGAAGGGTCTTGTAACAGTTCCCCGGTCGACTTGGTCGGTCTGTCCGCAGCGACGGAAGACACCACGGGGTTTGCGCCTTTCTCAGTAGAGACGTTCATCGCTGCCGTCGATCGTTGGGGAGTTGGAGGGTCGGTACTCACGATGGGGCCTCTGTTTGAGTGGGGTTCGCTAGTGCCCTCCGGATCTACCCAGTGCAACCGCGATGAAACCAGAGCCCTTCGTCTTTCATCTGCAGCCCCCCGGGCACTCCTTGGTAACACGAGAACTGCCCGAGCATCGATCCATCACGTTTGGACTACACGGGTCAGGGTATTGGCCCACGCTTACAGCTCTATTGATTGACCCCGAGGTCCGACCCGAGAGGGACCGAGATGACGAAACCGCCTGATGCTGCGGCCCAAACGACCGGCGCCGAACCTGAGACTGCAGTCGCCGGATCTACACCGGAGAGTCCTGCAGATCTCCCTCGAAGCTCACAGCTGGCTGTCCTGAAGCGAGTGATGGCGGAGTTCAAACTCAACAACTTGACTGTTCTCGCCGCTGCTCTGACCTACTACGGCATCCTGGCAGTCGTGCCCGGGCTGATCGTGCTGTTCGCCATCCTCGGTCTAGTGGGAACAGACACCGCTCATCAGCTGGTGAAGCAGGTCCAGTCAGTAGCTCCCGGCTCGAGTGCTCACTTTGTCAGGACACTAATAGCGCAGGCTCAGTCCGATAAAGCCGAGGCGACCGTCGGGGCCGTCGTCGGACTCCTCATCGCGCTGTGGTCAGCCTCTAGCTACGTGGGAGCCTTCCGACGGGCATCGAACGTCATCTATCACATGGGGGAAGGACGACCGATCTGGAAGACGATTCCGATCCGGATAGGCGTAACAATCGTGGCCGTGGTCGTCTTGGTGGTGGGAGCAGTCATCGTGGTCGTCAGTGGACCAATCGCCACACAGGTGGGAGACGCCATCGGCGCCGGCGGCACGACCGTGCTTGTCTGGAACATCGTCAAGTGGCCTTTGCTCTTGGTCCTAGTCTCGTTGCTTCTTGCCGTCTTGTTCTGGGCTAGCCCCAACGCCAAGCAAGGCGGCATCAAATGGATCAGTCCGGGTGGCGTGATTGCCACCATCGGCTGGCTGGCGGTCTCGGCTCTGTTCGCTGTATACGTCGTCAACTTCTCGTCCTACAACAAGACTTATGGTTCACTAGCCGGAGTCGTGATCTTTCTCGTATGGCTCTGGCTGACGAACATTGCCTTACTCTTTGGTGCCGAGGTCAACGCTGAACTCGATCACGGCCGGGCGATCGCCGAAGGGCTGCCTGAAAGCGTCCAACCTTTCGCCGAACCGCGTGACACCCAGAAGCTCAGTAGTGGGGATAAGCGAGCAGTGGAGGATGCCCACGCAGCCAGGCGCACCTAACGCTCACTCCGCTTGGGAGAATAGGATCCGCGACGAGTCCTTGCAGGACCGGCCGGAGGTGGCTTGACTGATTTAGTGAGCGGGCTTCCCATCGCCGTGGTTGGGGCCGGAATCGGCGGTCTGACCCTTGCTTCCGCCCTTGAACGAGTGGGCTGCGACGTCGTGGTGCTGGAACAGCACAGAGAAATGGGGGAAGTCGGTGCCGGAATCTCCCTGTGGCCAAGCGCGCTGGCAGCTCTAGATGCTGTGAGATGTCGTACTCGGTGGCGATCTTGTCCTCTATCAATCCGTAGGACCTCACGTCGCCTAACTCCCACTTTCGCTGGGCTGCCCACGTGCAGTAATCGGCGATCTGAAGGCAAGGATGAACCACGCGAGCTTGTACAGGCCCTCCGGGTACTGAAGGTGGGGCTGCACCTTGCACTTCTCAACAATCGTAAAGTCGGTTCGAAAGTCGCCGGCTGCCAGTAGCCGAAACACCTCGTCTCGAACCACCTGGGGCGTCTTCCGTAGCGTGAAAACACGACTCGAATCCAACGCCTTGCCACGTCAATTCCCGTCGAAGGTCGACTAGGTCTTGGCCCAGTCCGATATCGGTCATCGAGACGGTACCGATGAGGAAAAATGCCGAGGCACCCGGCCGCCGTCTGAAGTCGAAATTTCCCGCCTCGTCAGCCAAAAAGTAAATCCGGTCCAGGGACCCTTCGCAATGCTGTCGAATCGCTGTCAAACGACTCCAGACAGCAATCGGGCCGACGCTGATAGCACCGGCCCTGATCTGCTTATTTCTTTAGTGGCGGGGGCCCGATACTCGCGTTAGCTCCAACCGGCCTGGTAGTCGTCCGTACCATCCTCGCTCTCGATTAGGCAAGCGTGCTCCAGCAGCTCGTGCACGACTACCGGAGCGGTATTCCAACCGCCCAACTCATCACCCGCTATGGCCTACGAAAGGGCGCGGTGCTGAAGCTGCTGAAGGGGCTCGGCGTCGTGATGCGTCGTCGTCAACACGGCGTCGATGACTAGACGCCAACATGGTCATGCGCGTGATTCCGCGTTTGCTAAGCCTGAGCCGATGCTGGCGTCGAGGCCGGGCCGTCGACTTGATGGCGGGTCTCCTCATCGACCAGATGCCGCAGGTTCGCCGGCGGCACGGTATTAGTGCCTGGTGGCAATGAGCGGTTCCAGTAGGTCAAGCTGGGTTTGGTAGGGCACCCCGCTCGCGGTGAGATCCCACATGACGTGGTCGACCCCGAGTTCAGCCACGCGCCGCAGGTCGTCTTTGACTTGATCCACAGATCCGGACAACGGCCCGCGGTCGGCGTCGTCGAGGGGGTTTTCGGTGACAGGACTGTTTACCCGGACAACGACGGGTCCGGGCTGGCGGTCGGCTGGAGCCGCTGCCCGGAAGACCGTGAGCTGGTGTTCGAGGGACTCCCAATCTCTCATGATGGGATGCAGGCCAAGCCCCATCCGGCCGGCTCGCGCCGCGGCGGTATCGGAGTCGGGCCCAGTTCCCACCAGGATCTGGAACCCTCCCGGCTGCAAGGGCTTCGGGCCGATCTCAGAGGCCGGTATGCGGTAGAAGCGTCCCTGGAAGCTCACCGGATCATCGCCCCAGGCGGCACGCAAAGCTTCGATGAACTCAGCGAAACCGTTTCCTCGGCGGCGCATCGACACGTTGGCGGCTTCGAACTCGTCAGCGGACCAGCCTTGCCCCAAGCCGGCAATGAGTCGTCCGCCGCTGAAATGATCGAGCGTGGTGAGCCGGCGGGCGAGGATGACGGGCACGTGGAACAGTGCGTCGATGACGCTGGTGCCCAGGCGGATGGTGCGCGTATGGGCCGCGACGTTAATCAGGGTGTCGATCGGGTCGAAGACGCGCGCGTAGCTCGACGAAAGACCGGATTTCACTCCCGCGGCGGGGTTTTGGGGATTGACGGGACGGAGCAGGCGCTCAAGGGCCCACAGGGATTCGTATCCCACTGATTCGGCCCGCTGGGCAAATTCGACGATCTTGTCCGGTGTGGCGTCGGCGCCGTAGTGGGGCAGGCCCAGTCCTAGCTTCACGAGTGCGACATTCCTCTCTGAGGATCAGGTGGTTGTTGGGAGAGCGGTTCGGAGCTGCGCCACTGGACTTAGACATTGGTCGGAGCGCTTGAAGCGCCAGAGCCGCCTGGAAACGGCGTTTGCCGATGGGGCACACGAGGTGGGACGCATGATCTCTTTGAGCATGCGTCGAAGAGCTCGAGCCGGGGCCGCGATTGTCAGCCTGAGGTTTAGCACGCGTTGGCGGGCGTGGCTGACTTGTGATGCGTTTGCTGCAGCGTCTGGTCGGTCGAGTTGGCCAGGCCACATTAGCTTTCGGGCTCGCTCGGCCGAGGCCGGAGCCCTTCGCAGACGATGTGCAGCATGCGGGTCTGTGAACAGTCGGATTCTGTCTGGGCGGCGAAGGCGCATGTAGCCATGGTCAACGCGACGATCTCGGCTGCGGTGACGTCGTTGCGTACTTGACCAGCCTTTTGCGCTCCCTTGAGCAAGACCTGAACGACGGCCTCGATGTCAGCCTTCAGACCGGGTGGCGGCTCTTTCACGTTGATCCCGGCTCCAGCCAGGGCGTCGATCAGGTCCCGCCTTGCCGCCCCTGCGGACGATAGCCGGCTCATGAAAGCAAAGAGGGCCTCGGCCGGTTCGTCGCCTTCAGGCTCGTTCCGGGCTTCGGCGACCAGTCGGGCCACATGGTCCAACAGCACCGCCTCGAACAGCGACTCCTTGGTGGGGAAGTGGCGATAGAGGGTCCCGGCTCCGACACCGGCCCGCCGGGCGATGTCGTCGATGGGAACCCCGATGCCTTCTGCGGCGAAGGCTTCGTCGGCGGCGGCGAGGACGAGCTGTCGATTGCGGCGGGCGTCGGCCCTCATCGCGTACCTCCCTATTTCACGACCTGCACGTTGACAACCGGAACGCACGCCCCGTATAGTGGCAAGAACCGGAGCGCACGCCCCGATTGTACCTGATTCGGCCTGACTGACAAAGCGAGGCGATATGACATCCAGCGCAGACATCGATGGGGGCACTGACAGCAGTTTCACCCTTGTGGCTGGAGAGCCCGATCCACGCCGGTTCAAGGCGTTGGCCGTGATCGCGACGGCCCAGCTGATGATCGCACTGGATGTCTCGGTCGCCACCATCGCGTTGCCGCCCGCGCAGCAGGCGCTGCACATCTCGGTCGCCAACCGGCAGTGGGCACTGACGGCCTACACCCTGGCCTTCGGCGGCCTGTTGCTGCTCGGCGGTCGGATCGCCGACTACCTGGGCCGCAAGCGGGTCCTGATCTGGAGCCTGGTCGGTTTCGGTATTGCGTCAGCCCTCGGTGGCCTGGCTCAAGACCAGGCGATGCTGTTCGCGGCCCGGGCCCTGCAAGGCGCGATGGCGGCGATGATGGCGCCGGCGGCCCTGTCGCTGATCACCGTGACCTTCACCGAGGAGCGGGAACGGCATAAGGCGTTCGGCGTCTACGGAGCGGTCTCGGGTGCCGGGGCGGCGGTCGGGCTGATCCTCGGTGGTCTTCTCACCCAGTACGTCTCGTGGCGGTGGAACCTGCTGATCACCGCACCGATCGCCATCGTGGCCGCGCTTGCGGCCGCCCGGGAGGTGACCGAGAGCCGCGCCGAGCGTCGTTCCGGCTATGACATCCCGGGGGCGGTCACCGTCACGGCCGGGCTGCTCGCTGTCGTGTACGGCTTTACCCGCGCCGCAACCGACGGGTGGGGGTCGTCAGTCACGCTGACGTTCCTGCTGGTCGGGGCTGTGCTGCTCGTGATCTTCACGCTCATAGAGAGCAAGGTCGCCAACCCCCTGCTGCCGCTTCGGGTGGTGTTGGACCGCAACCGGGGTGCGTCGTTCCTGGCTGTCATGCTGCTCGGCGCGTCCACGGTCGCCACCTGGCTGTTCCTCACCTACTACTTCGAGCAGAACCTCGGCTACTCCGCGATAAAGACCGGATTGGCCTTCCTCCCCCTCTCGGCCTCCGTTGTGGTGGGGGTGACCATCTCGACCCGGCTGATGGCCCGGGTCGGAGCCCGCTACCTGACCGCTGGCGCGTTCGCTCTGGCAACGATCGGACTGGTGATCTACACCCAGATCCAGGCACACAGCTCCTACCCGGCCCTGATCCTGCCGGCCATGATCCTGTGGGGCCTCGGATTCGGTGGCGCGTTCGTCGTGCTCAGCAACACCGCGCTGCTCGGAGTCACCCACCACGACGCCGGCGTGGCCAGCGCCCTGGTCAACGCCACCCAACAGGTCGGCGGCACCATCGGCGTCGCCGTACTCAACACCATCGCCGCGTCAGTGACCGCCAACTATCTCAGCAACCACCACCACGGGCCGACCACCCAGGCCGCCGCCGCCGCCCAGGGCTACACCATCGCCTTCATCGTCGCCGCGGCCCTGTTCGGCGCCGGCGCGATCATGTGCCTGCTGTCGCTTCGCGCCAGCCACAACCCCGCAACAGCCGAACTGCAACTGGACCTGATCTGAGACCGCCCCACAAAGCGTCCCGGCAGCATCAACGACACGATCTGCACCGTGGTGCACACCCGATTCAACCCTTGTTCCGTACCCGATCTAGCAAAGTGAGGCGATATGTCATCCAACGCAGGTACCTATGACAGGTTCGTGATTGGCGATGGTCAGGTGATGACGCGGCACAAACCGCAGCTACCGTCGACCCGGATCGAGGCCGATGTGGTTCGGTACCGGTGACCGCGATATCGCCGCGGTTATCGATTCTCGACCTGGCACCGATCGAGCGCGGCCTCACCGCCCGCGACAGCATCGCCGCCAGTGTGGCGCTGGCTCAACGTGCCGAGGAGCTGGGTTACCACCGGGTCTGGTACGCCGAGCACCACAACATGGCCCGGATCGCCTCGTCAGCGACGAGCGTGCTGATCGCCCACGTCGGCGCGCAGACCAACACGATCCGGCTGGGAGCGGGCGGTGTCATGCTGCCTAACCATGCGCCGCTGACCATTGCCGAACAGTTCGGCACGCTCGAGGCAATGTATCCGGGTCGGATCGATCTCGGGCTGGGCCGGGCGCCCGGCTCGGACCAGCAGACCATGTACGCGTTGCGCCGCGACCCGTCCTCGTCAGAGGCATTTCCCCGTGACGTCGTCGAGCTGCAGGGCTACCTGACCGGGCACAGCAAGGTGGCCGGTGTGGACGCGGTGCCCGGCAAGGGCTCGAACGTCCCGCTGTACATCCTGGGGTCCTCGCTGTTCGGCGCCAAGCTCGCGGCCGCGCTGGGTCTTCCGTACGCGTTCGCGTCACACTTCGCGCCCGACGCGCTACATCCGGCGCTGGCCGCCTATCGGGAGGAATTCCAGCCCTCCGAGCAACTGGACCGGCCCTACGTCATCGCCGGCGTCGGTGTGATCACCGCCGATAGCCCCGAGGCGGTGGCAGAGCAGCTGCGGTCCGTACGGCGGCTCCGAGCGATCAACCTCTTCGGCCACCAACTCGTCAACGACCCCGGCAGCGAACCCACCGACGAGCAGGCCGACCAACTCCTGGCCGGAGGCGGCGCCAGCACGGTCGACCACATGCTCACCTATGCCGCCATCGGCACCCCCGGCGTGGTCCGCGACTTCTTCGATGACTTCGCACGTAGCACCGGCGCCGACGAGCTCATCACCGTGCACGAGGCACCCAGCAGCCCGGCACGGCTGCGATCGATCACCTTGGTCGCTGACGTTCTCGAACGCGCAGGAATCTGAGATGGACGCTCTGCGAGGAACGGGGATCTGGTCGGGCGCGCTGCGTTTCTCCGACCCGGCCGTGATCGCCGACGCCGCAGCCGAGCTGGAAGAGCTGGGCTACAGCTGCCTGTGGATTCCCGATATGGGCGGGGACGTCTTCGGGGCGGTAGGGCATCTGCTCGACTCGACCCGCACGCTCACCGTCGCCACCGGCGTGCTGAACCTCTGGATGCACAGCCCGGAGATGACCGCAGCAGCTCACGCCCGACTGCAGGCCGACTACGGCGACCGCTTCCTACTCGGTATCGGCGTCGGCCACGCGGCGCGCATCGACGCAGTAATGCCCGGACGGTATAAGGGGCCTGTCGGGGCGATGAACCACTTTCTCGACGCTCTGGACAACGCTCCGGTGCCGCTTCCTCGCAACGGTCGGGTACTGGCGGCGCTCGGCCCGAAGATGCTGGAGACCGCCGCCGGGCGCGCCGCTGGCGTGCACCCCTACAACGTGACCCCCGACCACAGCGCGCAGGCTCGGGCTGTGCTCGGGCCCGACGCCTTGGTGTTGCCAGAACAGGCGGTGGTGCTCACCACCGACCCCGAAGTCGGGCGCTGGGTCGGGCGCACCTACCTGCAGGGCTACCTGACCCTGCCGAACTACGTGAACAACATGCGACGGATGGGTTTCGGCGACGACGACTTCACTGGCGGCGGCAGCGACCGGCTGGTCGACGCCCTGGTCGTCTGGGGCGATGAGGAGGCCATCAAGGCGCGGCTGGACGAGCACCGCGCCGCGGGAGCCAACCACATCTGCATCCAGGT
>DATMMO010000052.1:0-5204 GCA_035569695.1 Acidimicrobiales bacterium | reverse complement strand
GTCCGGAGGGACGGGCGGGTCGGGTTCCCCGGCCGGATCGGGCTCCAGCGGAACCGGCGGAGCCAGTCCCGGCACGAATGCCACCCCTGGTAGCGGGAGTGGAGGCACACCGACTCAGGTGGCGACGAGCCCTGCGGCGGTGAGCCCGGCTGCGGGCACAGGAAGTGCGGGCGCAGGAGGAGCGGGGACCGGACTTGGCGTGACCCCGAGCGCGGCGACTGCCACGTCAGGCTCCCTCGCCTTTACGGGTCCAAACCCATGGCTGAAACCCATGGTCTATCTGGGCGGCTGGTTGGCCTGCATGGGGGCCTTGCTCCTCATGCTGGTTCGTCCGCAGCCGTCGCCGAGGGCTCGAAATCCTGGATGACATACCTGGGTAGCGAGGTCTGAGGGCAGGCCAACATCTTGTTCAGGCGTTGAGCCCCTCGGCGGCACCACCGACCACCGGTGCGTTGAGGGGCTGGCCGCCCATCGAGCCGAAGAAGCCGGCGTCCCCGAAGGTGAACACACCTCCGTCCGCTGCCACCAGCGAGTACCCCTGCCCGCCGCCCGACGACAGGATGCCGACCACCGGCGCATTCAGCGGCTTACCGCCCATCGAGCCGAAGAAGCCGGCGTCCCCGAAGGTGAACACGCCGCCGTCCTTGGCCACGAGCCAGTAGCCCTGCCCGTCAGCGGTGGGGACGATGCCGGACACCGGCGCGTTCAACGGCTTACCGCCCTCGGATCCGAAGAAGCCGGCATCGCCGAAGCTGAACACGCCGCCATCCGCGGCTACCAGCCAGTAGCCCGCACCATCGGGGGTGGGGGCCATGCCCACGATCGGCTGGTTGAGGGGGGTGCCGACCGTCGACCCGAACGATGCGGCGTCGTGACCGAAGGGGTAGACATTGCCGTCCGAGCCGACCAGCCAGTAGCCGAGCCCCTGAGTCCCCGACTGCGAGGACGGCGTCATGGCGACGCCCACGATGGGCGCGGTGAGCTGACCGGCCCCGACCGATCCGTAGGTGATGGCGTCTCCGAAGCTGGACACCGAGCCGTCGGCACCGGCCAGGACGTAGCCACCCTGGTCGCGGGTCTGGGCCAGGCCGACAACCGGTGCGTTCAGGGACTGGCCGCCGAGGGAGCCCCAGAAGGAGGCCTGGCCGAAGGTGAACACGCCACCGTCCGAGGCGGTCATCCAGTAGCCGAGGCCCGGCGCCGGCTGGGTGTAGAACAGTCGGGCATTGGGAGGACCGCTGAAGGTGTTCCCCGAGAGAGTCGTCCCCGTCACCTGCCAGGTCTGCCATACGCCGGCGAATTGATTGGTCATGGTGTTGTCGGTGACCGCAGTGCCACTCAGGACGGGCGCCGAGGGACCGGGGATGTTGTTGACGATGAGGGCGATGGCGTCGGTCTGAGGGGCTCCGTTGATGTGGCCCCAGTTGTTGTTGTCGAGCGAGTTGCCGTGGATCGTCGTACCGGTGATGGAGTCACCGGGGGCATTGGAGTGGACGGTGATCCCACTGATGAAGCTGCCGTTGACCGTGTTGCCCGAGACCTCGGTGTTGGTGACCGTCGCCCCGGGAGCATCGGTGGCCACCACGATCTGGCCGATTACCGGCCCGTGGGGCCCGAACACACCGGGATCGCCCAGGACCTGGTTGCCGGTCACGAAGATGTCGTTGGTTCCGGCTCCGGCCACCCAGCTCTCGACGATGATGCCGCAGCCGCCGAAGTTGCCGTTCACCGTGTTGCCGGTGATCCCGTCGTTGGTGGAGGCAATCGGTGTCAGGGGTCCTGGTCCCGGAGCGCCGGGGTTGACGCCGTTGCCTTCGTCGGTGACGCTGATGCCGCCGTCGGCCAGGTTCCCGGTCACCGTGTTGTTCTCGACGCTGGAGTTGGTCACCCCGACCAGCAGCACGGCTTTATTGGTATCGATGTTGTGGGTGGGGTTCAGTCCGTTGTTCTCGATGGTGCTGTTCTGAATGGTGAGGCCCGTGGTGTTCTCGGCCATGATCCCGTGATCGTTGGCCCCGCTGACCGTGGCCCCGTCGATCGTGACCCCGCTCGTACCGGGCGGGACGTAGATGCCGATGTCGCAGCCGGTGGCGTCCACCGTGCCGGTGATCGATTGCCCGGTGGTGGCGATGATGTCAGCGGTCAGGGCTGTCGTGCCCGCAGGGGTACAAATGGCCAGAGCTGTCGCCGCCGGAGCCATGACGACACTGGTGACGACCAGGCCCCCAGTGGCAAGGGTCAGTGCCGCGACGGCGACACCGACGCGGCGGGCCCAGCTTCGAAGCGAACGGACCGAGTTGCCTCGTGCTTGCATGATCGATATCCCCTTCCCCCTGGGCTCACCCTCGCTTGGCCTGGTGCCCAGTTGACCCCTTCCGCACTGCCGAGAGCTACGCCCCAAAATTAACACCGGCGTCCGAGCAATGCGCCTGGCTTGTCAGGAACGGGTGGCGCTCCCTCGGATACTGGGCCGGAACATGGGCGGTGTCTTGGGCAGGCCCTGTCGCTCGACCGACTCGAACACGAATCCGGCGGTGGCGATGGCTTGCTCGGTCGAGCGAGTGAGGTGGCAGTTGCCGGCCAGGCGTTTCCAGACGGGTTCGACCCAGCGTTGCTGGCGAAGCTGGCGGGGCGATCCCGTGGCCGCCACATGTTCGATGAAGACGAAGCGCCCGCCCGGCCGCAGCACGCGCCGGATCTCTTCGAGCACGATGGCCTGATCGCCGACCGAACAGAGCACGAGCGCGGAAACTACTGCGTCAAAGGAGCCATCGGGAAAGGGAAGGCGCTCGGCGGGAGCGGAAATGACCTCGATCTGTCGGTTGGACACCGCGGTGGTGGCCAGGAGTCGGGCTCGCATGTGCCTGTCGGGTTCGGCCAGGACCAGTGAGGTCACGGTGGGGGGGAAGAAAGGCAGGTTGGCCCCTGTCCCCGCGCCGATCTCGAGGACCGAGCCCTCCAGCGGAGCGAGGAGATCACGACGCCACCCGCCCACACCGGCGTCTTCCATTCCCCGCATGACGTGGTCATAGACGGCAACCACGGGCTTCAACATGGTCCGTGTGGTCTCCCTTCTCGGCGTCGGGAATGGGCTCCTCGGGCGCTGGGATTCGTTGCACTGAATCTAGCGGCAACCGATCGACTCCCCGCGGGTGAATCCAGATGGGTGGGGAATGGGCGGAGGCAGATCCGAGGACCTCCAGCTCTCTGACCTGCAGAATCGGTCAGGAATCGCGGGGAACTAGGTTGTGTTCATGTCGGAATCGCAGAGCCCATCGCCGATCATTGCCTACTTCGTTCAAGAGATTGAGCCGAGCTTGCCGGAAAGCGAGAAGGCAAAGCTGGCTGCGTATGAGGACCAGGTCACGTTGACGACACATCACGGTGACTTTCGGCGAGCGTGGCATGCCGCTGATTGGGCGATCCGACTGGCCGAGGGTTCTTCGGGATCGAAGCACAGTCATCTGGTGCAGGGCCTCAAGGAAACCCATCTCCTCTGGAAGGACACGATCTTCGGCGCTGAGTTCGGAGTCAAGGTGATCGACAAAGTGGGTCCCGGCCAAGATGCTGAGATCCAATGGGTTGATGACGCCGTGACCGTCGCCAAAGACGAGGCGGATCGCTCGGGCTGGGAATCGGTTCCCTGGGAGGATCTACTGAAGGAAATGCTGGCTGTAGCCCGGCCAAAGGACTGAGTGCCCATGATCGATCCGTCTGCACGAGCTCAGACGGATAGTGACGGTGAGTCGGCCTGTAGGCGGGATCCTGTCCACCCTCGTTCGAGGGATGGGTGGCCATCCATCTGAGCGGTCCACCTGGGGGTGGCAACCGTGAGGTTGCCGGACGGGCAGCCCAAGCCCCCTGTTCGACCTTGCTCCGGGTGGGGTTTACCGAGCCGACCGGGTCGCCCCGGTCGCTGGTGCGCTCTTACCGCACCGTTTCACCCTTACCTGTGCCCAACTCTGCAGTCGGGCCATCGGCGGTCTGTTCTCTGTGGCACTGTCCTGCGGGTCGCCCCGACTGGCCGTTAACCAGCACCCTGCCCTATGGAGTCCCGACCTTCCTCGACCCGATCCTGTCGGAAACAACGTCTCCGAGAGGCCGAGCCGCGACCACCCAGCCGACTCACCGTCGCCTCTATGGTCCCACACCTGGGCATTCGGCGGAGGACGCTCCGTCACCGAGGGGTTACAGCCCCGTTTAGTCTGGCACCAATGGCCCCACCCCGCCCACCCGCAGCCGATCTCGGGCTCGGTGACCGGCCCTCCCTCTCGATCGCCGAGCTCTACGGTCGGGTGGACCGGGCCCTGCGCTCGGCGCTCCCCGGCCAGATCTGGGTCTCGGGCGAGGTGCGGTCGTTCAACGTGAGCTCACGAGGCCACTGCTATATCGACCTGGTCGATCCGGCCGGTGCACACGACACGGGCTCGCCCGTTCTCAAGGTGGTGTGTTGGTCGAGCCGCTGGTCCCGGGTTCGCACCACCCTCGACCAGCTGGGCATCACGCTGAACGCCGGCCTGGTGGTCCGAGTCCGCGGCGAGGTGCAGCTGTACAAGCCACGGGGCGACATCAGCTTCATCCTCTCCGAGTTCGACACCGATGCCCTGTTGGGCAAATTGGCGGCCGAGCGCGCCCGGGTCATCAAGGCCCTGACCGACGAGGGGCTGTTGGACCGCAACCGGTCGTTACTCATCCCTGCCGTGCCGCTCAGGATCGGGCTGGTGACCAGTCCCGGTACCGAGGGCTACCGGGACTTCCTGGGTCAGCTCGAGGCGTCCGGGTTCGCCTTCGACGTGCGGGTGGTGGCCACCCAAGTCCAAGGCCGGGGCGCACACAAGACAGTGGCTAGAGCCATCTCGGCTCTCGGGTACACCGACTGCGAGCTCATCGTGGTGGTCCGCGGCGGTGGGTCCAAAGCCGACATGGCCGCCTTCGACAGCGAGGTGGTGGCCCGGGCCGTGGCCACCTCCGCCGTCCCGGTCTGGACGGGTATCGGGCACACCGGCGACCAGTCGGTGGCCGACGAGGTCGCCAACCGATCGTTCATCACCCCGACCGAGTGCGGACAGGAGCTGGCTCGCCGGGCCGAGTCGGGTTGGGTTGCGGCCATGGAGGCGGGCCAGGTGCTCGGGCGCCTGGCCGGCGAGGTCATCGCCAACGACGCCGATCATCTGGGTCGCGCCCGACGGCGGTTGGCGACGGGC
>DATMMO010000051.1:0-8239 GCA_035569695.1 Acidimicrobiales bacterium | reverse complement strand
GAGCTGACCGACAAGGAGTGGCGGGAGCGGCTGTCGCCCGAGCGTTACGCCGTCCTGCGGAAGAAGGGGACCGAGCCGGCGTGGTCGGGAGAGCTGCTCCACGTCGATGGGGACGGCATGTTCCTCTGCGGCGGCTGTGGCGCCGAGCTGTTCGAGGCCGGCACCAAGTTCGAGTCGGGAACGGGTTGGCCCAGCTTCTACGAGGCGGTCGACCGGGGCGCGGTCGAGGAGCACAGGGACCGCAAATTCGGCATGGTGCGCACCGAGATCACGTGCGCGCGCTGCGGCGGACACCTGGGCCACGTCTTCCCCGACGGTCCCCATCCCACCGGGCTCCGGTACTGCATGAACTCGCTGGCCCTGGACTTCGAGCCGAAGGAGGGTTCGAAGACGGCTGGTCAGGCTGATCAGGGCTGATCTTGTTGACCACGAGGCTGCTGGCTCTTGTTGACCACGAGGCTGCTGGCCCGACCGGCCCGTTCTGCGGGCTGTGTCCCACAAGCAGAGGCGTTGTTGCGATCGGATCGCCCCGCTCCAAGGTCTGGCACACCCTTGATTCACTCGCAACGTAGGCGCATACTCACTGAGAGGGGCGTTCGTCTACCGGAGCGCAACGTCAGGGGCAATGCAAGGGAGGTCAACTATGAAATTCGTCGTGATCTGGCGAGTTCGGAGTGGAGGCTCCGCAGCGGAAAACGAAGCAACCCAGGAGCGCGTCCTACAGGTCTTCAGCAAATGGACGCCACCCGCAGATGAAACGTTCCATCAGTTCCTGGGGCGATTGGACGGCACCGGCGGCTTTGCCGTCGTTGAGACGGACAATGCGGATTCCCTGGGGGAGGCTGCTGCCAAATTCGGTCCTTTCCTGGACTTCGAGATCGTCCCGGTCAACGACATCGGCGAGACCACTCGCCTGCTGGGCGAAGGGGTGGAGTTCCGCAAGGGGGTGTGAGCCCACCTCAGGTCGGTGTGCGCGCACTGTGCCTTGATCACACGGGCACGGGTGCCCCTCCCAAGGCGGCCGCTCCGGGAGCCACCGGGCCAAGACGGGCGCCACGGCGGCCGAAAAAGCAGTCCCGTCCAAGCGGGAACCACGAGGTCGGTCGGTAAACTAGTCATTCCCCTTCACGGAGACCGAGTCCACACTTGCTGATGGGAGGGTGAGCCCGTACCCCGGGCCATGAAGCACCCGAGCGCTACCGTGATTCGACCGCCGTGAGAACAAGAGGAGACAGCGCCCGATGATCACTCCGGCCGACGAGCAGGCGCTGGAGCAATTGGTCGGATCGGCGACCTTCGAACGTGGCATCGGCTATGCCCAATCCGGTGCGGTCCGGAAGCGGACGTGGAGCCCTGGCGGCACCGGCGTGGTCGGCGAGATCCAAGGGGGGGCGGCGAGACCCTATGTGGCCTCTGTCACCCTGACCCGCTCGGATTCGGAGCAGCTCTCGGCCTTCCAGGCCACGTGCACCTGCCCGGTGGGGAGGAACTGCAAGCATGCGGTGGCCCTGGTCCTGGCCCCGCCATCCGAAGCGCCTTCGAGTCGAGCCCCATCGCTCGTCCTGGTCAAGGGCGAGTCCGCACCCGTCGGCGGGGATCCCGGGGCTGCATCCTCCGTTGCTCCACGCCGGCCGACGGATGGGCAGGATCAGGGACCCAAAGACTGGGAGCTCCCCCTGCAGGCACTGCTCGACTCCGACGGCGAGGAGGGTGAGGAGGCCGCCGAGATCGGGCTCCAGTTCGAACTGGTTCTCGAGTCGGCTGAACGAGGTGGGCGCGGACCAGGGATCCGGGTACGGCCGGTGATACCGGGACGGAACGGGAATTGGGTCAGAACGGGTGTCTCGTGGGGCAGTCTCGACCACTTCCCCCGGGGCCCGGCAGCGCGGAGTCCTCAGGCCGCCGAGCGGCTCGATCTGGTCAAGGAATTTCTGGCCCTCAGCCGGCTGGCCAATGGCCGGACCATGTACAGCTACTCCGATGACGTGGTGAGGCTCGAGGCCATCAGCAGCCGGAGGCTGTGGGACCTGCTGGGTGAAGCACGAACCCTCGGGCTCCCCTTGCTGCAGTCGGGCCGCAACGCCCAGCCCATCACGTTGCTCCCCACGCCGGCCGCGGTCACGATCGACGTCATCAAGACGGAGCCCGGGCTCCGGGTCGAGCCTCGCATCGGCATCAAGGGCCACTCCCTTCCCCTCGAGACGTCCATGCTCATAGGCCGCCCCGCCCACGGGATCGCCTGGTGGGACGAGCGGCCCCGCTTGGGCAGCAACAACCGGCCCCTCGGACTTGGACTGGCTGCCCTGGCCACGCCGGTGGATGACAACCTGCGGACCTTCCTCCGCATGGCCACGGTGGATGTGCCCCGCCACGACGAGCAGCGCTTCATCCGTGCCCTCGTTCCCAAGCTCAGCCGCAAGGTGACGGTGGCTTCGAGCGACGGGTCCGTCGAGCTACCCAAGGTCCGGCCGACCACGGTGGTCCTGACCATCCAGGCCGCTGACGGGCACCGGCTCGGGCTGGCCTGGACGCGACGGGCCACAGGGGACGAACGGCGGGAGAGCCTGTGGGACGGCCCAGGCCGGACTCGCCAACGAAGGGCCGAGGACACCATCGTCGACGCGGCTACGGCCGCCGCGCAGTCGGTACCCGAGCTGTTCGAGCGCACAGCCACCGGCCCGCGTCTGGCGCCCCATTCCCAACTCGACGGCATGGCGGCCGTCCGCTTCGTGGCCGACGTGGTCCCGGCCCTCGAGGCCATCGAGGGCATGGAGATCGAGCGGATCGGCACCGTCCCCCACTACCGGGAGTCCGAGGCAGCACCGGTGGTGCACTTGGGCGGCTCGGAATCAGCCGACAACGACTGGCTCGACCTGACGGTCACCGTGTCCGTGGGCGGAGAAGACGTTCCCTTCGCCGAGCTGTTCGTGGGCCTGGCCGAGGGCAGGTCACATCTGATCCTCCCATCGGGGACGTACTTCTCCCTCGATCGAGAGGAGCTTCGGGAGCTGGCCCAGCTCATTACCGAGGCCCGTGGCTTGCACGAGGGGCCGGGCGACGGCATCCGCCTCAGCCGGTTCCAGGCCAGCTTGTGGGAGGACCTCCAACACCTCGGGGTGACCACGGCCCAGATCGGCGAGTGGGAGGCCTCGGTGCGCGGCCTGGCCCAAGCGGCCGAACGGAGCGAACATCCCGCACCCAAGACCCTGCGCGCCACCCTCCGGCCCTATCAGCTCACGGGATTCAACTGGTTGGCCTTCCTGTTCGAGCACCGGCTCGGGGGCGTGTTGGCCGACGACATGGGGCTGGGCAAGACCGTGCAGGCCCTGGCCCTGATGTGCCACACGAGGGAACGGGGTTTGACCGATGCTCCCTACCTGGTGGTGGCCCCGACCAGCGTGGTGGGAAACTGGGCGGCCGAGTGCCGCCGGTTCGCCCCCGACCTGGACGTGGTCACGATCACCGAGACCGGGCGCCGACGGGCGATGACCCTGACCGACATGACCGCACGGCGCGCTCTCGTGATCACCTCCTACGGCCTGTTCCGGAGGGAGTACGAGGAGTATGCGGCCATCGGGTGGGCCGGGCTCTTCCTCGACGAGGCCCAGTTCGCCAAGAACCGGCACTCGCAGACTTACCAACGGGCCAAGACGCTCCCCGTCTCCTTCAAGGTGGCCATGAGCGGCACACCGATCGAGAACAACCTGATGGAGCTGTGGTCGCTGCTCTCCATCACCGCTCCCGGTCTCTTCGCCAGTCCGGACCGCTTCGGGGAGCACTACCGGGTGCCCATCGAAAAGCAGGGCGACACCGATCGACTGGCTCAGCTCAGACGACGGATCCGCCCGCTGCTGTTGCGGCGGACCAAGGAGCAGGTGGCCAGCGATCTGCCCGACAAACAGGAGCAGGTGCTCGAGCTCGACCTCAGCCCCAAGCACAAGAAGGTCTACCAAACGTACTTGCAGCGCGAGCGCCAGAAGGTCCTCGGGCTCCTCGACGACATGACCAAGAACCGCTTCGAGATCTTCCGATCCCTCACCCTGCTCCGTCAGGCCAGCTTGGCCGTGTCGCTGGTCGACGCCGAACACGCCGAGGTACCGTCGACCAAGCTCGACACATTGATGGAACTGCTCGAGGACATCGTCGCCGACGGGCACCGGGTCCTGGTGTTCAGCCAGTTCACTCGATTCCTCAATCTGGCTCGCGATCGGATCGGCGCCGCCGGTATCGACCACTGCTATCTCGACGGAAAGACCCGAAATCGGCCGGCGGTCATCGCCGACTTCCGGGAGGGTCAGGCTCCGGTCTTTCTGATCAGCCTCAAGGCCGGAGGGTTCGGCCTCAACCTGACCGAGGCCGACTACTGCATCCTTCTCGATCCCTGGTGGAACCCGGCCACCGAGGCCCAGGCGGTCGATCGGGTCCATCGGATCGGCCAGACGCGCAAGGTCATGGTCTACCGCCTGGTGGCCAAGGACACCCTGGAGGAGAAGGTCATGGCCCTCAAAGCGAAGAAGGCCGCTCTGTTCTCCAATGTCATGGACGGTGGCGGGTTCGAGTCCGGCGCCATGACCGCGGCCGACATCCGCGACCTGTTGGACTGACCCCTGGCGGGTCCTTGAGGCGCGCGGTTTGATGTCCGGGGAGGCAACGAGGTCAAGGGTCGGCGCGAAGCCTGGTCAGGTCGATGCTCGGAGTGCCCCGGAACGCGCCGATGATGGCGTCGGCGCTTGCGAACCGGTGTAACCCGGACTCACTGCGACAGGCGGGCTTCGAGGAGCTCGAACAGGTCCCCCAGGGCCGACGCTTCGCTCTTTGCTCCGCTTCTGAGCAGCGACCGGTCGGCATCGGCCAGGGCCTGGCATGCGCCGAACACCTCTCTTTTGGACAGCACCACCGAGTCCTCGAAGCGAACCGGCTCGGACCCGGGCGGTGCCAGGTTTCCGTGCCTGCCGGCGTCCATGTCCGTTGCGTCGGCAGAAGCCCCTGCGCCGGTTGGTTCGGTGGTCGCCGATGCCGGTGGAGTCGAAGTAGTGATCGTCATCGCAGCATTTCTCCTCGTCGTGCTGGTGGAAACGTCGTCCTCATGACTGGGGATACCGACCGAGACGGAGACCGTGTGGGTCGGGGTGAGCGGGAAGGCCCGGCTCGTCACCGGGGCCGTGGACGGGGTGGCGCCGGGAGGGGGGTCAACGCCACCGGACAAGCAGCACCGGCTCGCACCGGGCCTTCCGCGCACCGATCGTCAGGCGCTGGCCGCCAAGGCCTCGTCACCTGTCGCGGCTTCGCCATCCTTGGCCCCGTCGGCCAGCGGAGCGTGGCGCTCCACCTTCATCACGTCGGCGGTGGCGAACCGGAGGCTCGGGCCGATCTCCTCGGCCACGATCTCGACCTTGAACCGGCGATCGCCGTCCTCGTTCTCCCAGCTCCGCTGCCCCAGCCGACCGGTGACCACGACGCGCATGCCCTTGGTCATGGACAGCGCCACGTTCTCGGCCAGCTCGCGCCAGCACACCACATCGAAGAACGAGGTCGACTCCTCCCATTCCTTGGATTCGCGCTGCTGCCAGCGGCGATTGACCGCCACCCCCAGCGTGGTCGTGGCCTGCCCATCCCGGGTGTAGCGGATCTCGGGGTCCCGAGTCAGGTTGCCGGTGATCGAAGTGGCTGTGCTCATGGTTCCTTCCCTTCTCGTCAGCGCTGCTGCGCTCCGTCGACGAGCCGCCCCTGACGGTCCGGTCCGACGCACCACCCACCGCGGGTGACAACGGCAACGATGCCGAGACGACCTTGCCCGGGGCCTGTCCGACGGCCTTGGCCGTCACCTTGCACAGACCCCTCTTCCTGCAATTTCGGCGGTTACGACGGGGTCGGGCGGCCCGGTCGGTTGTTGACTTCGCCGCTTCGGGCCCACATAGTGACCCCATGGCGCGCCCTCCAGGACCTGTTCGTCGTAACCCTCCAAGGGGGGCGTGACATGAGTGGCGATGGGCCGGTCACCAGGCTGTCCGAGCGCCTGTGGTCCGGTACCGTCGACATCAACGGGCCCGATCACCCGGTCCAGGCGTCGGGGACCATGTCCGAAGAGATCAGCCCCGGGGTCCTCGTCTATTTGAGTCTGGCCAGCGCCACCGCGATCGAGACCGGCGACGGTCTTGTGCTCTTGGACTCGGGCGGCCCCTTCGACATCGCACCGCTGTACGACAACGTTCGGGCCTGGCGCCCCCACTCCCGCCTAGCCGCTGCGGTGTTCTCCCATCATCACTTGGACCATGTGTTCGGGACCGCTCGCTTCGAGACGGAGGCCTCCGAACAGGGGTGGCCGGCGCCCATCGTGTACGGGCACCAGGACCTCCACGCCAACTTCGACCGCTACGTGAAGACCCGCGGCTTCAACACCGCCATCAACGTCCGCCAGTTCGCGCTCGAGGGCATCGAGGGGTTCTCCTGGCCGGAGCACTGGCGCCATCCCGACGTCACCTACGACGTGGGCATGTCGGTGACCCACGGCGGGCTGACCTTCGAGCTGCACCATGCTCGGGGCGAGACCGACGACGCCACCTGGACGTGGATCCCCGAACTCAGGGTCCTCCACCCCGGCGATCTGTTCATCTGGGCCGTCCCCAATGCGGGCAACCCCCAGAAGGTGCAGCGCTTCGCCGGTGAGTGGGCCGTCGCCCTCCGGGAGATGGCCGCACTGGGGGCAGAGGTGATGGTCACCGGGCACGGCGCGCCGATCATCGGTGGCGACCGGATCCGCCAGGCTCTGTCCGACACGGCCGAGTTACTCGAGTCGCTCGAGCAGCAGACGCTCGCCCTGATGAACCAGGGCGTCTCCCTCGATCGCGTGCTCCACGAGGTGTCCATGCCCGATCACCTGTTGGACCGCCCGTACCTGCAACCGGTCTACGACCACCCGCAGTTCATCGTGCGCAACATCTGGCGCCTCTACGGCGGTTGGTACGACGGCGACCCGGACCAGCTGCTCCCGGCCTCTCGAGCCCGACAAGCCCGCGAGTGGGTCTCGCTGGCCGGCGGCGTGAGCACCGTGCTCGACCGGGTGCGAAGCCTGGCCGCGAGCGACGAGCTCCAACTGGCCACCCATCTCATCGAGACCGCGTTCTACGCCGACCCCGATTCGACCGAGGTCCACCAGCTCCGGGCCGAGGTCTACGAGGCCAGGGCAGCGGGCGAACGATCGTCGATGGCCGCCAACCTGTTCAAGCACGCCGCCCGCGCCTCCCGACAGGGCAAGCGGGACCTGGCCGACAAGGGCTGATCATCCTCTGCCGACGTGATCTCGGCTAGGAGGCGGCCTCGGCTAGGAGGCGATGTCGAAGAGGACCTCGAGAGAGTGGCGCGAGATGGTCCATGCCCGCCCATGCTTCACCGCCGGAATCGCTCCGGCGGCAATCCACCGCCGAACGGTCAGCTCCGAGACCCCCAGCGTGTTGGCCGTCTGGCGCACCGAGCACTCCGGCGGCAGATGCTCCAGGGATCTGGAGTCAGCCAACAGAATTCTCCACGTACCGCCGATCTGCACGGCCGGATCGAGACCCGTCCGGATCCGTCTGCGGACCGTGAGCGGGGACACCCCGATGCGCCTCGCCCGCTGAACGACCGTCTCCACCAGGCACGGAGCAGGAAGATCAGGTAGCCGCGACCCTCGAAGACGAATGGCCGCCCCTGGGAACTTCCCGGTGAAAGAGGCAAGATCGGAGCCATTGCTCGCTGTCTTGGGAAAGGGGCTGTGCTCCGGAACGGGTGTGGGCATCTCGATCCTTCGTCAACGCCGGGTGCGACCCCGCTCTGCCAGTTGCCGACGTCTTGTGGCTGAGTTGTTACTTAGCGTCGCTATTGTAACCCAGCAGGTGGCCAAATAAACGCCGGCCAGCCCAGTTCCCACGGAGAGCGTCCTGCTCGTCTGTCAGCTGGAGGATCCGGGTCAGGGCTCCGAGCCGGCCTTCGGGTGCTGGAACACGTGGATCCACTGAATCGCCATGGCCGAGGGGAAGCGGGTTGCCGGAGTCGGAGGCACGATGCCCTGGATGGCCAATGTGGCCAGTAGGTACATAGGGGTGTTGATGGAAATGGCAACGCGCTGACGGAGAGCTCCGTCGATGTACCAGGAGATCGACCCAGGCTCCCAGTCCACGCCGAACGTGTGATAGCCGGCGGAATAATCGGGGCCGACGAACTGCTTCCCGATCGCCTGCTGGCTGCCGTAGTGGACGGTCAT
>DATMMO010000050.1:0-11297 GCA_035569695.1 Acidimicrobiales bacterium | reverse complement strand
CTTGCTGGTGATGCTGGGTGCGGCCGGCCTGCCCGGTCGGTATCTCCTCCTCTTGGTGGCCGCGCTGGTCATCCTGATCGTCGTGACCCTTCAGGTGGGGCTGCTGCAGAAATACCAGATCGAGCGGCTGACCAGCTTCATCTCGCCCAATAAAGCGGCCTCGACGGCGACGTACAACGTGACCCAGGCCAAGAACGCCATCGGGGCGGGCGGTTGGTTCGGCACCGGCCTGTTCAAGGGGGCGCAGACCAACCTCGCCTATGTGCCCTCCCAGCAGACTGACTTCATCTTCTCGGCTGTCGGCGAGCAGCTGGGCTTTGTAGGCACGGCGGCCGTGCTCGGCCTGTTCGGCGTGGTGGCCTGGCGGATCCTGCGCACGGCCCAGCTGGCCCGGGACAACTACGGGCGCCTCCTGTGCACCGGGTTCTTCGCACTCATCGTGTTCTCAGTGTTCGAGAATGTGGGCATGAACATGGGGATCATGCCCGTCGCCGGTATCCCCCTTCCCTTCCTCAGTTACGGGGGTTCCGCCATCATCGGCTTCTTTGCCGCCATTGGCCTGGTGCTCAACGTTCATATGCGGAGCGTTCGTTGAGCAACCAACAGGCCATGCCCCCGCCCGAGTTCCGCATGGCCATCGTCGGCGACGTCAACATCACTCTGCCATCCCAGTTCCCGACGGTCGTCCTGCGCGAGACGGAGGCCCCTCGCCGGCAGCTCTCCTTCACCGTGGGCATGCAAGACGGGGTCGGGCTGTCCCACGCCCTCCGTCGTATCCCAACTCCTCGTCCGCTGACCCACGAGCTGATCACCGATGTGCTGAGCGGGTTCGACATCGATGTGGTCGCCATCCGCATGGTCGGACGCCAGGGCAAGACCTATTTCGCCGAGCTCGACCTGCGCGGCAGGACGGGGCGCAACGTCTACTCGTGCCGACCCACCGACGCCCTGGCCATCGCCCTTCACCAGCCCGTCCCCGTGCCCATCCTGATCGACCCCCGGTTGTTCGAGGAAGAAGGGGATGTGGCGCCGTGGTCGCCTCCCACCCCGGTCGCTGATGCACCCACCCCGGCCGCTGAGGTACCCGCCCAGGTCGCTGAGGTACCCGCCCAGGTCGATTCATCCGATCGCGCCGCCGAACCGTCCACCACGCCGGTCGACTTGCCGGTAGCCGAAACCGCCATCGAACCGCCACGGGAAGGTGCGGCCAAAGGGAACTCACCGGTGCCGCCCGCCGAACATCCGACAGCGCTGACCACGCCGGCCGCCGAAGGGGTGGGCAGAACCTGAGCCCGCTCGCCGGCTACGTCTTGAGTTCCTCGCCTGACTGGACCGCCGCGTCCACCACCCGGTTCCCTTCGTCCGAGATCCGCATGAGCAGGGCGACCAGGATGTAGTTGGCGATAAGGGCCGATCCTCCATAGGAGACGAACGGCAGCGTGATGCCGGTCAGCGGCAGGAGCCGGGTGACACCGGCGATGATGAAGAAGGCCTGAAAGCCCATGATGATCGTGAGTCCGGCGGCCGTCAGCTTGGCAAACTCGGACCGTGCTGCCTGGGCGATACGGAGTCCGGCTCCCACCAGCAACAAGAACGCAATGACCACCATGGTCGACCCGAGCAGCCCCATCTCCTCGCCGATGACAGCGAAGATGAAGTCGGTATTGGGCTCCGGGATGTTGGAAGCACCATTGCCGAGTCCCAACCCGGTCCCCCCGATCCCCCCGCTCCCGAGGCCGTACCACGATTGGCACAGCTGCCTTCCAGCGTCGAAGCACGATTTCCAGGGATTGAGCCAGGTTTCAACCCTTATATGGGTCTGGTTTAGGTATTTTCCGGCTAGATAGGCGCCGATGGCGAAGGCGACGATCCCGAGGGCCAGGTACCCGGTTCGTCCAGTCGTGACCCAGAGCATGCCGATGAACAGGGTGAAGAGCAGGGCGGAGAATCCGATGTCGTGTTCCAGGCTCATCACGCCAATGGCGAAGATCCACGCCAACGTGATCGGCACCAATGGGCGGGGGTCCAGAAAGAGCCGGCTTCCTACTCTGGCCGTCGGAGTAGTCAGCAATTCCCGTCTCTCGATGAAGTAGGAGGCGAAAAAGATGCACAGCAGGATCTTTGCCAGCTCGACTGGTTGGAACGACAATGTGCCGAAGTGGATCCACAAGCGGGCACCGTTGATCGTCTCGCCGATTCCGGGTGCAAGGGGGGCGAGAAGCAACAGGGCGCCGAAGAGCAAGAGCAGGTATCGGTAACGGTCCAGGTCCCGGGAACGACGGACGAAGAACAGGGTCAACACATAGGCGCCCACACCGATGGCGGTCCACAGCGCCTGGATGGGCGCAAAATTCCAGTGGTGCAGGCTATTGCCCAGATCGATGCGGAGGATCATCACGTAGCCGATGCCGTTCAGGAGGAACGCCAGGGGAAGCACTACCGGGTGGGCATCGGGAGCCAGGTAACGGTTCGCGATGTGTGCGACTACTCCCAGCGCAAACATGGCCGCGAGCAGTGGGCCCACGTCGGCCGGGATCTTGTTGGTGTTGCCCACGATCATCAACACGTAGAGAGCCAGGATGATCACCGCGGCAGCGGCCATCAGGCCCATCTCCGTGCGCCGCCGGGGCTTAGGCCCGCGAGGACGGCGAAGGGGTGCAGGTGTGCGGATATGGCTCAGGACGGACACTTCCGGGGAGCCTACTGGGGCTCTACAGGGCATCGTGGGAGGCAACAAGGTAGATCGCCGGGTGCCTCAGGTGGGTTCGAGCACCCCAACCCCGGGGCCGCCGACCCCACGGGCGGTACCATGCTGGTCGTATGAGGCCCGAAGCATGACCGAGGGTTCAACCGCCGTGGAGAGCGTTGTGGGAGTGACCACCACAGGGGATCCCGCCGGCGCAGCTGCGCCGACTCCCGACGCGCCGCTGCCACGGGCCCGCCGATCCGTCGCTGAGGCCGCGTTGCCCGCTGACCGTTTCCTGAACCGGGAGCTGTCCTGGCTCGATTTCGGCGCCAGGCTCTTGGAGTTGGCCGAGGACGACGACCTTCCGCTGTTCGAACGGGTGAAATTCCTGGCCATTTTCGCCGACGGCCTCGACGAGTTCTTCCAGGTCCGGGTGGCCGGGTTGGAGGACCAGGTGGCGGCGGGCCTGCGGACCCGCTCAGCCGACGGCATGCGGCCGCTCGAGCAGCTCAATGCGATCACGGCCCGGGTCACCGACCTCGTCGATCGCCAGAGCCACATATTTCTGGATCGAGTGGTTCCCCTCCTGGCCGAGGCCGGGGTCGTCCTGTCCGACTGGCACACGCTGGACGAGGACGACCGCACGTACCTGGTGGATGTCTTTCACCAACAGATCTTCCCGGTGCTCACGCCCCTTGCCGTCGACCCAGGCCATCCGTTCCCCTACATCTCCAACCTGTCGCTGAACCTGGTGGTGCGGGTGGTCGACCCCGTCTCCAGCGAGAGCCGGATTGCCCGGGTCAAGGTCCCTCCGCTGCTCCCTCGCTTCGTGGTCATGCCCGACGGCGAGCGGTTCGTGCCGTTGGAGCAGGTCATCGCGGCTCACCTGGACACGCTCTTTCCGGCTATGACCATCGGGGAGCACTACGCCTTTCGGGTGACCAGGAATGCCGACCTGTCGGTCGGGCAGGACGAAGCCGGTGATCTTCTGGCCGCGGTGGAGCTCGAGCTGCAGCGCCGCCGGTTCGGCGAAGCGGTTCGACTCGAGATCGCAGCCGGCGCCACACCGGCGATTCGCGACCTCCTGGTGTCAGAGGTCGATGTGCCGCCCGAGAGCGTGTACGCGGTGGACGGCCCCATCGATCTCAGCGGGCTGTGGTCCGTGGCCGGTCTCGATCGCCCCGATCTGTCCGTCGAGCCGTGGATCCCGATCACCGCCCCGCCGCTGGCCTCGCCCCCGACCACGGCTCCCGTCCCGGCGCCCACCGGAGCGCTGACCGCGGCACAGGTCGGAGCGCTCACGACGGCACCAACCGGACCACTCACAACGGCGCCCGGCCTCGCGGCCGTCGGGCCCCCCGGTGCCGCTGGGCCCGCCGGGGCCGTCGACATCTTCGCCGTCCTGCGAGACCAGGACGTTCTGGTTCACCATCCTTACGATTCCTTCACCACGTCGATCGAGGCGTTCATCGGGCAGGCCGCCGACGATCCGAACGTGTTGGCCATCAAGCAGACGCTGTACCGGACCTCGGGCGACAGCCCCATCGTGGCCTCGCTCATCCGGGCCTCCCGATCGGGAAAGCAGGTAGCAGCGCTGGTGGAGTTGCAGGCCCGCTTCGACGAACAGGCCAACATCGCGTGGGCCCGGGCGCTCGAAGATGCCGGTGTCCACGTCGTCTACGGCCTCGCCGGGCTGAAGACCCACTCGAAGACGGCGCTGGTGGCCCGTCGGGAGGACGACGGCGTCCGGCGCTACTGCCACATCGGCACCGGCAACTACAACTCCCGAACCGCGCTGAACTATGAAGACCTGGGCTTGTTGACCTCGAACGAGGACATCGCCATCGATGTGGGCAACATGTTCAACTATCTCACCGGCTACAGCCGGCCCGCCGCCTATCAGAACCTGGTGGTGGCACCGGTGTCACTGCGGACCCAGTTGATGGAGTGGATCGACCGCGAGGCGCTCGCCGGACCGGAGGGTCGGATCATCCTGAAGGCCAATGGGCTCACCGATCCGGCCGTGATCGACCGCCTCTACCGGGCATCGGCCGCTGGAGTGTCCATCGACCTGATCATTCGCAGTCGCTGTTGCCTGCGACCGGGCGTACCGGGGCTTTCGGAGAACATCCGGGTTCGGTCCATCGTGGGGCGATTCCTGGAGCACTCCCGGGTCTACCGGTTCGGGGGGGTCGGGGACCGACCCCTGCTGATCACTCTGGGGTCGGCGGACTTGATGGAGCGCAACCTGGATCGGCGTATCGAGGCCATCGTGCCCATCGAGGCACCGGAACTGCAGGAACGGCTGGTAGCGCTCCTCGACCTTGCCCTCTTAGACGACGCCAACACCTGGACCCTGCAGGGCGACGGTTCCTGGGTGCGGGTGCCGTCAGGGATCGGTATCAGCCTTCAGGACAGCTTGCGGCAGGACGCCCTGACCAGGCTGGAGCCGCGGACCGCGGCTCCAGCCGCTATCCCACCGCGCCCGCCGTCGGAGGGACGTCGTCTCCGCTGGTTGTCCCTTCGCTGGTGGAGGCGTCTGTTCGTGGGCCGAAGGCATCCGAGTTCTCGGACCTGATCTTCTCGGTCGTGGTCCGGACCTTCTCGGAACCACTCCGAAATCGGTGGACGTGGGCTCCAGCCGCCGATGCCTCGGTCTCCACCTCGTGGGGTTCATCCGCCGGCGTCTCCTCGCCGTCTGGTGACCCCATCTCACCCGCCCCGGTCTGCTCCGACCCCGTTGGTTCGCCACTTTCGCGGCCCTTCCCCGGTTTCTCAGGCGGACCCCGGTGCGGACTGGCATCAACCGGACTCACCTGGGCCGGACTGGCATCGACCGGATCGGCATCGATCGGACTGGCATCAACTGGCCTGGCATCGAACGGACTGATCTGGGCCGGACTGGCGTCACCCGGACTGTTGGGATGAGGACTGGGGAGACCCGGACTGGCGAGCGCCGGATCTGCCCCCTTCAGACCCGATGGCCCGTGGTCGCTGTCGTCCTCCACCCCCAGCGCCCCTCGCCGGCGTTGGTACCGGTCCAGGAAGAAGAGATGCAGGCGGTGGTAGAGATTCCCGCGTTCGAACTCCAGTGACCCGTAGGCCATGCCGCCCACGGGGATAGGCAACCAGAAGTTGATGGCGCGATAGGCGAGGACGCCCGAGAGGGCTTGCCCGGGGGTAGGTCCGAACCCGGTGATCATCGAGACCAGGACGAACTCGACCACACCCAGGCCCCCCGGGGTGATGGGGATGGCGGCCAGGATATTGGCCAGCCCGTAGGCGACCAACAGGTCGATGGGGGAGATGAAGTGGCTGAAGGCGGCGATGAAGACCCAGAGTGAGGCGGCATCGAGCAGCCAGTTGATCGTGGCCCAAGTCACCGCTCTGATCAGCAGTGGGCGGTCCTCCAGCAAGACGGCGAACCGCTCGGCCAGCCGCTGGACCGTGGCCGCAGTCTTGTCGGGATCGAGGAAGCGGATTCGGCCGGAGATCCTCCTGACCACTTTGGCCGCCCGCTCCTGGCCCCTGGTCAGGAGGTAGAAGAGGCCCCCGAAGGCGCCCAGCAGGATCACCCCGATGGCGGCAGCCACCACCACCAGGATCGTTCCCGACTGGCCCCCGCCGTGGCTGGTCGGAGCATGGAAGCCGTGGATCAGCACGAATCCCACCAGGGCCAGCCAGAAGATGACGTTCAAGACAACGGCGGACCCGATGCCCTGGGTGCCGAGGGCGAAGGCGGTGTCCGACCCACTGACCCCGGACTGGGTCAGCAACCGGTACCCGAGGGCGGCTCCCGGGGCGGTCCCTCCCGGGGAGACGTGACTGAGCGCCAGGGTGGACATGTTGATGCGGAACAGGCGCAGGCGTCTGGGCCCATTCTCCGGAAGGACGGCATGGGTCAGCTGCGTGTACGCGGCCAGCGCCCCGATCTCCAGCACGGTGCCCAGGATGAGATAGGCGGGGTGAATGTGGCCGAGGGCGGTGAGATCGTCCCGATGGCTGGCCAGAAGGGGAATGGCGAGGTAGAAGACAAAAAGGAACGCCAGGACGAGGCCGACAGACCAGCGGACCTCCTTGTGCACGAATGGGCCCCGGTGCCACCAACGACGTCGCGGACCTTCGGCGGTGTCAGCGACCATTGCCTTCATGTTGGCACGCCCGTACCAGGTCGACCTGCCATGCTGAGTCGATGACCGGGGGGGCGAGTAACGGGCGGGAGCGGGACCATGGCGACACCCCTGCCTCGAAGGTAGAAGGGGCGAGTAACGGGCGAGACAGGGACCATACGGAGAACCCTGCCTCGACGGTACCAGTGGGCATCGCGCCGGCCACCACGGTCAGGCCTGAAGATTCGCACGAGGACCCCGGCCCGGACGCCCTTCGCCGCGACCGCCTGTTCGCTGCCTTCGCCAACAAAGGGGTCCCCCTCCGCACCATTTTGACCATCGACGCCGTGGTCATCGTGACCTGGGTGCTCTACCGGCTCATTGGTCGCCTACGCGAGGTCATCCTCTGGATCCTCATTGCCGCATTCATCTCCTTGGTGTTGAACCCCGCGGTGGTGGCCCTGCAGCGCTGGCGCCTGAAGCGGGTCGGCGCCGTGGCGGTTGTCTTCGTCGCCGCCGTGCTGGCATTCACCGGATTGCTCGTCCTCTTCGGATACCCGCTGATCAATTCGCTCACCCACTTCGCCGAACAGCTTCCGCACATGATCAGGGAGCTCAAGAAGGGCCACGGCACCCTCGCCCACCTTCTTGATCGGGTTCACCTGCTCAGTTGGGTGCAGAAGAACGCCCCCAAGATCCAGACCGCAGCGCAGAATCTGGGGAAACCGGCACTCAGCGTGGGCACCAACCTGGGCAAGGCCGTCTTCTCCACCATTCTGGCTCTCACCACCATTGGCTTCCTCTCACTGTTCATGCTTATCGAGGCACCGGCCATTCGCCGCGGCTTCCTGGGATCGCTCGCCCCCAAGCGTCGGGAGAGGGTTGAGCAGGTGGCCACCACCGTTTCCAAGTCAGTGACCAGCTACGTCCTGGGAAACATCGCCCTTTCCCTCATCTTCGGCCTGGTGATATTCGTGACCCTGGTGATCCTGGGCGTGCCCTTTGCCCTCCTTCTGGGGCTGTGGGTCGGCCTGGTAGCGATGATTCCCCTGGTCGGCGGCCTGATCGCCGGTGTTCCCACCGTGGCCATCGCTCTCTTGCACTCCCCGGTGTCCGCCCTGGTGGCGCTGATCGTCTTTGTGACCTTCCAGTTGATCGAGAACCACTTCCTCTACCCGATCGTCATGAGCAGGACGGTTCGCATGAACCCCCTGTGGGTCCTGCTCTCGGTCCTGGTAGGCGCGAACCTGGGCGGCGTGTTCGGCTCGGCCCTCGGCGCCCTGGCCGGCGCCCTGGTGGCCATTCCAGTCGGCGGGGCGATCCAGGTCGTGTTCCGGGAGGTCTGGCACCACACCCAGGCATCCCCAGCGGAGGATCCTGGCGCACCGGAGGGGCTTGACGGGGGCGCCAAACCTGAGGCTCGGCTGGTTCGCGCCACTGATGCACCCGACCCGGTCCCGTAAGCTGCCCCCCGTGCGCGTGCTCGTGATCCTTCCCACGTACAACGAATCGGAGAATATCGACCGGGTGCTTCGACGCATCCGCGGTGCTCTGCCCGACGCCACCATCCTGGTCGTAGACGACGGAAGTCCTGATGGAACGGCAAAACTGGCTGAATCGACGGGCACGGAGGTCGGCGGCATCGAGGTCCTCCGCCGTGACCAGAAGTCGGGCCTGGGCAGTGCCTATCGAGCCGGCTTCCGATGGGGCCTGGAACGCCAGTACGAGGCCTGCATCGAGATGGATGCCGATCTCTCCCACGACCCCGACGCCCTCCCCGCGCTGGTCGCCCCTCTGGACAACGGCTACGAGCTCGCCGTCGGTTCGCGATACGTGCCGGGCGGTTCTATTCCGAACTGGGCCTGGCACCGACGTCTGGTGTCCCGGGGCGGCAATGTCTACGCCCAGGCGCTCCTGGGGCTGGGGGTGAACGATTCCACCTCGGGCTTTCGGGCCTATTCCGCATCGGTCCTGCGCCGGATCGATCTCGACGGTATTCGGGCCGACGGGTACGGGTTCCAGATCGAGATGACGTATCGGGCCAAGCGGGCTGGAGCCCCCATTGTCGAGGTGCCCATCCGGTTCGTCGACCGGGTGGAGGGCGAGTCCAAGATGTCGACCTACATCGTGGTCGAGGCGTTCGGTCTCGTGACCTGGTGGGGCCTGCTCAGGGCGATCGGCTCCCTCCGAAAGAAGCGGCAGCCGGCCGAGGTTGCCGCCTGAGGGCTGCCGAGGTTGCCGCCTGAGGGCTGCCGGGCTCCGGCGTCTGCAAGCATGGAGCAATGAGAACATCGGGGCGAGTCCTGGTGGTGGACGACGAGCCGTACATCACCGACGTGTTGGCGGCCGCTCTCCGATTCGAGGGATTCGAGATCGAAGTGGCGGCCACCGGGGCGCAGGCACTGTCCATGGCCCTGCCCGGTGGGTTCGACATGATCGTGCTCGACGTCATGCTGCCCGACCTCGAAGGAATAGAGGTGTGCCACCAGCTTCGGGCCGCGGGCACGAGCACGCCCGTCCTGTTCCTCACCGCTCGGGACACGTCCGGCGACAAGCTGGCCGGCCTGGCCGTCGGCGACGACTACGTGACCAAGCCGTTCAGCATCGACGAGCTGGTGGCCCGGATCCGGGCCGTGCTTCGCCGGACCCTGCCCGAGGGCTCCGACATGGATGGCCGCCTCCGGTTCGCCGACCTGGTCATGGACGACGAGACCCACGAGGTGTGGCGGGCCAACGAGCTGATCGATTTGACGGCCACCGAGTTCAACCTCTTGCGCTACCTCCTGGTCAACGCCCGGCGCGTCGTGTCCAAATCGGAGATCCTCAGTGCTGTCTGGGACTACGACTTCGAGGGCGACGCCAACATCGTCGAGACGTACATCAGCTACCTCCGTAAGAAGATCGATCGCTTCGATCCACCCCTCGTGCACACCATCCGACGAGTGGGTTACAGCTTGCGCGAGCCCCCCTCGTGATCGTCGGCCGGCGAAGCCGGGAAGCCCGGCCATGAGGATCAGGAGGCGATTGATCGCCATCATGGTCGTCCTGGTGGCTCTGGGCCTGGTCGCCGTGGACGTCGTCACCTACAGCTCGTTGCACTCCTCGCTCTACGGCCGGACCGATGACCAGCTCAGCGTGGCCCAGGACCAGGTGGACTCGGCCTACTTGCATGACCAGTCCCGGGGTGTGCCCCTGAGCGCCACGGTCGTGGGCCGAATCGTCAGCCCCGAGGTCTACGTGGAGATATTGGACAAAACCGGGAAACCCGTCTTGACCCGGCCTTCGGGGAGCAAGCTCCACCAGGACCCGCCGCCGCAGCTCCCGGCCACGCTCCCGGTGCGGTCACCGTTCACCCGCAATGAGCTGGCCCACGGGAGCTACCGTCCCAATTCGGCCTCGGTCAACGTCCCCTCCTTGGAGTCCGCGGAGCAGCCTGATGCCGAGTACCGGCTACAGGCATCGGCGCTTCCCGGTGGCACGTTGGTGGTGGCCGCCCGGCTCGATTCGGTCAACGCCACGCTCAGTTCGCTCCTGCATGTCGAGCTGGCCGTCTCCGCCGGGGTGGTCGTGGCTCTGTTGATCATGTTGACCCTGCTGATCACCCGGGGCCTCCGGCCCCTGGAGGACATGACGGCAGAGGCGGGCGCCATCGCCGCCGGCGACCTGACCCGGCGGGTGCAGCCAGCCGACGACAAGAGCGAGATCGGACGACTGGGCAAGGCATTGAACGGCATGTTGGCTCAGATCGAGCTGGCCTTCGACAAGCAGCGGAGCTCAGAAGACCGGCTTCGCCGCTTCCTCAGTGATGCCTCGCACGAATTGCGAACCCCGCTGACGTCGATCCGCGGCTATGCCGAACTGCTCCGCAAGGATGCACTCGAGGATGAGGAGGCCAAGGAACGGGCCCTGGCCCGGATCGAGAGTGAGGCGGCCAGAATGGGAACGCTGGTCGAGGACCTGCTGGTCCTGGCCCGGATGGGCGAGAGCCCCGTTCCCGAGACACGGCCGGTCGACCTCTCCGCCATCGTCAGCGACGCGGTGGAAGACGCCAGGGCCCTCGATCCCAGTCGACAGATCACACTCGCCCTCTCGGACCACGCAATCATCGAGGCTGACCAGAAGCGCATCGAGCAGTTGATCCACAACCTGTTGCAGAACGCGTTGGTCCACACGCCGCCGGGTACCTCCGTTGACGTCGCGGTGGAGCGGTCGGGAGGCCAGACGATCCTCCGCGTTCGCGACCAGGGCCCCGGATTGGACGCCGACCAGGCCAGCCGGGTCTTCGATCGCTTCTACCGGGGGACGTCGTCTGGGCCACAGAGCGGTTCGGGCCTGGGCCTGTTCATCGTGGCCACCGTGGCCAAGTCCCTCGGCGGCGACGTCAGTGTGGAAACGGCGCCGGGCCAGGGGGCCTCCTTCACCGTCGTCCTGCCCGGTGTGGACCGAGGATCCGACGCTGTCGTGGACATTGGCTCGTCGACGACCTCCACCGGTCCCAACCC
>DATMMO010000049.1:0-8699 GCA_035569695.1 Acidimicrobiales bacterium | reverse complement strand
CGTGTCGGCTGTGCTGGTGTTGACTGGTCTGGCCCGGCCGCCGCCGGTGCTGCTGGCGTGGCTGGTGCTGCTGTCGCCGATGCTGCTGGCGTTGCTGACGGTGCCGGTGCTGCTGTCGCCGGTGCTGCTGGCGTTGCTGCTGCCACTGGTGTCGGTGCTGCTGGTGTCGCCGGTGCTGCCGTCGGTGCGGCAGAAGCTTCTGTCCCCGATGCTTCCCCTGACGGGGTCTTGGCCGGTGCTCCGTGATTTGCCGACTTGTCCGAGTTCGACGACCTGGGTCCCCGGGAGGCGGCCGACTGCTTGGCCCGCTTGTCGGGAGCCAGGACCATGACCATGTTCCGACCATCGAGGCGAGGAACGGACTCGGGCTTGCCCATGCCGTCCATCTGATCGGCGATGCGGTCGAGGATCTTCTTGCCCAGTTCGGGATGGAAGACCTCTCGGCCACGGAACATGATCGTGATCTTGACCTTGTGGCCCTCGTCCAGGAATTTGGCCACTTGCCGGGTCTTGGTGTCGAAGTCGCCGGGACCGATCTTCGGCCGGTACTTCATTTCCTTGATCCCGACGTGGACGGCCTTCCGTCGCGATTCCTTGGCTCGTTGTGCCGCATCGAACTTGAACTTGCCGTAGTCCATGATTCGGCACACCGGTGGATTCGCCAGCGGGGCTACTTCGACCAGGTCGAGGTCGAGCTGGCGGGCGATGTTCAACGCTTCCGGGAGCAGCTTGATACCAAGCTGTTCTCCATCGGGGTCTACCAGGCGCACTTCGCGAGCGCGGATTCGATCGTTGATCCGGGGCTCATTGGTGGTGACGGTGGCTGCTATTCGACTTCACTCCCTATCTGGGGTCACGGACTTCCCGTAACCAATAAAAGGGAGCGGAACCACCGCTGGGCCTTCGCCGACGATGTGTCGGCAACCGGATCCATTGACCCTGCGCACGCGCATATCCGCCGTGGCCGGGTGGGAGTCATCGACTGCGCGACTCCGCTTCCTCGTCTGTCAGTGCCTTAGGCTACCAGCGATGAGCTCACTTTGGACACCCGGAGGCGAACGGCCCGTCGGCCAGCCCGACCCACAGGCACCAGGTCAACCCCCTGCCGGGGCCCCGCCAGGCGCTGGTGGGCCCGGTGGCCCCGGTCCCGACGAGGAGGTCGACGCCCAGCAAGTGGAGGAGATGCGCCGCCAGCTGGCCGCCACCCCGGCCGACGTAGTGATCGCCAATCACTGCTACGGGCTCTTCGAGCTGGCCGCCGTGTACCTCTCACAAGTACCCCCGATGCTGCCCAAGGCCCGGCTGGCCATCGACGCCATGACCGCCGTGGTGGAAGGCCTCGAGGGGCGTTTGGGCGAGTCAGAGCCGCAGCTCCTCGAGGGTCTGAGCCAGCTCCGCCTGGCCTATGTGCAGATCGACGGGGCCCAGCGAGCCGCCGGCGACGCAGCCGGAACGGCACCGGCCAATGGCGCCCCCGCCGACGGTGGCGGGAACCCGGCCGGGCCGGAATCGAGCACTCCCCCATCCGACGGTCCATCCGACGGCAGCGGAGACGGATCCGCCGAGTGATCCCCGCGCTCGGGATGGGTGACGCCGGAGGACCGGCTGTGCCCGATCCCACCGGTGCCGGGAGCACCCCCGGTGGCCCAAGCACCCCTGGCACCCCCGGCGGCCCAGACGCCCCCGGCGGCCCAGACGCCCCCGGCACACCGGGCAGCAGCCCCATGGGGCCCATCGACGGGAAGCGCCTGCGGAGCTTCATCGGCCTCTCGGTCGGGCTCGTCGGCCCCCGGGCCAACCTGGCCGTCTCGGGGGTGCTCATCACCCTCTATGTCCAGCAGCGATCTTCCGGCGCGCTGGCCGTCACTTTCGCCCTGACCGCCAACCGCCTGCTCAGCTGGATGACCTATCCAATCGCCGGCCGCCTCAGCGACCGCACCCGCAGCCGGATCGGACGCCGAACCCCGTACATGGCCGTGAGCCTCATCGTGATGGGCGCAGCCACTTGGATGTTCACCGTGGTCCAGGGCTACTGGCTCCTGGTGCTGTTCATCGTGATCGCCCGCCAGGCCGCCTCGGTGTTCACCCTGACCAACGTGGCTGTGGTGCCCGAGGTGTTCGGCCGGAGCCGTTGGCTGAAGGCGCTGGTGCTGACCACGGCGCTGGGCACCCTGGTCAGCCTGGTCATCAAGGGCACGGTCATCACCACGTGGAAGCAGAGCAACCCCGAGACCTGGAACCTGCCCTTCCAGGTGGCCGCCGTCTTCATGATCGTGGTGGGGGTGATCGTCCTCGTCCTCGTCCGCGAGTCCAAGGCCGCCACCTTCGGGGCCGCCGCCGATCGGAAGGCCCGAGCGCGACCGGCTCGGGACGAGATACGAGACATCCTGGCTACCCCCAACGCCAAGGTCCTGTTGGGCGGCTCCCTCCTCTTTTGGGCCGGGCTGGGCTCGACCGCATACGTGGCCATCCTGTTCTTCCAGCGGGTGGTGCACGCCGGCGCCAGCGCCCAAACCATCGCCGGACTGGTCACCGGGGTTCCCACCTTCCTGCTCGGCATCCTGCTCGGCATCCCCCTCAGCCGCAGGCTGACCCGCCGCCAGTTGGCCATCGGCGCCCCCCTCATCGGCGCCCTGCTGGCCGGCGTGCAGTACTTCGACACCCACATCTGGCAGGCCGTGGTCCTGGCCTTCATCGGCGCGCCGTTCATTGGCGCCTATGTCATCGTGTTGGCCCCGTACCTCCTGCAACTGCTCCCCCGGTCCGGTGGTCTGGGCGAACGGCTGGGCCTCGTCCTGTCGCCCTTCAACCTGGTCGGGGTGGTCCTGGCCTACGTGGCCGCCGCCGTGGTCGATGCCACCGGCAACTACCGCCTGATCTGGGTCTTCCCCGCGGCCACCGGCATCGCCCACGCCCTGGTCAATACCCGGCTCCGGTTCCCCGTCCATAGACCGGGAACGGACATGGTGGCCAAGCTATGGCAGTGGAGCGTGACCCAGACCGAGCTGATGGCCAAAACCGGGATCGTGGCCGGGCTGTTCGCCGCGCCCCTCCTCGGTGAGGTGACCAAGGAGGACGCAGACAGTGCGGTCGTCATCGACGTGGCCCGGGACATCCTGGGCGACCCCTACGAGGCCGACCGGGCACCCCCGGACGACGACCCTCCGGACGACGACCCTCCGGACGACAAAGGCTCGGATGCCGACGGCTTGCACGGCGAGGGCTCGGACGGTGACGGCTTGCACGGCGACGGTCCAGCGACTGACGCCACGACCCGCGACGACGAACCGGGAGCCACCACAACAAACGCCACCCACCCTGCCCCTGGCCCGAGTGGATCCGACGGCCAGCATGGGTCCGACTTGACGTCCGATCCCGAGAGGCCGACCCCGCCCGAGGGCACGGCGGTACCCAGTCCTCAGCCTGGCCGGGTTCCCGGTGCCCCCACTGCTCCGATGGGTCGAACGGACGACGCCTGAAGCCGGCCGAGGTGCCCGGCGTCGACGGTGAAGGCCACCGGCGCACCCTCGGCGATGCTCCGGGTGCCGTCGGTGATCGCCGTGCAGTGGAAATCGAAGCGCCGGTCACCGGATTCGACGACGCCGATCCCCCGGGGCTCGTCGAAACTGGCCACGTGGCCGAGAAGCGGCACCCGGCGAGCCGGAGGCAGATCAACACTCGGTTCGTCCGACCGGCGTTCGTCCGACATCGGCACGCTCAGTGCACGATCTTGGACAGCGACAGCTCGATGATGTCGGTGGCCCCGCGATCCTTCAGCTCGGGGATCAACACGTTGATCTTCGACTTCGGCACCACCGTCTCCACCGCAAAGCCGCCGCCACCGTAGAGCTCGGACACGGTGGGTGAGCGCAGCGACGGCACCAGGTCGATGACCGCCTGGAGCTGTTCGGCGGGCACGTTGAGCTTCACCAGCACGTTGCCCCGTGCCTCCAGTGCCCCTTGGAGCAAGGTGAGGAGCTGGTCCATGGCGTGGCGCTTCTCGGGATCGGCGGCCGCCGCCGGATTGGCGATCAGCTCGGTATGGGACGTGAACAGCGTCTCGACGATCTTCAGCCCCGCGGCTCGAAGGGCCCGCCCCGTTTCGGTGATCTCGACCACGCAGTCGGCGATGTCGGGGACCTTGGCCTCGGTCGCCCCATAGGACAGGCTGACCTCGGAGCGCACTCCGTGCTTCTCCAGATAGCGCCGGGTCAGCTCGGGGTACTCGGTCGACACCCGGAGGGCTCCACCGCTGCCGGTGCCCGAGGCGGCCAGGTCGGCCACCGAGGTTGCCGGCGAATTGTTGGCCACGGCCAGGACGACCCGGATGGGGTTGGACGTCGCCTTCGAATAGGCCAGGACGCCCAGCGTGGTCACGTCGCTCCCCCGCTCTTCAACCCAGTCCCGGCCGGTGATGCCGAGGTCGAACATGCCGTCGGCCACGTACAGGGGGATCTCCTGGGGCCGGAGGATGCGGACCCCGTCCACCCGGGGGTCGTCAATGGTGGCGCGGTACTCGACCTCCGACGAGCGGCTCACGGCCAGGTCCGCCGAGGCGAACAGCTCCAACGTGGCCTTTTCCAGCGAGCCCTTGGGCAGCACCATGCGCAACACGTTCAGTCCCCCGGTTCCTCGGGCCCTACGGGCAGTTCGAGCCGGGCCAGGAGCGAGACCATCTCGACGGCCGCCAGTGCTGCTTCCCAGCCCTTGTTGGTCTCGTCCGGCTCCGATCGGACCAGGGCCTGTTCGACCGTGTCGGTGGTGAGCACGCCGAAGATCACCGGGGTGCCGGTGTCGAGCTGGACCCGCTGGATCCCGGCGGCGCATTGTCCGGCCACGAAGTCGTAGTGGCCGGTGTCGCCCCGGATCACCGCCCCCAGGCACACCACGGCGTCGGTGGACGAGGCCAAGGCGCGGGCCACCAACGGCAGCTCGAAGGCCCCCGGCGCCCAGGCCACGGTCACGGTGCCCAGATCCCCGTCGTGCTTGGCCAGGGCCTCGAGCGCCCCGGTCAACAACCGCTCCGTGATCCCTCCGTTGAATTGGGCGCAGGCGAATCCCAATCGGAGGCCGGCGGCGCTGTCCCCGCCCACGGCAGAGCGCCCCACTCGGGTCGCCACGGTGGCAATGGTGTCGTCAGCGAGCTGGGTCAGATCAGAGGACGTCATCGAGTCCTTCGAGCAAGTGACCCATGCGCTCGCGCTTGGTCCGCAGGTACTGGATGTTCTCCGGCGTGGGGGACGACTCGATGGGGACCCGCTCTACGATGTCGAGCCCGAAGCCCTCGAGGCCGCCGTACTTGGACGGATTGTTGGTCATGAGCCGCATCGTGGTCACGCCCAGGTCGACCAGGATCTGGGCGCCGATGCCATACTCCCGGCTGTCGGCCGGGAGCCCGAGCTCCAGGTTGGCATCCACCGTGTCGAACCCGTTCTCTTGCAGGTTGTAGGCGCGCAGCTTGTGGCCCAGCCCGATGCCCCGCCCCTCGTGCCCTCGCAGGTAGACGACCACGCCGCTGCCGTGGGCGGCGATGGCCTGCATCGCCCCTCGGAGCTGAGGCCCGCAGTCGCACTTCAGGGAACCGAACACGTCACCGGTGAGGCACTCGCTGTGCACCCGCACCAAGACGTCGGGCTTTCCGTCGATTTCGCCCTTCACCAGGGCGACGTGCTGCTCGCCGTCGAGCAGGGACTCGTAGGCATGAGTGGTCCACTCCCCGAATTCGGTAGGGATCTTGGCCGCGGCGATGTGGCGCACGAGCTTGTCCATGCGCCGGCGGTAGCGGATGAGCTCGGCGATGGAGATGAGATGCAAGCCGTACTTCTCCGAGAACTTCTCGAGCTCGGGGAGGCGGGCCATGGAGGACTTGTCCTCGCTCACCACTTCACACAGGACGCCGGCAGGGGCCCGTCCCGCGGCCCGGGCCAGGTCGACGGCGGCTTCGGTGTGACCGGCCCGCTTCAGTACGCCCCCCGGTCGGTAGCGGAGGGGCAGGATGTGGCCCGGGCGGTTGAGGTCGGTGGGGCGGGTGTGGGGATCGGCCAGGGCCGCGATGGTCGCCGACCGGTCGGAGGCCGAGATGCCCGTCGAGGTCCCATGCCGATAGTCCACCGTGACCGTGAACGCCGTGCGCTGGACTTCGGTGTTGTTCGAGACCATCAGGGGCAGGTCGAGCTGCTCGACCCGCTCCGGGGTGAGGGGCACGCAGATCAACCCGGAAGTGTGGGCGAGGAAGAAGGCGATCTTCTCGGGGGTGACGGCGTCCGCCGCCATGATCAGATCGCCCTCGTTCTCCCGATCCTCGTCGTCGACCACCACGACGATCTCACCCCGGGCTATCGCCGCTACTGCATCTTCGACCGTCGAGAACGGCATTGATCCTGCTCTCCTCTATTCCCCTTGCTCAGGGCCCTGTCGGGGGGACAATTCCACCCGAAGATCACCACCCAGGCTAGTCACCGACCGCACCGACCCCCGCCATAAGGCCGACAACGTGGGTGCTCCGGGGCCACTGAAGAGAGGCAGGGCGTCGTCCCCCCCGAAGAGGGCCGGGGTCAGGTAGAGGACATAGCGGTCGACCAGCCCAGCGGCATGAAAGGCATGAGCCACCGTCGGGCCACCTTCCACCAGAAGCTGGATGATCCCACGACGGCCGAGCTCGTCCAGCACTTCGCCCAGGTCGCCTTGGAGCTCCACCGCCGGCAGAACCTTGGCGTCGCCCGGGGCATGGCCCAGCACGACCCGCAGCGGTTGCTGGTCATCGGTCACCCCATCACGGTCGGTCTCGGGCAGCCGGACGGTGAGCGCCGGGTCGTCGGCTCGAACCGTGCCTGCGCCGACCAGCACGGCGTCCGAGCGGGACCGCAGCCGGTGGGCATCGGCCCGAGCTGCCTTGCTGGTCAGCCACTGGCTGGTGCCGTCAGGTGCTGCCGTCCGTCCGTCCAGGGTCGCCGCCAGCTTGAGGACCACCCACGGCCGGCCGGTCAGTCGATGGCTCACGTAGGGAGCGAGCTGGTCGGTGACCACCTCGGCACCCACGCCCACCTCCACCTCGAGTCCCGCGTCGACCAGGGCGGCGATGCCGGCCCCGGCCACCAGTCGATCAGGGTCCTCCATCCCGACGACAACCCTCCGAATGCCGGCGGCGATGATGGCGTTGGTACAGGGTGGAGTACGGCCCTGGTGGGCGCAGGGCTCGAGGGTCACATACAGCGTTGCGCCGCGGGCCCTGTCCCCGGCTGCGGCCAGTGCGTCGATCTCGGCGTGGGGCCCACCGGCGGGAGCCGTGGCCCCGGAGTATGCGGCCCCGTCGCCCGTGACGACCACCGCACCGACCCAGGGGTTCGGCGATGTTCGGGCCCGGACCCGCTCGCCCGCATCGATGGCCACGCCCATCCAACGCTCGTCGACGGTGAGGCCCGAGCCCGGGGCTGCTCCGCTCGAGCCCTGCGCCCGGCTGTCGAGCCGCTTCCCCCGATTGAACAGTTCCCGGAAACGATCGCGCATTCCCTCGGTCAAGTCGCTTGAATCGAGCCGATAGCTCCACGTGTCAGCGCCGTCATCCGCGCCGTCATCCGCCCTGTCGGCGCCGTCATCAACATCTGCCCCGGCGGAGCCGTCGTCCGCCCCCTCAGCGTCGTCATCGGCTCCGGCAGCGCCGTCATCCGCCCCGCCACTACGGTCTCCCCGACCCTCGGCTCTGGCTCGGGCCCTGGCTTCGACTCTCAGGGCCTCACCCCGCTCGCGCACCTTCCGGGCTCGTTCGGCCAGCGCCTTGGCCCGCTCACTCAGCTCGTGGGTCGGTGTGCTGGTCCCCTCGACCGGCACATCGGCCGGGTCTACCTTGGATTCGTCGACGCTCATCGGCCCAAGACGGTACCGGACACGGCGCCCACGGCGGCCGCCCGGATGGCGCCGGCCGCGTCGACCGGGCGGTCCCGGCCGAACACGGCCGATCCGGCCACGAAGACATTGGCTCCCGCTCGGGCCGCCTCGACCACGGTGGACTCGTCGATGCCCCCGTCAACCTCGATATCGACGGTCAGGCTGCGGGCGACCAGCGCGTCTCGCACCAAGCGCACTTTCGGCATCACCTCGCCCATGAAGGACTGGCCGCCGAATCCGGGAAAGACGGTCATGCACAACACCAGGTCGACCAGACCCAGGTAGGGCTCGACCGCTTCGAAAGGCGTGTCGGGGTTGAGGGCCAGCCCCGCCCGTAGGCCGAGAGTGCGCATCTGGGCGATCAGTCGCTCGGTCTCCCCCACTTCGACGTGCACGGTGCATCCGTCGGCGCCGGCGTCCCGAAAGGCCTCGAGGTACTTGGCCGGGTCGGTGATCATCAGATGGGTGTCGAAGAACAGGTCCGAATGCTTGCGCAAGGACGCGACGACCGGAGGGCCGATGGTCAAGTTGGGGACGAAGTGTCCGTCCATCACGTCCACATGCAGCCAGTCGGCATTGGGGGCGACCTCGCTGACCGCGTGGGACAAGCTGCCGAAGTCGGCCGAGAGGATCGACGGGGCAACCCGAATCGCCGGTGCAGTCGGGGTGGTCGCCATCACCCCTGGATCCTACTGGCGGCGCTACCTCCGGACCCCACCCATTGAGGGGCGCATCGAAAGGCGCGCCGTCGCCCGAACCCGTTGCGAACGCAACTGGCGTCGCGACCACCGACGGTCGGCACACCGCGAACGCGG
>DATMMO010000048.1:0-2801 GCA_035569695.1 Acidimicrobiales bacterium | reverse complement strand
GATCTGCGGGGCCGGCTCCGGCAGGCCGACTGCTACCGCACGTGGCATCACGCAGACGACTTCACTAGGCCTTCGACTACCTGCTCGATGTTGCGTACGGAAGCGAAGGTGGACTTCTTGAGCACTTCATCGGGGAACTCGATGCCGAATGCCTCCTCAAGCGCAAGCATGACATTGACCGACGCAGTCGACGTCAGGCCGAGCTCGTAGAGATCGGCCTGACTGTCCACCTCGCGTGGATCGACCGCCATACGGCCATGATCAGCTAAGACGTCACGAATCCGGTCCTGCATCACGTTTCTCCTCACATTTCTGGCTGTAACCCAACGTATTAGCCAGTGTCGGGTCCAGCAATTTAACCAATGTTCCTCGGGCCGGCGCCGGGGGCCGGGGGGATCCGAGTCTCGGCCGCTTCCGGGCTAAGGCTCCGTGGGCGGAACGTAGTTCCCGGTCTCCTTGAGCCGCTTGCGCGCGGCGCGGCGGTATTCGTAGAAGTCCGATATAAACGCCGGGCTGCCGTACAGCCAGTCCAGGGGTTCTCGCAGGTCGTCCGCGTAGCCGATGGCGTAGGAGCCGCGCTGGTAGCCCATCAGCCTGAGCAGCCCCTCGGGGAGGGTGCGGGCGATCTCGGGAGGGCAGGCGAGATATTGATTTTCCTCCTGGCGCAGCCACCCGAGCGAGTAGCCCACGTTCATCCCGATCCGGCTGGTCTTGGAGGTGTTGGCGCCCCCGCCGTGGAATACCGAGCCCGTGTACAAGAGGACCGAACCCTTGGTCATGACCGCTGGGGAGGACAGGGCGGGGTCCACCTCGTCGGGATCGTCCTCCCACCGGTGGCTGCCCACCACCATCCGTGTCGCACCCATCTCTTCAGTGAAGTCGGTCACGGCCCACATGGTGCCGACTTCGGCTTCGAAGCCCCTCGGGAACTGGTAGCGATCGAACGACCACTGATCCCGATGAATCATCTGCGCTGGCGCACCGGGTCCGATGGTAACCAGCTGGGTCAGGTCGATCTGGAAGGTGCTGGCGTGGTCGCCCAACACGAGGTCTAGCGTGTCGATGACCGTCGGGTGGGTAATGAGTGAGCGAGCGGTCGGCGAACGGGCGATCAGGGCGCCGGTACGGCGGGTGGTGTCGCCTAGGAAGTCAGTGTTGCCTCCGTCGGTGGCAGCGAGGTACGACTCGAGCTCGGACCGTATCTGATCCATCGTTTGGGGAGTTGCGAGGTCAGGAATGACCACACACCCGTCTTCGTTGAGCACCTTCGCAATGTCTGCCGGCGAGGAACCCGAACCAACTGTCTGTACTGCCGCTGGCGAGAAATCCGAACTGACTGTCTGTATTGCTGCTGTCATGGTGCATACTATACATGATCCAGGACAGTTACGAGGGCGATCCGCTGGTTGCCGACGGTTGACATCTGGCTCTCTCATGACCGACTCTCATGACCGAACAGTGGAGGTAGGACGACAGATGCTCCCGTTTCGATTCGGCGTGCTCGCCGCGGTCGCGCCAACCATGTCGGCGTGGCGGGACCGGGCCCGTATGGCCGAGGGTCTCGGTTACTCGACGCTGTACGTTTCTGACCACCTTGACGCCCAGTTCGGGCCTCTCGTAGCCACGACCGTGGCCGCCGAAGCGACCTCCACCCTCCACGTGGGGTCCGTCGTGTTGAACAACGACCTCCGCAACCCTGTGGTCTTGGCCAAGGAGATCGCCACGCTCGGCTTGGCGGCCGAAGGGCGGGTCGAGGTGGGTCTTGGAGCGGGCTGGCTCCGGAGCGATTACGAGCAAGCGGGGATCGAGTTCGACGAACCGGCTGTCCGCGTGGACCGGCTGGCCGAGAGCCTCGTTGTCATGAAGAGGCTGTGGAGTGAGGGGGAGGCGACATTCGCAGGGAGGTATCTCACGGTGCGCGACGCCCGCTGTGATCCTCGCCCCGCGTCGCTCCCTCGCGTCATCGTCGGGGGCGGAAGTAGGCGGATACTCACGGTTGCTGCCGAACAAGCGGACACCGTGGGCGTGAACACCAGCCTGGCTTTGGGCGAGAAAGGTGGCGACCTGGCGAGCCAAGCCACCTTCGATCATTACGATCGCTGCTTGGCATGGGTGCGCGAGGGGGCCGGTGACCGCTTCAGCTCCCTCGAGCTGCAGATTGCGGTCGTTGCCGTCAATGTCGTCGGCAGCCGCCGCGCTGCCGCGCGCACCGCAACCATGCTCGGCCTTCCGGGTGAGGATGCGCTCGAGCTTCCGATCGTCCTGATCGGCACCTCGGACGAATTGTGTGAGCGGCTTCTGGAGCGCCGCGAGAGGTGGGGCTTCACCAACATCGTGGTGCCGGGCGAGGCGATGGAGACCTTCGCACCTGTGGTCGCCCGGCTCGCGGGCACCTAGCTCCGGAGTCTGCGATGGTGACCCGGAGTGGGACCCGGCCCCCGCAGTCGTCGACACCAGGCCGGTTCGGGCCTGCGCCCGGTGGCGAGGATGGGCCGTTCTCGCGGGCCCGATGGAAGAGCCCGGTGCGTGGGGCGCGCCGGCGGGTCAGACGCGGTTCGCCGGCTGCTGCGGACGCCTGACTAGCCCAGGTGGGAGTTCCACAGGATGTGTGAGCGAGAATAGCGAGCGTGCAGCACCTGCGAGAAGGCGTGACGGACCACGGCGTGCTCGGTGCGGTGCTGGACCACGCCGATCGAGCCCCGGATCGGCCCGCTGTCAAGGACCTGGACCGCGCGTTGACCCGGGGCGAGTTGCGCGCCGCGGCTGGGAGAGTGGCCGCCGGCTTGCTTCAGAAAGGCGTC
>DATMMO010000047.1:0-6491 GCA_035569695.1 Acidimicrobiales bacterium | reverse complement strand
GCTGGTCGTACCACTTGACCCAACCGCCGCGGGAGAGGTGGATCACCATCCACACTCCGTCCAAGTCGAAGCACAAGTACTTGCCCCGCCGCTGGCACGAGGTGGCCACCCGGCCCACCAGCGACTGGAGCGGGGGATCGACGGTCTTGAGGGCGGAGAACGAGGCCAGGTCGCACCGCTCGACCTGGCGGCCGGCAATTCGCTCGTCCAAGAAGGCAGTGAGCGCATGGACCTCGGGAAGCTCGGGCACGATGGCAATTGTGGCCTGTCGGCGTGGGTCCCCGCCGCCGATGCCTGCCAGCGGGGCCGGCACCGTCGCCCGCGGGGCCGCCAGCGGGGCCAACGGGCCAGGCCAACGCCCGGCCCCCCGTAGTATCTGGACCGCACGTACCCATCCCACGAGGAGCTCCGTTGTTCCGTCCGGTCCCCACCGAAGCAGACTTCGCCACGCTCGAAACCGAGGAGTTGGCTCGTTGGGGCGATCACCGCGTCTTCGAGCGGTCGATCGAGCTCCGGGCGGGGGCCGAGCCCTGGGTCTTCTACGAAGGGCCGCCCACCGCCAACGGCCGCCCTGGTCTCCATCACGTCTGGGCCCGGGCCTACAAGGACCTGTTCTGCCGGTATCGGACCATGCGGGGCTATGCCGTTCCCCGCAAGGCGGGCTGGGACACCCACGGGTTGCCCGTCGAGGTCGAGGTGGAAAAGCAGCTGGGCATCACCGACAAGCGCCAGATCGAGGAAGAGGTCGGGATTGCCGAGTTCGTGCGCCTGTGCCGCGAGTCGGTGCGCAATTACGTGGGCGACTGGAAGCGGTTGACCGAGCGGATCGGCTACTGGATCGACATCGACGACGCCTACTGGACGTTCACCCCCGACTACATCGAGTCGGTGTGGTGGCAACTGAAGGAGATCTGGAACCAGGGCCTGCTCTACGAGGACATCAAGGTGGTGCCGTACTGCCCCCGGTGCGGCACGGCGTTGAGCAGTCACGAGCTGGGACAACCCGATGTGTACCGGGTCGTGGTCGACGAGTCGGCCTTCGTGCGCTTCCCGTTGGTGGACGAGGGCGAGGCCGCGGCCCGCCTGGCCGCCCGACTGGGGCGGGACGGCGTGGACGGTCTGGCCCTGGTGGCCTGGACGACCACGCCGTGGACCCTGCTGTCCAACACCGGGGCGGCCGTGGGCCCGGACCTCAGCTACTCGGTGGTCGACGACATGATCGTGGCCTCGGACCTGGTGGAGTCGGTGTTCGGTGAGGGCGCTGAAGCGGCGGCCACAGTGGCTGGAACCGACCTGGTCGGCCTGCGCTACCGGCGACCTTTCGACGATCTGGCGGCCGCGCCGGGGACGGGCGACGGCTGGCGCGTGGTCCCGGGGGACTTCGTCGAAGCCGACGAGGGAACCGGGATCGTCCACCTGGCTCCGGCCTTCGGCGAGGTCGACCGGCACGTCGGTCGGGAGGAGGGGCTGCCCACCCTCAACCCGGTGGGGCCCGACGGCCGCTTCACCGACGAGGTCCCCTGGCTGGCCGGGCAGTCGGTTCGCGACACCAACACGGCGGTCAACGAGCGCCTGGACGCCGCCGGCCTGTTGGTGCGGCGCTTCCCCTACGAGCATTCCTACCCCCACTGCTGGCGGTGCGGCACCGCCCTCATCTACTGGGGCAAGCCCAGCTGGTACATCAGGACTTCGGCCCGGAAGGCCGAGCTGGTGGCCCAGAACCAGACCATCGGCTGGCACCCCGAGCACATCCGGGATGGCCGGATGGGGGAGTGGCTGGCCAACAACGTGGACTGGGCGCTCTCCCGTGACCGGTTCTGGGGCACGCCCCTGCCCGTGTGGCGCTGTGGGAACGGGCACGTGCACTGTGTGGGGTCGCTGTCCGAGCTGTCCGAGCTGGTCGGGCTAGACGTGTCCGATGTCGACCCCCATCGGCCGGCCATCGACGAGGTCACCTTTCCCTGCCCCGCCTGTGCCGACGAAGACGGAGGAGAGCCCTCCGAGATGCGCAGGGTCGAGCCGGTCATCGATGCCTGGTTCGACTCGGGTTCCATGCCCACTGGTCAATGGGGCTACCCGCTGGCCCCCGGCTCGGAGGACCGCTTCGTCTATCCGGCCGACTTCATCGCCGAGGCCATCGACCAGACCCGCGGGTGGTTCTATTCGCTCCTGGCCGTCAACACCCTGGTCCGGGGGGAGACGCCGTACCGGAACGTCCTGTGCCTCGGGCACATCGTCGATGCCGACGGCCGCAAGATGTCCAAGAGCGTGGGCAATGTCATCGATCCCTGGGAGATCATCGACACCCGAGGAGCAGACCCCCTGCGGTGGTGGATGTTCTCGCAGGGCTCGCCCTGGACGCCTACCCGGGTGAGCTTCGAGATCATCGACACGGCCATGCGTGACACCCTGTTGACCCTGTGGAACACCTGGTCGTTCTTCACCACGTACGCGTCCCTCAACGGCTTCGATCCCTCCGATCCAGCCATCCCGGCCCCGGCCGACCGCTCGGTGCTCGATCGCTGGATGGCCTCCCGCATCGCCGGCACCGTGTCCGAGGCCACTGTCACGCTCGACGGGTACGAGCCCTTCCCGGCCGCCTCCTCCATCGCCCGTCTGGTCGACGACCTGTCCAACTGGTATGTCCGGCGCAGTCGCCGTCGGTTCTGGCGCACTGACCCCGACGCCGACCCTGCTGACTCCCTGGCCGCCCAGGCCACGTTGCACGAGGCATTGGTGACGGTCTCTCGGCTCCTGGCCCCGATGTGCCCGTTCCTGGCTGATCGCATGTGGCGGGACCTGACCGGAGCGGCCGAGGACCAGTCGGTGCACCTGACCGACTGGCCCGCCGTCGACACCGGAGCGGTGGACGCCAAGCTCGAAGAGGAGATGGCTCTGGCCCGTCGGCTGTCGTCGCTCGGGCGGGCGGCCCGGGCCGAGGCCGGCATCAAGGTGCGACAGCCGTTGGCCCGAGCGCTCGTGTACCTCCCGCCGGGCAGCGCGGGCCTGCCGCAGGGCATCGTGGAGGACGAGCTGAACGTGGACTGCGTGGAGGCCACCTCGGAGCTGGGTGACGTCCTCACCTACGAGCTGGTGCCCAACTTCAAGCTGCTGGGCCCCCGCTTGGGCAAGCGGGTCCAACAGCTCCGGGCGGCCATGGGCGAAGTGGACGGCGCGGCTGCAGCCGCGGCACTGGGCGAGGGACGGCCGGTGACCGTCCCACTGCCCGACGGATCGGTCGAGCTCGGAGCAGACGAGGTGGAGCTCCGGGTCAAGGCCCAGCCCGGGTTCGCCGTCTCCCGGGACGGTGCCGAGGTGGTGGCCCTCGACCTCGCCCTGGACACGGATCTGTGGAAGCGGGGTCTGGCCCGGGAGGTGGTCCGACAGGTCCAGGACCTGCGCAAGGCCAGCGGGTTGGAGGTGTCGGACTGGATCCGCCTTCGTCTCGTCGGGCTCGACGACCTGGGCCCGCTCCTCGATCTCATCGGTCGCGAGGTCCTGGCCACGTCGGTCGAGCCCGGCGCCCCTCCGGGCGCCGCCGGAGAGGGCACCGCACTGGAGCTCGAGGCCGAGGACGGCTCGCCACTGGTCGCTCGAGCGTGGGTAATCAAGGCTTGACGCCGGACCCGCCGGTTCACGAGGTCGCCGAGCACTACGTGCTGGCCATCGATCTCGGAACCGGAGGGCCCAAGGTGGCCCTGGTCTCGACCTCAGGGACGGTGGTGGCCCATGCCCACCGCCCGGTGCCGTTGCACCTCCTTCCTGGAGGCGGGGCCGAACAGGACCCGGCTGATTGGTGGTCGGCCATCGTCATCGCTGCTCGGGCCGCCCTGGACGAGGGCGGCATTCCCGTCGAGCGCCTCATCGGGGTGGGCTGCACGGCCCAGTGGTCGGGAACCGTTGCCGTCGGCACCGACGGCGAGCCATTGATGCGGGCGGTGATCTGGATGGACTCACGGGGGAACCGGGCCATCCGCAAGGCGGCCGGGGGGCCAGTGACCGTCCTGGGCTATGGACCGGCCAAGCTGGCTCGCTGGTTGTGGCTGACCGGCGGGGCACCGGGGATGTCGGGCAAGGACCCTGTCGCCCACATCCTCTTCATCCGTGACCAGTACCCCGACGTCTACCGGGAGACGGCGACCTTCCTGGAGCCGGTCGACTACCTGAACCTGAAGCTCACCGGGCGCACCTGCGCCTCATTCGACTCCATCGCCGCCCACTGGCTCACCAACAACCGCCGCATCGATGCCGTCGACTACGACTCTGGTCTCCTGTCCATGGTCGGTCTCGACCGCTCCCAGCTTCCTGATCTGGTGCCGCCAAGCACGATCATCGGCACCCTCACTCCGATGGTGGCCGAGGAGCTCGGGATCCCCGCCGGACTGCCGGTGGCCACAGGCACCAGCGACGTGCACTCGGCGGTGATCGGATCGGGGGCGGTCGCCGACCTCGATGCCCACCTCTACATTGGGACCTCGTCGTGGATCTCGGGCCATGTGCCGTTCAAGAAGACCGATGCCCTGCGCAACGTGGCGTCTATACCCGCCGCCGTCACCGGAAAGTACATGATCGTCAACGAGCACGAGACGGCTGGTGCTTGCCTCAACTTCGTGCGAGACAACCTCGGGTTCGCCGACGACTTCGAATCCTGCAATGCCATGGCCGCCAGCGTCGGTCCGGGAGCCGGGCGCGTCTTGTTCACGCCCTGGTTGAACGGGGAGCGCTCACCGGTCGACGACCACACCATCAGGGGCGGCTTTCACAACTTGTCGCTCGGCACCAGCAAGGAGCAGATGGTCCGGGCCGTCTACGAGGGGGTGGCCTTCAACTCGCGATGGTTGCTCGGCGCCGTCGAAAAATTCGCCGGGAAGCGCTTCGACTCGCTCGCCTTCATCGGCGGAGGGGCCAACTCCGACGAGTGGGCCCAGATCCACGCCAATGTGACCGGGCGAACCATCCGCCAGGTGGCCGAACCCATCCTGGCCAACGTGCGAGGGGCAGGCCTGCTCACCTTGATGGCGCTTGGACGCGTCACCATGGAGGACGTCCCCTCTATGGTGGCCATTCGAGCCACGTATACCCCTGACTCCTCGACGGCGACCGTGTACGACGAGCTGTACCGGGAGTTCGTGACGCTGTACAAGCAGACCAAGGGCATCCACAAGCGCCTGAACCGCTTCTAAGGCGAGGTCATCCGGAAGGGGGTCGACGACATTCCGAGCTCCAGGTGATGGGGGATCCGCTCTGGGTCATCGCCTTCACCTCGGACACGCTCGATGTCTACGGGATCTCCGACCAGATGGGGCAGCGGGGATGGAGCCTGAACGGACTGCAGCACCCGGCCGCCGCGCACATCTGCGTCACCCTCCGTCATACCCAGCCGGCGTGGCCGACCGCTTCGTGGCCGACCTGCGGGCGTCGGTGGAGGCACTGTCGGGGATGCCCGGCGCCGAGCGGGTCATGGCCCGCATCTACGGGATGACGGGAGCCGTCGACACCCGGGCCACCGTGGAGGAGCTCCTCGGTCGCTACGCCGACCTGATGTTCAAGACCACCTGAACCCGGTTATCCGCCGAGGGTGGCGTCGATGCCTCGGACGTCACCGTCTTCGTCCACCAGTACGGTCACGTCGACGTAGCCGAGGCGGGCCAGCTCGTCGTCGAGCACCTCGGCCTGGGCACCGCCCAGCTCGAGCAGGAGGGCACCGCCGGGCCGCAAAAAGCGCCGACTGTCGGACAGGACACGCCGGAGGATCTCGGTTCCGTCGGTTCCGCCGTCATAGGACATCGGCGACTCGAACGTGAGCGTGTCCCGAGGGAGCAGCGCGAGGGCGGAAGTGGGCACGTAGGGCACCACGCTGACCACGACATCGGTGCGTCCCTCCAGCCCGGGCGGCAGCGGGGCGAACAGATCGCCGCAGTAGGCATCGACGCCGTTGGCGACGGCGCAGGCGACGGCCCGGCTGTCGATGTCCGACGCCACCACGCGGGCGTGGGGGCGGGTCGTGACCACGGTCTTGGCTATGGCTCCTGCTCCAGTGCAGAGATCGACCGCCGTGCCGTTCTCCGCCAGGCGCGCCGCCGCTCGCCGGGCCAGCGGTTCGGTCTGCCAGCGGGGAACGTAGACCCCGGGATGGACGAGTACGTCCAAGCCGCAGAACGAGGTGGACCCGGTGATCCAGGCCAGGGGCTCGCCGGTGAGGCGGCGTCCGACCAACGATTCCAGGAGCCCGACGTCACCGGCGGCCCGAGCCACCAGCTCGTCCGCTTCTTCCTCGGCGGCCACGAACCCGGCGGTCGAGAGCCGGGTCGCAAGTGCTCGATTCGAAGGCAGGGCAGTGGCCATCCCCCTGTCCTTCGCCGTCGACACGCATGCCATTGGACCACGCACGACCATGATGGTGCCCGTCGGTGCATCGCGGCCGGGCGCGGTCTTCTGTGGTTAGTGTAAGCCCGACGAGCCGAACGCGGCACGAAATTTAAGGGGTGACG
>DATMMO010000046.1:0-4942 GCA_035569695.1 Acidimicrobiales bacterium | reverse complement strand
CCGCCGGCCACCCCTCGATCGAGCACTTCGATGACTACGGCGCCGACCTACTTCTGGTCGATGGGGCCAGCCCCGGTTCCGGGGAGGTGTTCGACTGGCGGCTGGCCGAGGGGGTGATCGATCCCGCCCGATTGATGGTGTCGGGCGGCCTCCGCTCGGACAACGTGGGCGCGGCCATTGCCCACCTGCGTCCCTGGGGCGTGGACGTGTGCTCGGGGGTCGAGGCCTCACCGGGCGTCAAGGACCCGGGCAAACTGCGCGCCTTCGTCGCCGCCGTGCGCGCGGCGGAGACGTCGGTGGTCAAGTCGGCGGGAACCGATGGCGACGTGACCTACACCGCGGTACAACGAGGCGCCGGCGGTGAGGCCGAAGACCTCTTCGACTGGCAGAACGAGTGACCACAGAGATGACGACGTCGGGAAGCAGCGCGCCCGAGGCCGGCTCCCTGATGGGTGACCCCGGCCCGACGGGCCGGTTCGGCGAATTCGGGGGCCAGTTCGTTCCCGAGTCCCTGGTTCCGGCGTGCCAGGAGCTCGAGGTCGCTTTCCGTTCCGCCTGGTCGGATCCCGATTTCCACCGCCAGTTCGAGAGCATCCTTCGGGACTACGGCGGTCGGCCGACACCGATCACCGAGTGCACCCGGTTGTCGGAGACGTTGGGGGTCCGGGTGCTGCTCAAACGGGAGGACCTGGCCCATACCGGATCCCACAAGATCAACAACGTGATCGGCCAGGCGCTGCTGGCCCAGCGCATGGGCAAACCGCGCCTGATCGCCGAGACGGGGGCCGGCCAGCACGGGGTGGCCACGGCCACCGCCGCGGCCCTGTTCGGCATGGAGTGCGTGGTCTACATGGGCGAGGTCGACACCGAGCGCCAGGCGCTCAACGTGTTCCGCATGGAGCTGTTGGGGGCGGAGGTGCGGCCGGTGTTCAGCGGGAGCCGGACCCTGAAGGACGCGGTGAACGAGGCGCTGCGCGACTGGGTGGCCTCGGTCGACACCACCCACTACTGCCTGGGTTCGGTCATGGGCCCGCACCCCTATCCCTGGATGGTGCGCGAGCTGCAGCGCGTGGTCGGTGACGAGGCCCGAGAGCAATGCCGGGCCATCCTCGACGGGTCGGTTCCCGATGTGGTGGTGGCCTGTGCCGGGGGCGGGTCCAACGCGGCCGGTACGTTCGCCGGCTTCGTCGATACCTCGGCCCGGCTGGTTGCGGTGGAGGCGGCCGGTGGCGCGGCCATGGGCAACGGCATCCCCGGCATCTTGCACGGGATGCGCTCGAACCTCATGCAGGACGAGGCCGGACAGATCCTGGAGGCCCAGTCCATCTCCGCCGGGCTCGACTATCCGGGAATCGGTCCCGAGCACGCCCATCTGGCTGCCCTCGGCCGGGCCACGTACACGACGGCCGACGACGCCGAGGTGCTCGACGCCTTCCAGCTCCTGGCCCGATCGGAGGGCATCATCCCCGCCCTGGAATCGGCCCACGCCCTGGCCTGGGTGTGCCGCTCCGCCGGAGGCGAGATCCCGGCTGGCTCGACCGTGCTCATCACCCTGTCGGGGCGGGGCGACAAGGATGTGGCCCAAGTCCGGGAGATCCTCGAGGCGGTGGGATCTCGTGGCCCGGACTGACGCCACCCACCGACCCGGTCGGCTGGAGGCCGCCCTGCGGGATCGTCGGGCGTCGGGGCACAAGCTGCTGATCCCCTATGTGACCGGCGGCATGGACGACACCTGGCTCCTCACCATCGAGGCCCTGGCCGATGCCGGTGCCGACGCCATCGAAGTGGGGATTCCCTTCTCCGACCCGATGATCGACGGCCCCGTGATCCAGGAGGCCTCGCTGCGGGCGTTGGGGCGCGGCACCACGCCTGACGGGATCCTGGCCGACCTGAGTCGCCTGGATGTTGGCATCCCGCTGGTGGTCATGACCTATTACAACCTGGTCTACCGGGCCGGCCACCGAAGACTGGCCAACTCGCTCGTCAGCTCGGGCGTGTCCGGGGCCATCGTGCCCGACCTGCCCCTCGAGGAGCTCGGTCCGTGGGCGGCGGCGGCCGACGATGCGGGGGTGGAGACCGTCCTCCTGGTGGCGCCGTCCACCCCTGTGGAACGGATCGCCGACATCGCCCAGCGGTCCCGGGGATTCGTGTACGGGGTGGGGCGCATGGGGGTCACCGGCGAACAGGCCGAGCTGGCCGACTCGGCGCGGGAGGTAGCCACGCGGATCGGGGCGGCCACCGACATGCCGGTCTGCGTCGGCATCGGGGTCTCCACGCCGGAGCAGGCCAAAACAGTGTGCGAGGTGGCCGACGGCGTGATCGTGGGGTCGGCGTTGGTGCGCCGGCTGCTCGAGGGTGGGGGTCCCGAGGGGGCCGCTGAGTTCGTCGGATCCCTGCGCCAGGCCCTGGATGCCGGCTGAACCATCACGCGTGACCGCTCCGGCGGACCCGGCGGGCCCGGTGGGCCCGGTGGGCCCAGGGGGACCCGGGTGGCACGGCGGCCCGTCGGGCCCAGGGGCTCGGCCGACGGGATTAGCGGTCGTGACCGCCGCGAGCTCGCCGACGCATCTGTGAGGCGATGGCCGAGCGCACACGGGGTCGACCCCCGTGGCGGTCGCGCATGCGCTTGCGGATGAGGTCGCGGCGTTCCTGCAGTTCCCGAAACGTGATCCGGTCGGTCGCCTCCGCGTACCCCATGGCTGCTCGGTAGCCATCGAGGTCGACGGGGATATCGGCGAGCCGAACCCCCATCTCACGGGCGATCCGTTCGCCGTGGTGCTCGGAGAAATAGGTCACGATGGCCATGACCTCACCCAGGATGTCCACGTCAGGAGCCATGATCGCCATCGATCCGTTCAAGAAGAGCAGGTTCTTGACGAAGAGCATGAGCTCTTTTGGCATCTTGGCCCCATAGCCCAGCAAAGCCTTGGTCACGTCGCGGAGCTGGCCGGCCATCTCGTCGGCCGTCATGTCTGCCGGGTTCCGGCCAGGCCGGTCCAGGGCCAGATCGCCGATGACGGCCGGCACATCCACATCGATGGGCAGCGCACCCAGGTCCCGGAGCGCCTCGACCTGGGTGGTCACATCGTTGGTGGTTGCCCCGACCTGGAGCCGGAGGAAGGCCAGGCGCTTGGCCTCGTCGAGGCGACCGGTGATGCCGAAGTCGAGCAGGGCCACAGTGCCGTCGCGCTGGACGAGAAGGTTGCCGCCGTGCAGGTCGCCGTGGAACACGCCGTAGAGGAGCACGCCCTCGAGGAAGGCGATCAGTCCCGCTCGGAGGACGGCGGCCGTGTCGATGCCGGCCGCTCGCATCCCGGCGGCGTCTCCCCAGGCAAAGCCGTCGAGGCGCTCCATGACCAGTACCCGCTGGGTGACGAGCGTGGGATGGGGTCGGGGGACCACGATCGAACGCTGGCCGGTGTCGGCCAGGATATGGGCGATATCCAGCATGTTCTGGGCTTCGAGCCGAAAGTCGAGCTCTTCGACGATGGTCTCGGCGAACAGGTCGACCAGGGCGGGAGGATTGGTGAGGGCGGCGATGGGGATGCGGCCGACCAGCATTGGTGCGACCCATGACATGGCGGCGATGTCCTGGCGGACGAGGGCCCCCACCGCTCGGCGTTGCACCTTGACCACGACCCGCTCGCCGGTTCGCAGGGTGGCCGAGTGAACCTGCGCGATCGAAGCCGAGGCGATCGGCGTGCTGTCGAACGAGGTGAACACCTCGGACAGGGGCTGACCCAGGTCCTCCTCGATCGTCAGGCGGACGTGCGAGAACGGCTCGGGTGGAACCCGGTCCCGCAGTAGTCGGAACTCCGCCACCAGTTCCTCGGGGAACACCCCCTCGCCCGACGAGAGGATCTGGCCGAGCTTGATATAGGTGGGGCCGAGGGTCTCGAACGCGGGGCGGAGCCGTCGCGACAATCCGGACCGGGAGCGCTCCGTGCCCCGTTCTCGAATGGCCCACATCCCGAGGGCCCATCCGAGGTGCGCCCCCACACGCACGGCGCGGCGGCCGGGTGGAAAGCGACGGCGTCTGACCAGCCGGGGGGCTTCGGCCGCTACCCGCGACCGCAATGTGTCGATCCCAGCTCGCCAGCTCATGTGCTCGGGGTCGACGGTCCACGGTCCGATGGCGGAGAACGCACCGATGGTCAGGTCGCCGACCGGCGCCGTGGCGGTCTCGGAGCCGCCGCCGTCTCCAGCGTCACTGCCGCCGTCTTCGCCGTGACCAGGTGGTGGGCGGTCGTCGGGGCGCTTGGACATGGGGGGCTACGGCTGGTCGTGACCGCCGCGTGGCGGTCTATGCCGGGGTGATGACCAGGCAGCCATTGTGGCCGCCGAAACCGAACGAGTTGGACAGGACCGGTCCCGGCTTCCAGGGTCGAGCCTTCCCGGACACGACATCGAGATGGATGTCGGGATCGGGTTGCTCGAGGCCGGCGGTCGGAGGGATCAGGCCTTTGTCGATGGTGAGCACCGCCGCCACGGCTTCGATGGCTCCGGCGGCACCGAGGCCATGACCGGTGATCCCCTTGGTCGAGGTCACCGGCGGGGGAGACCCGCTGAACACCTTGACGATGGCTTCGGCTTCGGCCTTGTCGTTCAGCGGGGTGGAGGTGCCATGGGCATTGATATGGCCAATGTCCGCCGGCACCAGCTGAGCATCCTCGATGGCCAACTCCATACAAGCGGCAGCACCGGCTCCACTGGGGATCGGGGCCACGATGTCGTGGGCGTCGGAGGTGCTGGCCGCGCCGGTCAGCTCGCCATAGATGCGGGCGCCCCGAGCGACGGCGTGGTCCCAGTCTTCGAGCACCAAGGCTCCCGCACCTTCGGTGATCACGAATCCGTCACGGCGTATGTCGAAGGGGCGGGAGTTCCCTGACGTCGACAGGGCGGTCATGTTGGCAAAGGCGGCAATGCCCACTTCGGTCATGGC
>DATMMO010000045.1:0-14431 GCA_035569695.1 Acidimicrobiales bacterium | reverse complement strand
CTTGCTGTCAGACCGGGGCCGTAAGGCAACAACGCGCATCGCTCGGGTACTTACCAGGCACTAATCCTGGGCAGCCACTGGCTGTCGCCCTCGAAGACCATCGCTAGCAGCGGCCGGACTGGGCGAAGAAGGCGTCCGCGTAAACGGTCCGAGTCCGGGAGGCTATCGAGCCTTTTCTTCCGACTCCTGGACGCGGTCATAAGGGTCGTTCATTTCTCGGGTGCTAGACGCCGTCTGACGGGGATCCGGAACTGGAATCGCTTCGAGCCTCTGCGGGGAGTGCGTGCTTGTAGCGACGTTTTCACAAGTCGTGATCATGCGGCCTCCTTGGGTTGAGTTCGGGCGAGTAATAGTGCTTCCTCTGGACCCATTTGAATCCTTCGTGTCTAGATATACCCGCAACATCCACTGGTCCACCAACCAGATCCGATCCCGGAATGAACCGTGTGTAGCCAATGGTGAGGTCAACGCAGAACCGGGCAATGTCGATGGCATCGGCGAATGGCATCGGCGCCACCACGACCTGGCGCGCTACGCCGTCAAAGCTAGCCTGAATTTCCGCCTGAACGTCTGGCGCCCTACTTGCCAGCACAGCAGGCAGCAAATCAGGGTCGTGCCCATTGAAAAGCCTTGCGATTGCTTGGGGTTGTCCGTTCGCACGCCAACCCTCATCTTTGAGATCCCAGAACTTATCTGGCACTGGCTCCGTCTCCGGTTCCTCAAAGAGGATCTGCCATGCCTCAGGATGTCGAGCGCCACTCGAATATCCAGCCAAGAGGAACCCGATCACTTGGGCGGTATCCGGCGCCGACTTGGAATAGAGCTCTCTATACATGAGGTCTACGAGCCGGCCGGCCACCTCTTCGATGGTGTACTCGGCGGGGTTGAGCCTCCAGGCAAGATGCAGCGGGTCCAGTCCCATCAGCCGGCGACGAAGATCCTTGGCCAATGTCGAGATGCTTGCCGAATCGATCTGACCAGCTCCCCACGTCGCCAGTCCGATGGGGAGGTCCCGGTGCAGATGGAAGATCTTGTCGGCATTGTTGTAAACTTGAAAACCGCTGAGGGTTGGGGGTCCCCCTGATTCGGGCGTTCCCGGGGCGAACAACGGAAGCGATGTCGCTGAATCTGCAGCGAGCACGATCCCGTCGAAGACCTTGACCGCCACAACTACCGTCACGACGCAGAAGCATAACTACTGACTGCAGCTTGGCAGGGTATGGGGATGTCTTAGGCGCGACAACTCCTCTGAACTGGGATCCGAGGGTGTTGCGCCTCCACCGTTGTGACTTCAAGCCCGGTCTGGCGGATGGGATGAGCCTCCGATGGTTCCTGAGTGACCCATAACTGGCCGGTCCCGCTGGTTGGTCGTGGTGGTCATCGGTGCTCGCATCCCGGCAACGGATGTTGGATCCTGAATCGCTACCTCTGCGGCATCGGCTACCAACCGGAAGGTGTCGGCCTGGTCGGTGAAGTCGGCCCCCTCCGCATGGCCAGTGATGTGGACGCTGGCCCCGCCGTCTGCGCGCATGGCGAAGTGCGCTGAGAGCTGCACTACGAAGCGCCCAGCACCCAGTTGCTCGGATAGGTGTAGGTGGAAGAAAACCCTTCAGGCCCCGATGTCGTCTCAGTCATGGAGGTAAACACGCCATTCATAGGCTGAGACAGCGTGATGGTCGCCGGATAGGGCGTGCTGGTGGCAGTATTGCAATCCGGAATGCAATCGTCATACGCCCAGGTGCCATTTCCGACAGCTTCAGTGCTCGTCCACGATGACCAAGAAATACTTGTAACAACGGCGGTGGAGTCGTTGCTGAAACGCATGACGGTAGGTTCCTGACCGGACCACGTTTGTGTGCCATTCTCGACAGCGACAAGCAGAGTCTGCGGCGGGATCGTTGTCGTAGTCGTGGGCGGTATGGGTGTCGTAGTTGGCGCTGTGGCCGGCGGCGCGGTGGTCGTGGTTGTGGCGGCGGGTAGGAACGTTTTTGTGGTGTGGTGTGCGGGTGGTGCCGAGGCGGTCCCACGGCTTTGCTTGCCGGGTGAACTCGACCGCCCTGCGAAGAAGGCGCCGACCCCGATGCCAATCACCACGACGACAACAGCGCCGATTATCGCTGCGCGGCGTACCATCCGACGTGAGATGACAATTGCTGGTTCGGAGCCGCTCTTTCCTGGGGTGGATTGTTCAGCCATTGGCATCCTCTACGGTGGTCGGCTCCAGTGCCCTGGTGATGGCTTCTCCGAACTCCTCGGTTTCGTCGAGGGCTGACTTGGCAGCCTGACCGGCCACCTCGACATAGCAGACACGCCCCGATGCCAACTTTCGCAGCGCGTCCTGTTGCGGCATAGCACCAGTATTGTCCCTTCCTTCTCGTGCAGCCCGGACCGAGGAGAGCACGTGGGCGATTTTCTCAATCACGGAGTCGCTCAGCCGCCCGCTACAGACCGGGTGACTGAGGCGGAGGCTCAGTCGGCAAGGGCTGCACCTGTTGGATTGGCTGTTTGTAGTCAGTCCAAGATTGACCGTCCCACCACCGTATGTTCTGAGCGTCCGTTGGATCTGCATACCATCCGGCTTGCGACAATCCCTGTGAACTGATGCCAGGGATGGCGACGCCGCCGTCGGCATCAGATAAGGCGACGTTCGCGATGAGAAGGGCGAGCAGTCCGATTCCGACGAGAACCGCAACGCCGATCATTTGGCTTTGCGCGGCCGATTCGCAGTACCCAGCGAAGTTCGACCCATCTCCATAGCCAATCGACGGCGATTCCACAATCGATGGATGGACCCAGACCTCGAATGCCGGTGCGTAGTTTGAAAGGTTCGACGTAGAAGCCCCTTCGGTATTTGCCTCCCTGACGGCGGCCGCATTACAGGTAACTGATCCTCCCAGCGGAATCTGACCTGTCACGGGTAGGAGCGCAACAACCACGCCTACACCAATCAATGCGCCTCCGAGGATCGTGAACGTGCGCCGAAGAAGGCGCAATCGGTGTGAGCTGGCGTGAGGGACGTTTCGGTTCATGTCTTCCCAGAAATTCCTTTGCCCAGGTGACTCTTCCGTCAGCAGGCTGCATGCTATCGCGTGTAGTGCTATAGCCCGCAGACCGTCACATTGGGTGCATGTCACCGGCAGGGCCGGCCGATCAACGGTCCAAAGTCGACAGCGCATTCGGCACTGTATTGCGCACCTTGCGGGCTGAAAGAGGGCTCTCACAGGAGGCGCTCGGTAATGCGAGCGGCAACGGACGGACCTACGTCGGACAGCTTGAGCGCGGCGAACGCGGCGCAACCCTCAAGACGATCTTTGCTCTATCCGCCGTGTTGGAAGTGGACGCTGCCGAGATCGTCCGTCTCGTCGGCGAGAGGGTTATAGGCGAGAAGCGATAGATCCTAGGGACGGTCACAGTTCCTCTTAAGGGCACTTCGGAAATGAGCGGCGTCTGGTGATCGCGAAAGTAAACGTCCGGCGCTACGTGCGCCTGAATGTTCCCCACGACCCAGCGATCGGGGACACGCCCTGGCAGACTGTACAAATGGGCGAAGAGGTTGTCGTGGCGATGGATATGACAATTCACCTGGTTCTGCGTGATCTTTGGGGCGAGTGTAAGGCGGCCACCGCTCTCGTTATCGAATCCCTGCGTCACAACGTTGACCGTCCCCCGATCGTCATTGGCTACAACGAATTCGCCCAAGCACTCGACCCCGCCACCGTTCCCGAGTTGGAACCCGACTTCGTCTTCGGCACAAACGTACAGGGTGCGCTTCAGATGGCTCGCTACAGCCTTGATGAGGCGAACGGGCAAAAGCGGGTGGTCTTTATTGCCGAGGCCGACGCGTCGGCCTATTGCGAAGCCGACGGGAATATCCGCTTTGAATATCCGCCCACGGAGGAGAATCGCCAGATCACACTCAATGAGGCCAGAGCATGTTCAATCGCGGGAATCAGGATCGACTTTCTTCTTCTGACTCCAACGGCACCGATCGATGAGTTTGCGAGGTCGCGGGCGTGGGAGTCCGGAGGCCTAGTGTCGCACTTATCGGGGACGCGGCCTTTGGAGGACGATGTTCATACCTTCCTATCTGATATCGGCTTGATTTGTCCGGCCTGAAGTAAGAAGTAATAGGGGGCTGGGTCGATGTTCTCCAGACGCCCACATGCGCCGATCGGGGGCAGGAAACTTTCGCGAGCGCGGGCCGACATGGCGACAGCACCCCGCTCGTTTCCGAAGTGCCCTTTTAAGTGGGAATCTCCACCTCCACTAGTTCGGCTAGTGCCGACCAGTGTCGAGGATGGGGTGCGGCCCGTCCGGCCCGCCACTTCGATGCAGCCGACGTGCTCGCTCCTGTGGCCTTTGCGATGGCCGGGAGCGTCATCAAGGCCAGCTTCGGCTGAACTGTCGACCGGAACCATGCAGCATCGGCTTCACCGTCATCTGTGGGCAGATACGCGGCCTGGGCAGCACGCTGGGCCGCGTTGGCGACAGATCGGCTCGCCTGTGCCTCGGGAGTGTGTGCTGGCAGTACACCGGTCAGCTCGGCGAACTGCTCGGCGGCGACACGGGCGGCGTCGGGAAGCGACGACCCCAGCTCGTCCCTACGATCTCGCAAGCAGTCAGCGCACCAATTGATACGGGGACGGTCACGGCCGGGATCGACCGGGAGCCGACCACCGCAGCCCCGGCAGGCCCGAAGTGGCAACGGTGGCGATTCCGAGGGCTTGGGCCGGCGCCGCCCGCGTGGTGTCATGCCTCCGGGGTTCGGACCTCGTGGTGCCGGCTGTGGTCGCTCTTGGTTCCGTTCCGCGTCAACCCGCTTCCGAGCAGCCGCCTTGTGCTTGGCTCCGCTGAGAACGGTCGGCACGTTGACGTCGTACGGCGACGACGTGGCCAGGAGGCTGGCTACGTGTTCGACCACCGGACCAAGCACCACCGCATAGGAGGGCATGGCTTCCGCCAGACGGTGGGTGATCGGGGCCAGACAGCGCACGACCCCACGGGCATCCTCGGTGAACTCTCGTTTGCGGAGAGGGCCGGCCAGCACGTCAAGGACGTGAGCGTCGACGACAGGGCGAACAGCTTCCATGAGGTCACACGCGAAGGACGGCCTACCCGCCACATCGGCGTGCAGGATCCCGATGGCCGGGTTGAGACCGATTCGGCAAGCAGCCAGTCCGGCCTCGATCTCAGCCAGCTTGTAGGCGTAATTTAGGACGGCACCGGCTGGGTCCGTGGCGCTCCGGGGGCTCCCGGGATTGACTGAGGACCGCCGCCCGTTGAATCGGGACCAGTGTCCGGGCACCCGGGGCAGATCCTTTCGAGCAAAGATCACCTCGGTTCGTCGCTCGAGGGCTGCAAAGTACACGTTGGCTCCCGCCGCTTCGAGCTGGCGCACCCCATCGATGCTGTCGGATGCTTCGATAGCACCGAGCAGGTCCACGAGGGTCGAGGCTGCGTCGGCCTCCCCAAGCCGGGTCCTCAGTACCCTCGCCTGCCCACGCAATTTCTCGGAGATCAGGTATCGGGTGACAGCAAGCCCGGCCGGGCCGTAGAGGGCGAGTGCCTGGGCTCGGAGCAGCCGAGCGTCGTCCCGCCCAGGGGGTCCGGCTGCCAGGATGGCGCCGGCAATGCCGAGGACGACAAGCGACGTACCCACCTGGGAGCACCACCGTACGGCATCAAAGCTCAAGGTTCCCACAGTCCCGATACCGACCACGAGCCGTCGTGGCGGGTCTACCTTGGGATAGCGACGGACCCGTCGATCGGCGCCAACCCCGTCGTGTAGTTCGAGGTGTCCGCGCTCGACGGCGATCCGGGCGCCGAACCCGTCGACCACGGCGACCCCTTCGGCATCAGCGCGGCCGTAGACCTCGGCCCTGCGCTCGGTATCTTCGGTGATGTCATCGGGTGTGAGCGGTCGTGATTCGTAGATCACCCGTGGTGTTGCCGTGGTGACGGTATTGTCCGCATTTGTCATGGAGCTTGTCCTCCGTGGCCATGCCCGGGGGGTGTTGACGCACCTGCCCGGGCTTTATCTGTGAAGTGGATTTCTAGTAAGCCGGCAATGTCCCTTCGCTCTGGGCGTGGAGTGCTTGCAACTTGGATTGATCGATACCCCAGCCTTCTTGGATCATCACTTGGAAGAAGGCAAGAAAGAATGGGGTTAATTGCGCTGCCAGGACTTCGTGCTCACGCGCGTCAAAATTGGGAACGCTAAAGAGAGAAATAATTGCCTTGACGATGACCGCCCACGTCGCCAGCGTGGCCAATGATTCGGAAGCGACGATCTCGGGAGCCCTCTTCAATGCAACGCCCATGGCGTTCGCAATCGATTCGGCCGCTTCGACCTCCTCGGGCATGGAGAGCCGTTCGTAATGCTCAGGGTTCGGAGGAACTTGGCGGGCTACGTCGTTTACCAACTCAGGATCGTTGACCGGTTCGCCGGATCCCGCCTCGGCCATACTGCCCATGAATCCGGCTTTCCGGGCATCCGGGGTCTCTCTCAGCAGCTCACCGTTGTAGGTCTCACGGCCACCGATCGGGACATTGACGCATGCGTCGAGGATCTGTTTGAAGACGGGTCCGATCCCTTTCATGGACGAGAGCTGGTCCCATGTGTACTTGTGATCGTCTTGGGTCCAAGCCTCGATGCCGGTCGCTAACACCAAGCGCACTCGTTCGGTGCCGAATCGACGTGCGAGGAGACGACACGACGTTTCGTCGGCACTCTTTCCCTGCCCGTAGTCGAGGGCGTCAAGCGCCTGGAAGTACGCCACGACTCTCTCAGTTGGAGCGTCGTCGGGAGGAAGAAGCCCATCCCGACTGAGGTCTTCGAGCCGCCGGCCCGTGATTGGGCGACCACGCAGACTCACGTCAGCATCCCGGAGCAACTTCACCAAGTCACCCGCACGGCGGCTGTTCCGTCGCATGACCCGCCAGGGCCTCTTTGCCGGGGGCTGGATTCCCTCGTCCATGACGCAAACGATAGCAGATCGTACCGGCAATAGATCACAGATGCCCGGTACATGTACCGGGCATCTGTGATGGGCCTCTGGATGATGGACTTATGGAGACCTGTGCAGATAGCCGCCGGGAGAGGACAGTCGTTGTCACCTGGCGCCTCCCGGTCGGTGTCGCTTCGATCCTGACGTATTTCGTGCATCAGCTCCGCGTATGCCCGGATGATTCAGCGGCTGCCGAGTCAGCCTTACGTCGAGCCCTCGATCATCAGTCAAAGGTGGCGCCATGACCCAGAGGCTCGATTCCCAAGCTGCAACGACGCCGAACCGGTTCCGCCTGCACGCCGACCTGGTGGCCGAGTTGGAGCAGCTAGCGGTGGCAGAGGAGGTCGGCATCGAGGAGCTGGTCGCTCGCCTCTTAGTCGATGTTCTGCCGAGGATGGTCGCCGAGAAGACCGAGCGCTGGTTGCGAACCACCCTCTCACTGGCCTATCCAGTCGATGTACCGGGCATCCGCGAAGTGCGTCTGGATCATGGGGTCATGGTTTGCGACAGCGACGACCCCGCCCATGGCTTGGGTCTGATGACTCCAAGAACTCCCCCCAACGGACAGAACCCCGTGGCTGGTGACCACAGGGCTCTGATTGGCGAAGATTTTTCCCGGACCAACGCCGAGTACCAGCATACCGCTCGGCCCGCTCTAAAGGCTGTTAGCGGTGGCTGGGCGGACTGACCTACCCCGCTCGCTCCGACGCGCCGCCGATCGACCAGCTACTCCGGGTCGCCAGCCGTCAGACAGACTGATCGCTGCCGCCGAAGCCGGCATCATTCGTCGCTCAAACACGAAGAAGGGTACGCGCGGCCAGCAGGCGGCAAATGCAGTCACCTATCGACGCCGGACCTCCGGTCGCCCTGAAGGCGTATCGGCAAGGGAAGCTGCCGGCCACGAGCGCCCCGAGGTTCGGGCTGCCCGGGCCATCTCTGTCCTCCTTGATCGGCCGGCGCCGTTCGTCATTCTTGAAGGACCCGCGCGCCTGGAAGCGTCTCGGGCTGCCCGCTACGACTCTTATGCGGGCCAGCTGGCAGCGGGAGGGATCACGCCAGAGCGCTTCCAACGCAAGATTTCTAGCTGGCGCCCGATCCGCGGCGAGCGATTCCTCGCTGATCCTGACCGCGTGCTGGCTGTCCTCGAAGCGCGGAGGGCTGGCGACGAAGAACTATTCATCTACAGGAATGGCCGGGCCGCCTGATGCGAGCCTCCGACTACCGCTGTGTGTTCCTCGGCCGGCCTGCCGACCACCTTCACCATTCGTCGGGCAGGGATGTGGCTGGCAACTATCTCGACTCGCGCCTGATCGTCCCCGTGGTTCGCAGACAGCACGTGGTGGAGCACCAGGGGTGGAACGTGGCCGGCATCGGAGACGGCACGAGCAGCGACCCGAACGCGCTTCGTCTACGGCGGAATGCGCACCTGCTTATTCGGCTGACAGACCACCACGAGGACGGCTCCGTTCCTCTACCGGTCCTTTACTTTCGTGAGCTGGCTTTCATGCTCATCCGCGTCGCCGACGATATGGAGGGAGAGAGGTGACCCGCGCCGGGCAGCGTCGGGAGATGCGAGCGACCGGCCAGCGTGGCTCGAAATCTCGCCGGGTACGCCGGCCTCCAAAATCTGCCGCGGCCAACGAGCTGAACGCGCTGTCTCGCAAACCAGGCAACCGCGCCAGCCGCCGCAAGTACGTCGTCAACTTCCGGCACTGGCCAGGGACCGATGCCTGGCGCCCTCCGGCTAAGCCAGTGCCATACTCACCACGGCTCGCCGAGCGTGTCGGCCTCGTATTGGTGGCCGCTTCGGAGCTTAAAGCGATGCCAGAGGAGTTCGGCCTTGGGGCCTACCTGATCGTTGCCGGTCGCTCTGTGCTCCAAGCCGGGCTAATCGTTCCCGACGACCTAGACCCGAGCGCGCTCGCAGAGGTTGAAGGCTGGGCACGGAACCACCGAGCAAGGACGGCGATGGGTTCTCGCCGGTGGGCCGTGGTGACCGTTTCCGACGTCTTCGATCCCTACTCGGGCGTGTTCGTGAAGCGGGCCTACAGCGGAGCCGGGTGGTGTATTGGCGCCGATCTGGGCCGGGTATTCGGCCTGGTGGCTGACCACTGCTCACCTCGGACCGGTGCCCATGCCAACGGGTGGACGATCTGGCTACCTGGCTGGAGCAAGCTTCACGACCGGGGAAGGAGGATGCGACGCTCCCCACACCGACCGCCGCTAAGGGTCGAGGCTCGCCGCGTGGGTACGCGGGTCGAGTTCGCCCCGTCAGCGAAGGACAGCGGTAAGTACGACCGCGGCCGACAGTGGCGTGGGTTGTTCGAGGACGTCCTGTCTCTGTCCTATGCCCTCGATGCGGACCGGGGGGCCAGCTTCGCCGAGCACCGAGTGAACTTCGGTCTGCCTCCCGTCGATCTGCCCGTCGCCGTCACAGCCGGCGCCGATGGTGCCGCAGAGATGGCCGAGACCGTCACCGCGGTACACGAGCTGGCGGTGACGCTCGACGAGCACGCATCCCGGTGGTTCACCACGAGCCAGGACAGGGCCGAGGGTCGGGGGCGGCTCGACCTGGTTCGAAGCGTCTCTCCGGGTGGGATCGCAGCACAGGTACTTTCCCGCTCCGGCGTCCGGACTCCCATAGAGACCTTCGGCCTCACCGAGGACCAGCAAAGGGCCTGGGCCGAGACGTTCCACGGCGGCTGGTGCGACGCCAACACCCACCTGCTCGGGATTCCGTTCCGGGCAGCCACGGTGGACGCTTCCTCGTGCTTCCCACTGGTGGCCAACCTCATCGGATGGTGGGAACTCCTCTGCGCTGAGCGGATCCAACTCCGGGACGTCACGGCCGAGCTACGTCGGCTCTGCGAACAGGCGGTAGCTGAACCGGCCGCCTTGCTTGATCCGAAGGCGTGGCGTCGGTTCGGCTGTTGCCTGGTCGAGGTCATCCCCGATGGCGAGGTGTTCCCGGTCGAGATAGAGGATGAACACCGCCCGGACGGTCGGCTGGAGATGGTCCCCGTTTTGTCCCCGGACCGGGCGATGTGGTTCTCGGCCCTCGATGTCCTCGCAGCCGCGGTCATGTCCGGGAAGGTCCCTGAGCTCATCGAGGCCACTGCCTACGTTCCGGCTGGTCGCCAGCCGGGCCTGCGCCGCCGGCTCCCGATCCTCCCCCGGCTGGTGGTAGAGGTCGATGCTGACCCCGCGGTCTCGTTGGTAGAGCATCGCCGAAAGGTGAAGGCAGACGGCGACCTCATTCTCGCCGCTGAGCTGCGCGTGGCGGCCAACTGCCTCGTGTTTGGGAATCCCGCCCGAATGGACGAAGTGTGGCGCAGGGACGGCCGCCAATTGCTGCGGGATGAGAAACCGGGCCCCTTGATTTGCCTTCCCATCGCCTCGTCTGTGACCGCTGGCTCGCACCTTCTTCTTGCCGCGCTCGACCGCGTGGTGAGGGATAGAGGCGGCATCGTCGGATACCGGGACACGGACTCGTCAATCATCCCGGCTAGTCGGATCGGAGGGGATCTGGTGCTTCCCGATGGGTCCACCATTCATGAGCTGTCGTGGCCCGAGGTTGACGAGGTGGTCGGCGCGTTCGGTGGACTTTCACCCGCTCCCGACTGGCCCGTGTGGAAGTCCGAGCGGGGCACACCGGAGGATCCGTTGACTGCCCGCGTGTTCGGACCCAAGCGGCATGTAGAGATGGTTGGCCATGACATCACTGATCTGGATGACATCACTGATCTGACCGAAGCGGGCCTCGGTGGTAGCTATGCCGACCCCTCGGCTATGCGAGGGAAAGGCACCGGCGATGTGCGCTCATGGTCGTTGGCAGCCGTCGAGCGTGAAGTCGCATACGCCGAGGCCCGTCGCAGGCACCCAGACAACGCCATCAGGCCTGCCGCTGCATGGGATGTCGGCTCGCCGCTGCGGTTCCCCGCGCTCCGGCGGCTGATGGTGAAGACGCCCGAAATGGCAAAGCTTCTGCCGGCGTCCCTCGGCGTCCGCCCGGGAACTCGCTACATCGAGGCCAGCGGGGCTATATGGAGCGGTCAGTCATGGGGCCGGACCGTTGTCGCTCTCGACCCCGGTGGAGACCTATCGGGCTGGCAGGAGTTCGACTGGCTGGATAAGTCAACCGGCGAGCCAGTGTCGGTCACAACTAGCGGCATGAGCCACGAGGACGTCATCGTCGAATCCCTTGCCGAGCGGTCCGCCCTGTGGTCCCGCCCGCCTCGGAGCGAGCCGATCACAGAGGTCGTAGTCGACCCCCACCTGATCGCCTACCCCGGCCGGGTCTCAGGTGTCATCGACGCCGATGCCGATGGGCTGGGTCATCTCCGGAGCCGCCGGACAATCCATCAGGACGCCGACCGCCTTGCCGCGGTGCAGACGGCAGCCGGGGGCCTCGGCTATCGAGCCTTCGCCCGTCGCACCGGATTGCCCGAATCGGTTGCCAAACGGGCAGCCAAAGAACAACCGATCTCGACTCGCAACGTGGGCAGGGCATTGAAGGCACTGGGCATGGCTGACGGTTCGCAACGGCCGTGCTGCCTCGACGGGTGCAACGAACCGGTCCCCCGCCCCAACGCGAACTACTGCTCGAAGGCGCATCGAGACCAGGCCTACCGGCTGCGCCGTAAGACCAAGTCACCAGCGCCCAAGCCACGCCGGCTCCCTCGACCGGCGACCGGCCTTGACCCCGCACATGACTGGGCCATCGATCTGCCCAAGTGTGCGCACTGCGACACGGCCCTGGTCGGACTTGCCGCCGAGCGCGGCACCTGTTCGACCCATAGAGAGAGACCCACATGACTATTGCCCCGATCCGACCGACAGTGAGCCGACAAGACGTCATTGCCAAGTTTCAGGAGGACCTTTGGCTCCCCGACACTGGGATCATCGACGTGACCCTGGGGAGTGTGGCCGCCAACCGGATGGCAGGTGAGCCGGTCTGGATCATGATCGTCGCCGCGTCTTCTGCAGGGAAAAACATCGCAACCGGAGCGGTGAAGGCCCTGCCCGAGACCCATGACGTCGATTCGTTTTCTGAGGCCGGTCTCCTCTCAGGGTCGAGCGACGGAACGCCAGGGCTGCTCGCTCAGATTGGTGAGTACGGGATCATGGTATTTCCCGACTTCACCGTTTTGATATCCAAGGGAGCCCCGGAGCGCAACAGCTCCTTCGGGGGCATGCGCCGCATCTATGACGGAGCCTTTGACCGGCGGATTGGCAGCAAGGGCGGCTCTCTCTCATGGGAGGGGAAAATCGGCTGTATCGCCGCTGTCACCCCAGCCGTGTTCCTCGCTGACATGGGGGTCATGGGTGAGCGCTTCTTGTATTTCCCCCTTCCCCGGGCCAGCGATACGGATCGGCAACTGGCGGGCTATTCGGTGCTGGCGAACCATGGTCATCAACCTGGCCAGCGTTCTGCTCGTGCACAACTGGTGGCCGATTTCTTTGCCGGCCTGGAGTTGCCCTCCAAACCGCCACCGCTCACTGAGTCGGACCGGGACCGGCTGGTATTGCTAGCTGATCTCGGTTCACGTGGCCGGTCGCCCGTCGTGCGTGACCGGTACCGGGGTGACTCGATCGAATTGACTCCCGAGGCCGAGCACCCGACGCGGTTGTTGGGAGCACTGGCCCAATTGGCCTCAGGTATGCGGGCTGTCGGGACACCCGAGATCGACTTATGGCCTCTCATTGCCCAGGTAGCGGTCGGCGGGATACACCCGATCCGCAGGCGGATCATCGACATGTTGGTTGGTGGCTCGGCACATCACACCACGGCCACGATCGCTGCACGTTGCGGGCTTCCACACACGACGGTCCGCCGGCATCTCGAAGACCTCGTCGCACTGGGCCTGTTGGTACTGGTGGCATTGAATCCCGAACAGTGGAATGCGTCCGATTGGCTCGCTGAACGCTGGTCCACCCTCGCAGCGGGCGGGATGACCCCATCGGTTGGTGGCGCCGTCACCTCAAGAAGAGACCCATAACCGGAAACGTAGAAAGGAACACTCGTGAGCGTCATTGAACAGACCCACAACCCGACAACCCACAACCCGACAATAAAGGAGACCCGCATCGGCAACCTGACCGGAGATCCTGTCCTTCGCTACTCGGCCAAGGGGGCAGCATGGGCCACCATGGCCGTTGCCGTAGACCGTCGAGCCAAGGACGCAGGCGGTACCTGGCAGGACCTACCCCCGGAGTTCTACGACGTCGTGTGCTTCGGGGACCTGGCCGAGAACGTGGCCACCTGTTTGGCCAAGGGGGGCAGGGTAGTCATCGTCGGCCGGATCGAGGAGGACACCTGGACAGGGCGGGACGGGAACGAACGCACTACGGCCAAGGTCGTGGCCGATGACATCGGAACCTCATTGCGACGGGGCACCGTCGAGGTCAACCGGACCAAGCGGTGGGGGCCCGGACACGACATGACCCGGATGCTGGATGCGACGACCCCCGAGGAACTGTTCGGTACCTCCGATGGCTGGGCATGCCAATGACCGCGGCCCATAAACGCAACCTCGGGGCCGGCAGCCGTCTGAAACCCGGAGACGGTCCGCGCTTCCAGGTCCTCGACGACCTCGACCCCGACGCCCTGGCGGCGCTCCGTTCGGACATCGAGGCTCACGGGGTGCAGGTTCCGATCGTGGTCACAACGGCCGGCGAAGTCGTCGACGGGCACAATCGCTTGGCCATCGCCACCGAGCTGGGGATCGAGTGCCCCTCGGTCAGAGTAAACCTCGACGACCAGGCGGCGACCGAGGCGGCGTTGCGGCTCAACCTATTGCGCCGCCACATGGGGCCGGTGTCCTGGGCGAATGCGTTTCGACGGCTGGCCGAAGTGCGGGGCGTCCGGCTGGGAGTGAAGGGCCGTCAGAAAAACGACACGGCGTCGCTTCTCGCTCGGGAGTTAGGTGTCGCTCCACGGACAGCACAACGTCGTTTGCGTCTCGCCGACAAGCTCGCGGGCCACCCGCAGATCGCCGGCAGGGTTGACCGGGGCGAGATGGACGGTCGGCGGGCCGAGGAGCTGGTGCGGATCTCGAACTTCGAGGCTCGACGGGCAACAGCGCCACCGCCACCGGTGGTCACGATCAGAGAGGGTATCGAGATCCGCTCTGGAGACTTCCGAGAGGCGCTTGCCGACCTCCCTGATGGCTCGGTCGACGCGATCGTCACCGACCCGCCATACGACGATGCTGGGGTCCCGCTCTTCAGCGACCTGTCGGCATTCGCGGCCCGGGTGTTGAAACCCGGGCGCCTGATCGTCGCCTACTGCGGGAAGGTGGATCTCCCCGAGCAGCTCGAACGGCTCGGGGAACACTTGGAGTACGTGTGGACCGGGGCTATCTTCCTACCCGGGCGCCACACGAATATGCGCCCACGACTCATCCGGGGGTTGTGGCGCCCGG
>DATMMO010000044.1:0-9227 GCA_035569695.1 Acidimicrobiales bacterium | reverse complement strand
AATCGACCTCGCCGCACGTGCTGGCCGGACTGGGCCGACGCCACACGCCGGGGGTGGTGGCCGATGCCGCCGCCGCAGTGGCCGGTGCCGGGTTCGCCTCGTGGAACATGGACCTCATCATCGGAGGAGCGGGGGAGACCGACGCCGACTGGGATCAGAGCCTGGCCGACGTGGTCGGGCTCCCTGACCCTCCTCCCCACGTCAGTGCCTACGCCCTGACCGTCGAGCCGGGTACACCGCTGGCCACCGATCGGGACCGGCACCCCGACGACGACACCCAGGCGGTGCGCTACGAGCGAGCCGACGAGGTGTTGGCCGCGGCCGGCTACCGGTGGGAGGAGATCTCCAACTGGGCCAAACCGGGCCACGAGTGCAGCCACAACCACCTGTACTGGGACCAGGGGAACTACCGGGGGATCGGCTCGGCCGCCCACTCCCACCAGGACGGCCGACGCTGGTGGAACGTGCGGACCCCCGACCGGTACGTGCGGGAGGTCACCGCCGGCCACAGCCCGATGGCGGGGGAAGAGCTCCTTACCGCCGAAGAACGCGCCTTCGAGGCCCTCACCCTGTCGCTCCGCACCCGGTCCGGTGTGCCCGCCGCCGCCGTGCCCGCCGATCCCGACCTCGACCGCCTCTTCACCTCGGCCGCCGGCCGGGCCGTGCTCACCGTCCGGGGCCGGCTGCTGGCCAACGCCGTGAGTGCCAGATTGCTGGTCGACGCGCCCACCCGCTGACCGAGGGGATCGAGGCTGCCGGGCCGTGGCCGGCCCCCATGACCAGGCCATCGTCGGGATGGAGGACCTGTGTTGGGGCTGGAGGGGAAGCGCCAACCGGTACCATTCCCCCCATGCCCGATGCGCCCGACCCTTCCAACGCGCCGGAGCGCCCGTCTGACCTGATGGACAAGGTGGTGAGCCTGTGCAAGCGCCGCGGGTTCATCTTCCAGTCGGCCGAGATCTACGGCGGCTTCCGTTCCACCTATGACTACGGCCCCTTGGGGGTGAACCTGCTCCGGAACGTGAAGGACGCCTGGTGGAAGGCGATGGTGCAGCGCCGGACCGACGTGGTCGGCCTGGACGCGTCCATCCTGTCGCCTCCGGCGGTGTGGGAGGCATCCGGGCACCTGGCCAACTTCACCGATCCGCTGGTCGACTGCCGTGAGTGCCACCAGCGGTGGCGGGCCGACAAGATCGACGGCGTCTGCCCGTCGTGCGGGTCGACCGAGTTCACCGAGGCTCGGGCCTTCAACCTCATGTTCAAGACCCACGCCGGCCCGTTGGAGGACGAGGGTGCCGTCGCCTACCTGCGACCGGAGACGGCCCAGGGGATGTTCATCAACTTCATGAACGTCATCCAGACGACCAGGAAGAAGCCGCCTTTCGGGATCGCCCAGGTGGGCAAGTCCTTCCGCAACGAGATCACGCCACAGAACTTCGTGTTCCGGACCCGCGAGTTCGAACAGATGGAGATGGAGTTCTTCGTCCCCCCGGCCGAGGGTCAGCAGTGGTTCGAGTACTGGTTGAACGAGCGGTACCGCTGGTACCTGGACCTGGGGATGCCCGAGGACCAGCTGCGGCTGCGCCATCACGACGCCGACGAGCTGTCGCATTACTCGGTGGCCACGGCCGACGTGGAGTTCCTCTTCCCCTGGGGCTGGGACGAGCTGGAGGGCGTCGCCAACCGGACCGATTTCGACCTCAAGGCTCACGCCGCGGCATCGGGCGAGCGGCTCGACTACTTCGATCCCACCACCAATGAGCGCTACGTGCCCTACGTCATCGAGCCGGCGGCCGGGGCCACCAGGACCATGATGGCCTTCCTCCTCGCCGCCTACCACGAGGACGAGGTCGGCGGGGAAGCCCGGTCGATCCTGCGGCTGCACCCGAGGCTGGCCCCCTACCAGGTCGCCGTGCTGCCCCTGTCCAAAAAGGACACACTGGAGCCCCTGACCCACGAGGTGCTCGCGGCCCTGCAGCCCCATTTCATGTGCGACTACGACGTCACCCAATCGATCGGCAAGCGCTACCGCCGACAAGACGAGGTGGGAACCCCGTGGTGCGTGACCATCGATTTCGACTCCCTCGAGGACCAGGCGGTGACCGTGCGCGACCGGGACACGACCGAGCAGGAGCGGGTCCCCATCAGCGAGCTGGTCACGGTGATCCAGCGCCGGATGGACGGCGCCTGAGCCCGATCCTCACCCCCGGTCGCTTCGGAGGCGTCGAGCGGGTTGGATAGCATTGGTGGTTCGCGCATTCAACGCGGAAACACCCCGACCAGCTGCAGGAGACTCGACGCGATGCCGTTTGTCTACGACTTCGACCACAAGCACAAGAAGGCACCCATGGAGATGAAAGATCTCCTGGGTGGCAAGGGTGCCAACCTGGCCGAGATGACATCGGTACTCGACCTTCCCGTCCCCCCCGGGTTCACCATCTCCACCGATGCCTGCCGGGCCTATATGGAGGCGGGTTGGCCCGACGGTCTGACCGACGAGGTGGCCAAGGCCCGGGCGCGGCTCGAGAAGAAGATGAGCAAGCGCATCGGCGATGCCGCCGACCCGCTCTTGGTCTCGGTCCGGTCCGGGGCCAAGTTCTCCATGCCCGGCATGATGGACACCGTTCTCAACCTGGGGCTCAATGACCAGTCGGTCATCGGGCTGGCCAAGCAGACCGACGACGAGCGCTTCGCCTTCGACTCCTACCGACGCTTCGTGGCCATGTACGGCCGGATCGTCCTCGGCGTGCCCGGCGAGGAATTCGACTCCCTGCTGGACGCAGCCAAGGAACTGGCCAACACCGAGTCCGACGCCGGGATCCCCACCGAGCTCCTGCGCTACCTGGTCGACGCCTACCAGCAGATCGTAGAGCGTCACACGGGCAAGCCCTTTCCCCAAGATCCCGACGACCAGCTCCGTGGGGCCATCGAGGCGGTGTTCGAGTCGTGGGACAGCCCCCGGGCCAACGCCTACCGGGTGCGGGAGCGCATCGCCCACGAGCTGGGCACCGCGGTCAACGTGCAGGCCATGGTGTTCGGGAACCGGGACGACCGTTCGGGGACCGGGGTGGGTTTCACCCGCGACCCGGCCACGGGCGAGAAGGGGGAGTACGGGGACTACCTGATCAACGCCCAGGGCGAGGACGTGGTGGCCGGCATCCGCAATACCGAGCCGCTCTCGGCCCTGAAGCGCCAGTTCCCCAAGATCCACGCCGAGCTGTTGGCCATCTTCGCCCGCCTCGAGCACCACTACCGCGACATGTGCGACACCGAGTTCACCATCGAGCAGGGAAAGCTGTGGATGCTCCAGACCCGGGTGGGCAAGCGCACCGGACAGGCCGCCCTGCGCATGGCGGTCGACATGACCACCGACCCGAAGATCAAGTTGAGCCGGTCGGAGGCCATCGAGCGGGTCACCGGGGACCACCTCGACCAGGTGCTCCATCCCCAGTTCGCCGGATCGGGCTACGCCGTGCTGGTCAAGGGGCTGGGGGCATCGCCGGGCGCCGCCGTGGGCCGGGTCTACCTCACCGCTGACGACGCCCAGACCGCGGCCCAACGGGGCGAGCGGGTCGTCCTCGTCCGCAGCGAGACCTCGCCGGAGGATGTGCACGGCATGCTGGCGGCCGAGGGCATCCTCACCGCCCGGGGCGGCCTGGTCAGCCACGCCGCCGTGGTCGCCCGGGGATGGGGCAAGCCTGCGGTGGTCGGCGCCGAGCAGGTGCGCATCTCGGGAAGCACGTTCAGCGTGGGCGACACTGTGGTCCACGAGGGCGATTGGATCTCGGTCGACGGCACGAACGGCACGGTGGTGCTGGGCCAAGTCCCGCTCAGTCAGGGGGAGACCCCGCCCGAGTTCGAGACCGTCCTTGGTTGGGCCGACACCATCCGCGCCGGCCACATGGGTGTCCGGGCCAACGCCGACAACGGCCCCGACGCCGCCAACGCCCGCAAGCACGGAGCCGAGGGCATCGGCCTGTGCCGCACCGAGCACATGTTCCTGGGTGAGGACCGGCTGCCCATCGTCCGCCGGATGATCCTGGCCTCGACCGAGAGCGAGGAGTTCTCGGCCCTGGAGGAGCTCCGCATCGCCCAGAAGGCTGACTTCGAGGAGATCCTCGAGGCCATGGACGGCCTACCCGTCACCATCCGCCTGCTCGATCCTCCGCTGCACGAGTTCCTTCCCGATGTCCAGGAGCTGGCCATCAAAGACGCCACGGTGGGCCTGACCGAGGAAGAGGGCCGGTTGTGGGAAGCGGCCAAGACCTGGCACGAGTTCAACCCGATGCTGGGCACCCGCGGGGTGCGGCTCGGGGTGATCAAGCCCGGTCTGTACGCCATGCAGGTCCGGGCCCTCATGGAGGCGGCACTGGAACGGGTCAGCGTGGGCGGCCACCCCATCGTGGAGATCATGATCCCTCTCACCGTGACCAGGGAGGAGCTGGCCCTGGCCCGCAGTTGGGTGGAAGGGGCGGTCAGCGAGGCGTTGACCGCGGGGTCAACCGGCGGACGGGGCAAGAAGGCGGCGGCCACCAGGAAGGCGACTACGTCGGGCGCCCTCGACGTGATCATCGGCACCATGATCGAGACCCCCCGGGCCGCCCTCCGGGCCGCCGAGATCGCCGAGGAAGCCGATTTCTTCTCGTTCGGCACCAACGACCTCACCCAGATGACCTTCGGCTTCAGCCGCGACGACGTCGAGGGTCGGATGATGTCCACCTACCTCGAGGAAGGGCTGCTGAAGCGGAACCCCTTCGAGGTCGTCGATCCCGACGGGGTGGGCGAGCTGGTGCGGTTGGGCGTGGAGCGGGGTCGATCGACCAAGCCGGGGCTGAAGATCGGGGTGTGCGGCGAGCACGGGGGCGATCCCGAGTCCATCCTCACCTTTGCCCAGGCCGGCCTGGACTACGTCAGCTGCTCCCCCTTCCGGGTGCCCATCGCCAGGCTGGCTGCGGCCCAGGCCGTGTTGGCCGAGGGCGGGGCGGCACCGGCCAAGGGGGCCAAGGCCAAGGCCAAGAAGTAAGGCCCGCTCCGAACAAGGCGATTCGGCCGTCGCCGCTTCGCGGTACCGTCGTCAACCATGGGCATCCCCGACGAGGACGTGGCCCGGGTCCGGGCGGGCACCGACATCGTCGCGCTCATCGGCGAGCACGTGGCCTTGAAGCGGGTGGGCCGGCGGTGGAGCGGGCTGTGCCCGTTTCACGCCGAGAAGACGGCCTCGTTCAGCGTCAACGCCGAAGAGGGCTTCTACTACTGCTTCGGTTGCCAGGAAAAAGGTGACGCCATCAGCTTCGTGCGGGCCATCGACCACCTCGACTTCGTCGACGCCGTGCGCCGGCTCGCCGACAAGGCCGGCATCACCATCCACGAGGACGCCAACGCCGGCCGGGCCAGCCAGCGACGGAAGCTGTTCATGGATGCCATGGAGTTGGCAACCCAGTGGTACCACGAACGCCTCCTGACCGGGGCGGACGCCGGGCAGGCCCGCGACTACCTGCGATCCCGCGGCTATGACGGGTCGGTGGTTCGCCGGTTCAGCCTGGGGTGGGCGCCCGACGACTGGGATGCATTGTGCCGGGCGCTCAAGCTGACCGAGGAGGTGGCGGTGGGGGCTGGGCTCGGGTTCGTGAACCGCAGGGGCCGGCTCCAGGACGCGTTCCGGGGGCGGGTGCTGTTCCCCATCTGCGATTCCTCGGGCCGACCGGTGGCCCTGGGCGGTCGGGTCCTGCCCGGGAGCAGCGACCCGGCCAAGTACAAGAACTCGCAGGAGTCGGTCATCTACTCCAAGCGCAAGGTGCTCTACGGGCTCAACTGGGCCAAGGCCGACATCATCAAGAGCGACGAGGTCGTGGTGTGCGAGGGCTACACCGACGTCATCGGGTTCTTCGAGGCCGGAGTGGAGCGGGCGGTGGCCACCTGCGGCACGGCCATGGCCGACGAGCACTTCGGTGTGCTCCGGAACTTCGCCAAGCGGGTGGTGCTGGCCTACGACGCCGACGGGGCCGGCCAGGCGGCGGCGGGGCGCTTCTACGAATGGGAGCGCCGCCACGAGATCGATGTGGCCGTGGCCGACCTCCCCGCCGGAGCGGACCCCGGCGAGCTGTCCCGATCGGATCCCGATGCCCTCCGAGCCGCGATCGAGGGGGCGAAGCCCTTTCTCCAGTTCCGGGTGGAGCGGGTGCTGTCGGCGGCCGACCTGTCGACGCCCGAGGGCAGGGCCAAGGCGGCCGATGCCGCCCTGTCGGCCGTGGCCGAGCACCCCGATGACCTGGTGAGGGACCAGTACGTCATGCAGGTGGCGGAGCGGTGCCGGCTCGAGCCGACGTCGTTGCGGGACCGGCTGGAGCGGCTCCGTCGAGAAGGGCCGAAGGAACCGGTGGCCAAACGGGGCAGCACACCGAACCGCTCAGCTTCCGACGACGCGCCCCCGTGGGTCCGTGATCCCGACGACCCCTGGGATCGAGGGGAGCTCGACGACGAGGACGGTCCACCGCCGGACGACGGCGTCGGGTGGGAACGAACCCGGGCGCCGTCGTTCGGACCGGGGCTCGAGGTCCTCCGTTTTGCCATCCACCGACCCGAGGACGTGGCCCACCGGCTGGAGCCGGTGCTATTCGGCGACGACCTCCAGCGCAGTGCCTTCCTCGTTCTGTTGGAGGCCGACGACCTGCGGGTGGCCATCGCCGAGGCGCCCCCACCGGTGAGAGACCTTCTGGCCCGCCTGGTCGTGGAGGAACCGATCGGTGAGCCCGACGACGCCCTCTACACGCTGATCCGGCTGGCCGCTCGCCGGGAACTGGCCGTGCTGGAGCGGGAGGCGCGGACCTCGCCCGAGGCCGGATCGGAACTGGTGGAGATCCGGCCGATCATCGAGCAGATGGAGGTCACGGGCACCATAGGTGAGGCGTCGGATCGGTTGGTAGCCTGGCTTGTTGGGAGGAGCATATGAGTCAGACGGGCGGAGGCACGTGACCGCTGGGCGTATCGTTCGGCCGTCGGTACAGGTTATGACGGACCACATCATCGACGACCATCGTGCGACCGGGCAGACTGCGCCGGCGAGCCGTCCTTCACCCGTGGACGCCGTGCTCTACGCGCGGGAGTTCGAGATCCTTCTCCAACTGGGGAGGGCGAAGGGTTTCCTCGAGCAGGACGATCTCATGTCCGTCTTGCGCTCGGTGGAGCTGAGCCCGGACTTGATCATTGAGGTGGTGCTGCGGGTCCGGGCCGAAGGGATCGAATTCGTCGACGCCCCCGGGGATACCGAAGACCTGACCTCGATCCCACCGACGACCGCCGTGCTCGACGAGGGCGGGAGCGCCGGCAGTTCCACCAAGAACGGCACCGCCCCGGTGACCGGTACCGGCCGGGAGAACGGCACCTCCCCGGCCAACGCGGTTGGATTACCCGATGACGTCAAGGCGGCCGCCGGCCGGACAGCGCCGGCATCTCCACCGGCTCGAAAGACGAGCGCGGCGCGATCCAAGGAACGGGCCGCGAACCGGTCATCGACCGATGGCGTTCCTGTCGACAACGGGTACGTCGGCGGTGACCGCTTCGCCGGACCGGGTGCGGACCCGGTGCATACCTACCTCAAGGAGATCGGGAAGGTTCGGCTCCTCGATGCCGCTCTGGAAGTGGAGCTGGCTCAGCGCATCCTGGCCGGGACCGAGGCAGCCGAGCGGCTCGAGTGGGCCGAGGCCGGATCCGAGATCGACGGCGATCGCACCCAGGTCAGCGACAGAGCCCTGGTTCGACGGGGACAGGCGGCCAAGGAGGCGCTGATCGAGGCCAATCTCCGGTTGGTGGTCTCCATCGCCAAGCGGTATCGCAATCGAGGGATGGCGTTCCTGGACCTGATCCAAGAGGGCAACCTCGGATTGATGCGGGCCGTCGAGAAGTTCGATCACACCAAGGGATTCAAATTCTCCACCTATGCCACGTGGTGGATCCGCCAGGCCATCACCAGGGCCATCGCCGATCAGGCCCGGACCATCCGGATCCCGGTGCACATGGTGGAGACGATCAACAAGGTGGTGTGGGCCCAGCGCCAGCTCCTGCAGGAACTGGGCCGGGAGCCCACCGCAGGGGAGCTGGCCCAGCAGGTCGATTTCACCGTCGAGCGGGTGCGGGAGATCCAGCAGATCAACCAGGACACCGTGTCGCTCGAGCAACCCATGGGCGACGAGGACGACTTCAGCCTGTCCGACCTCATCGAGGATCGCGGCGCGGTGGTCCCCGACGACGCCGCCACCCGGATCATGCTCGATGAGGCGGTGCGCGAGGCGCTCGGCCACCTGGCTCCGCGGGAACAGGACGTGGTCCGGCTCCGATTCGGGCTGGACGACGGCAAGGTCCGCACGCTCGAAGAGGTGGGAAAGGCGTTCGGTGTGACCCGCGAGCGAATCCGTCAGATCGAGGCCAAGACGCTGGCCAAGCTGCGGCGGCCGGACTCCGCTCAGCTCCTCCGGGACTACCTGGACGAGGTCTGAAACAGGGGCGCTGGATCCGCCTCCCGCCACCCGGACAGCTGGTTGCTCCGGGGGTGAGACTCGAACTCACAACCTAGCGGTTAACAGCCGCTTGCTCTGCCGATTGAGCTACCCCGGAAGGGGCGTCATGTCGGTATATTTCCCAACTGACGCGACAGAGGACTGTAGTCGTTGGCGATCGGGCCCCCGAAAGGCCCGGCGACCGAAGAGGCACGCAGGTCCGGCGCCAGGCAGAATGGTAGGCGTGAAGCTTCGAATCGGGACGGTTGTCGCCTTTGGCATCGGGTACACCCTGGGTGCTCGGGCCGGGCGAGAACGCTATGTGCAGATAGCCAGGCTTGCCGGCCAGGTCCGGCGTTCGTCGCCGGTGGCGGGCACGATCGGGGTGGTGGGGGACAAGGCGAGGGCTGTGGTCGTGCTCGGGGTCGAGCGGACCAGGGACGTCATCGGCATCCGATTGGGCCTTCGGGACGGTGACGAGGCCGCTGACGTCCTGGCCCAGGACCTGGCCGCAGCGTTGAACGGGCGCGGTCGTAGCTGACCTTCCGGTGCAGTGCCCCGTCGGGACCTGGTCGTTGCGCCCGTTATCGCGTGCGTCCACGTTCCCGGGCGACCGATCGCTCCGGCCCTGATGTGTGAAGAAGACAGGAGCATCCTCCGCGGACCTGCCAAGATCGGTGCTCCACCAGTTCAGCCCACGTAGCTCAGGGGATAGAGCGTCGGTTTCCTAAACCG
>DATMMO010000043.1:0-2257 GCA_035569695.1 Acidimicrobiales bacterium | reverse complement strand
ACCTGCGAGATTCCGGGCGTGGGCCCTGTGCCCATCGAGACGGCCCGTGAGGTGTTGGGCGATGCCATCATGCACCTGGTCATCACCAAGGGGGCCGACATCGCCTCGATCACCAACCTGGGCCGCACCATCAAGGCCCCCCTGCGACGAGCCGTGATCGAGCGGGACCAGACCTGTGTCGTCCCCGGCTGTGATGTCCGTAACGGCCTCGAGATCGACCATCGCATCATCCCGGTGGTCGAGAACGGCGAGACGGCCCTGTGGAACCTGGCCCGGTTGTGCCGCCATCACCACCACCTGCGCCATCACCGCGGCTTTCGGCTCGAGGGCGGCCCGGGCGACTGGCAGTGGCTCCCACCCGAGAAGCCACCGCCACAGCACCTCGACGAATCAGATACTGGCGACGACGATCGGCTGTTCAAACTGGAATGAGCCGGCAAGGCCGCTTGCGGCCGCCGCCGGGCCGGATCGCTACCGCGGTGCCGGTGCGCCCACCGCGCCCAGATCAGCACCGAGCCGACCTGCCGAGACGGCCTGCACTGCACGGATCTCGTCCTGCGGCACTAATGGGCCCAGCGTCCACCAGCCCTACGGGGTGGACCCTCTAAGCTGGCCCAGTCATGTCTGCTGGTGAGATCGCGGTACTCGTTGCTGCCGGCGCCTGTGTCCTGGCCGTAGTGGGTCTGCTCTTCACCGTGACTGCCCTTCGGCGTCAGGTTCGCCGCCTCGAAGCCGTAGCCGAGGACCTGCGAGTCCAGACCATGCCCCTGGTCGTCGAAGCGCACCGGGTGGTCGACCAGGCTGCTACCGAAATGGAGCGGGTCGGGGCGGTCCTCGAGTCGACCGAATCGGTCAGCGCTACGGTCGACTCGGCCTCTCGCCTCGCCTATCGGGCCTTTGCCAACCCCGTGGTGAAAGTGTTGGCCGTGCGGGCCGGTGCTGCTGGAGGCATGCGCCGCCTTCGCACCGGATCCGACCAGAGCCGCAATGGCAACGGCCGGAGCTGAACGGTGATTCCCAAGAGGACCTTTTGGTTAACCGCGGGAGTCGCCCTGGGAGCGGGCTCGACCCTGTGGGCTGAACGCCGAGTGCGCCGGACCATCGAACAGACGGCAGCACGGCTGGCTCCAGACGCGTTGGTCGCCGAGGTAGGACGAACGGCCCGCCATGTAGCTGAGTCAGCCGGTGACCGGGTCCGAGACGCATACTCCGAGGGTCGCGATGAGATGTACCGCCGCGAAGAGGAGCTGTGGTCGAATCTGGCCGAGCGGGGCGTCGCTCTGGCAGCCGATGGAACGACCGTCGCCGGCGGGGCCGGCCCCACCGAACCCGGCAAGCCCAGCAAACGCGGCAAGCCCAGTAAACCCGCGAGCCCCAGGAAGACATCGCGTGTCACAGGGTCGGCGAAGGATGCGAATGTCACGTCAGGGCAGACGACCCCGAAACGGGCCGCGAGTGCCGCACGGCGACGCATGACGACCCGCCGAGCGAAATCGCCCTCCCACCTGGGCAACTAAGCTTTGGGGTCGTGACCTCCGGCTCGGCCATCGACGCTAACCAGCTTCGCAATTCATTCACCAGGTTCTTCACCGAGCGCGGTCACACTGCGGTGGCCTCGGCCAGCCTTATACCCCACGATCCGTCCGTGCTGTTCACCATCGCCGGCATGGTGCCCTTCAAGCCGTTCTTCGTCGGCGACGAGCCCGCTCCCTGGTCTCGTGCCACCTCGGTGCAGAAGTGCTTCCGCACGCTCGACATCGACATTGTCGGCACCACCCAGCGCCACTGCACCTTCTTCGAGATGCTGGGTAACTTCAGCTTCGGCGACTACTTCAAAGCGGAGGCCATCCCGTTCGCCTGGGAATTGGTCACCGACGTCCTGGGTATGGACGGCGACCGCCTGTGGGTGACCGTCTACGAGAGCGACGACGAAGCCGAGCAGATCTGGGCCGACGTCGTTGGCGTACCCCACGATCGCATCCAGCGACTCGGGGAGGACAACTTCTGGCGGATGGGCGACACGGGACCCTGCGGCCCGAGCTCGGAGATCTACTTCGACAAAGGGGAGCGCTACGGGGCGCCGGGAGGGCCGGCCCTGGGCGGCGAGGAGCGCTTCGTCGAGCTGTGGAACCTGGTATTCATGCAGCTGAACCAGCTACCCGACGGGACCACCGAGAAGCTGCCCCGACCGAGCATCGATACGGGCGCCGGACTCGAGCGGATCCTGCCCATCATCCAGGGCGTCGACTCGATCTTC
>DATMMO010000042.1:0-5454 GCA_035569695.1 Acidimicrobiales bacterium | reverse complement strand
CGGGTCAATGCTCCCGTTGATGCTCTCCGGTGGGAAAGAAGAGTTCAACCCCGGCCAACTCATCGACTCCTGGCACATCGCGAAGGCCATGACCTACGGGGATGTCACGAAGCTCGACTCCCTCCCGGAGTCCACCCGCGCGACCATCGGCCTTCTCAACCGGTCCTTGGACACCACCTCCGCCGAGGATCTCATGGACTACGCGCACGGGTTGACCATGGGCGGGCTCGTCCACGAATCCTCTGAAGCCGCCGGCCAAGTCCTGGAGTTCTCGCGGAAGCTGTCCGAGCTCGGGGCGAACATGTACCGCTCCGTCGCGTACCTGTCCGAGGATGCCCGTGGTCTCCGTGAGGGTCTCGCCCCGGAGATGGCCTCCGCCCGCGGCGTCGCCTACGCGAACCGGCTGTTCGTCGACATCGGCGGGATGACCCCGATTGAGCAGTACGTGGCGAAGAACCTGCTTCCGTTCTACAGCTATACGCGCTGGTCGTTGTCGTACGTGATGCAGTACCCGATCGACCATCCGATCCGCGCGTCCATCCTCGCCAACCTCGGTGAGCAGGAAGCCCAGTACAACCAGTCGAAGGGCATCCCGAACACGATGGCGATGCTGTTCAACCTCGGGAAGCCGAACAGCCAAGGCGACCAGTGGGGGGTGCAACTCCGCGCCTTCAACCCGTTCCGCAACACGGCCTCCTCCTTTACCCTCGCCGGGATCCTCGGGGGCCTGAACCCGGCGCTCCGTTTCGCCATGACCGCGGCCGGGGTGAACACGCTCTCCGGCGCGCCCGACCCGTTCCCCGGCCTCACCATCGACCCGAACACCGGCAGCCTTGTCGGCACGGTCAAAGGCGCGTCCCCTCTCGCCGCCGCGGAGCAGATCGTTCCGCAGCTCTCCCTTCTCGACCACTACCTCGGCCTCAGCCAGCAGGCCAGAAGCCTGCGAGCCGCCGACCCGAATGCCTTCCGCCGGCAGGTGTTCTCCATCCTGAACATGCCGTTCGTCCCGCAGACCTACACCCCGTATCTGTCGAAGGCCACGCACGCGAAAGACCAACTGTTAGTGGCCAATCAGGCGGTGTCGGCCGCGCTGAAGAACCAGGATCTCTCCTCCCTCGGCATCTACGACAACATCCCGGTGCCCGCGAAGATCCGGCCGTACCTGAACGGTCAGACGATCGTGCCGACATCGGAGTTCGAGCAGGCGGTGCAGAAGATATGGGCGTGGGAGATGCAGACCGGGCAGAAGATCATCTAGTACGTCCTCAATTTCTTCTTCCGGAACTCGTACCCGATCGCGACTCCGCCCCACACCCCTTGCCGTTCCCATCCGCTCAACGAGGTCTTCGCGAACTCCAAGCACTGTTCTCTCACCGGGCACTCCGCGCAGACCAGCTTCGCCTGGGCCACCCCACGGACATTCCTATGCCCGGCCGGGAAGAACATGTTCGTATCCATCCCCCGGCATGCAGCCTCCATCCTCCATCCTTCATCCATCCGAGTACTCCATTCTCATCTGCACGGCCCCTCCACCTGCCCCTCTCCACTTCCGCCGGTACCCTCTCAGATCCCTGATACACCACCCGATCCCCAGTCCGCTCCCTCTCGTCACGTCCCTCCCTTCACTCACCCACACCTCCGCGGGTCTCTCACACTTCACGCAGGAGTAGTCCCGCTCATCCCGCGCGGTCAGTGTCGGGCCGATCAACGCCTTCCGGATGTCCTCGGCCATCATCACGCCCAATCCCGGATCCCGTAGTACCGCAGCCGGGTGGTACGTCGTCAATGTCGGGATGCCCTTGATCGTGAACCATCTCCCGCGCACCTGTTCCAGTCTCAGGTTCGGGTAGAAGGCCCCGACCGCGGTAAGCCCGACCAGCAGGATCCTCTCAGGCTTCAGGTACTCGATCTGGTCGTCGAGGTTCTTCGCGCACGCGTCCACCTCCGGCCACGTCGGGGTGCCCTGGGCGCGGTTCGGCCAGCAGGAGACGGTGTTCGCGTAGGCCACATTCTCGAAACCGGCCTGGGAAAGGTACCGGCCCAACAGACTCCCCGATGGTCCGACGAACGGTTTCCTCTGCCGGTCCTCCCATCTTCCAGGTGCCTCCCCGACGACCAGCAGCTCGGCATGGGGGTTGCCGCGGAACGGGACGGGGCCATTGCCGAGAAGATGGAGAGGGCATCGTTGGCAGGTGAGGATCTGAGCGCGGACCTCAGCTCTTTCCATTGCCCAATGCCTCGATCAGCTTCTGCGCGGTCTTCGGCCCGATCGACTCCACCTCGCACAGATCCTTCTCCGTCACCGTCCACGCCAACGGCACCGTCCCGAAATGCTCGTAGATCCGCTCAGCTCGTTCCGGCCCGAGAGCGTTGAAGCCCTGGAGAAGATGCATGGCCCACTCCTGGCTCCCGACCTGTCCCCATTCCCCAGCCTTAGGCCCGACCCTTCCGAGCAGGCCTGTGTGGGTCCGCTTCAGGCACCAACGCGAGAACCGTTGCAGCCATTGGATGGTGTCATCCAGATCAGAGGATGAAGCTATCCACACACCCTGGAGCTGCGCGCTCCAGATCAGCCCGTCATGTTGGGATCTCGTCCAGGACCGATTCGAGGAGAGGAGAAACCCGTCCGTCGTCCATCGGATCCTCCCTTCGATGAGTAGGACCTTCACTCGCAACTGGGCCATCTGCGCGATCTCCCGCGAGAGCCGGCCGTCATAGACCGAGGCCAGGAGGTCCGAGATCTCCTTCCGTTGCACGCCGACCGGGCCGAGGTTGTACGCGGGGAGGAGAATGTCGACGCCTCGTTCCTCGCAGCGGGAGGAGACGGTGCCGAGAGCGCGGATGGAAGAAGGTTCGGCGGGGGAGATCAGCATTACTCTGGGACGTGGGGGCTACGATCAGGGGCGAACCGAGTCCCGAGGTCGGCGGGTGCGAGTCGTTCGCTCCCGCTGGCCTCGACCGGGTAGCAGGCGACGAGGCGGGCGCCGTCAGCACCGAGAGCGTCCCAGGCTGCCATCAGCGCCAAATCGCCAGCAGCCCGGTCGGGATGGACCTCGCCATCCCAGTCGTCACTCCACGATCCGTCGGGCTGGCCGGTCAGAACGATGTAGCCGATGCAGCTACTCACCCTTGCCTCTCTCGCCGCCGGGTCCGGGGTGCCAAGCGGCAGCCATCCTCATAGCGAGGTGCTCCGCCGCCGCATCAGGGGTCCAGTGGCCTCCGTTCATGGGGCAGCACCAGACGCTGGCGTCGCCACCACCACGGTTGTTGGTGGCCCTGTACCGAGGATGGTCGAAGTCTCCGAAGGCGAACACGCCGAGCATCGGATCGGCGTCCTGTCGGCTCATTGGGGGGTCCGGGTGCAGGGCACGGTCAACGGCGCGGCGCAGGAACTCGGAGAAGGTGATGCCGTCCCGTTCCACGATGGTCTTGATCTGGTGCAGTTGTTCGTCCTCGAACCGCACCGACATGGGCATTGTCGTCCTACTCACCCTCGCTCCTCTCGGGTCCGGGCTCCAACGAGGCCACATATCGCTTGACTGTGGAGATCAACGCTGCCGCCTGCTCCTCATTCGGGGTGCGGCGGAACGCTTCCCAGGCGGTGTGGGTCTTGTTCAGCCTGCTCGATCTCACGTTCGCTCGCCTAGCCACAGCGATCTGAGGATCGTCAGCGGACAACAGGTTGGTGCTCGGGTCCCACGTCCCTCGCTGCTTACGCAGACGGTCGACGTTGTACCGCTCGCCGTTGTCGAGCACCACGTCTCGCTTGCCGATGGACTTGATCGTTGTCTCGACGATGTGGGCGGTGTCGCCGCCGTGCTGAACCGGTGTGAACTCCACCACCTTCGCCCCTACGAACAGCCACTCGGGCGGGCTACCCATCAGACTCTCCCTTCGTTGACTCGTCGCCCTCGTCGCCGCTCATACCGCCAGCCTCAGAGCTGACGTGCTGCGGTCCAGTAGGTACAGCCGCTCGGCCTTCACGTCGCGCCCATCACCGTTGGGGATGTTGCGATGGCTGGAATAATCCCCGGCCACAGTCAGTCCGGCACCGTCATACAGCGGGTGCGGGTAGTGGGTGATGGCGAAGCTGGCGTGCTTGGCGGCGTGCATGGCCTTGATGAAGGCGTCGTGGTCGAAGGCGTCTTTGACGTAGGCCGAGGACGTGCCAAGCGACTTGGGCCGCGACTCGTCGAGGTACGGCGGGTCAACCAGGAGTAGGACGCCGGGAGCGTCGAGGCGTTCGATCAGGTCGAGAATGTCCCAGTCGGTCACTTGCACGCGATCGAAGCGGGCCGAGGCGAGTTTGAGTAGCTCGGGCATCGTTGACCAGCGTCCCGGCTTGTTGGCTTTCTTAGTCGATGCCCCACCGACGCCGTAGCTCCATCCGGTGCGACCGGGGACGACGGCCATCTGCATCCGAATGAAGAACGCCCACGCCCTGACGACAGGATCGGCGTAGTCACCCTCGATGATCTCACCGGCGGCAATGAACTCGGCCAACGAATAAGGCGTGAACGCCACCTTGTCGATCAGATCAGCGGCGGTGACCGGGTCACGAAGCACCCGGAAGAAGTTGACGACCTCCCCGTAGGTGTCATTCAGCGTCTCGGCATCGACGGGCGGCTTGATCGCCATGACGGCAGCAGAACCGGCGCACGCCTCGACGAAGTGGTTGTGGTCGGGCAGCCGCTCGATGATCCACGGGGCCATCCTCACTTTGGAGCCCCAATAGCGGAATGGGGCGCGCATCTTCGTACTACTCACTCTTGCCTCCCTCGTCGCCACTGGCCGACTCGATATGCCTCGCTCGGTCGAGCACTTTCAGCGTCTGCGCCGTCATCCATTGCGGATCGGGCCAGAGGTTCACCGACGCCTGCTCGGCCCTGCTCAGACCCTTGAACCGCGCCCCGTTGAGAGCGGCGACGACACTGTCCGCAGCCTCGTCGGGGTCGTTGTGCTCGGCGTCCTCGTCGGGGATGTGGATGGCGAGCAGCAGCACCGCTCCACGGGGCTTCTCGACGAACTCCTCCCGACGCTGGACGATCTGATACCCGGCGGCGTCGAGGTCGGCCACCAGGCGGTCCACGTAGTCGTAGACGTGCCAGTCCTCGGTCGATGCCCACTTCTCGATCCGCTTCGCGAGCACGTCTCGGTACTCCATCCCGGCGAGCACCTCAGACAGACCGGGACCCTCTCGGGGGTCCGCATGTAGCTCAGTCACCCCTGCCTCCCTCGTCGACCAGATCGACGTAGCCCGCTGCGACGGCTACTTGCATCGCCAGTTCGATGCTGTCTGGCATCTCCCCGGTTTCGGTCAGGATGCGCCCTCCCCGCCAGACGCCTTGGCCCCTCAGCCGCTTTGCCACCGACGACGTCCATGACGCCGGGCGCCCGAGGAATTTCTCGATGCGCTTCATGTTCGGTCCGACCACATAGGCGGCGAGGGTGACG
>DATMMO010000041.1:0-9530 GCA_035569695.1 Acidimicrobiales bacterium | reverse complement strand
TGTCCGCTGACGTCCATCACCCCACAGACGGTTGGGCTCGGTGGGTCAACATCTCAGGATGCTGAAATGTCCGAGCAATTCCCGAGCAGCGTCGACCCAATCGCCGTGCGGTGATGTGGCCAAGCGTATGGTCGTGTAACCCTCGCGGTAGAGGACTCGAGCAAGTACCGCTAGTTCGGCTCGCCCACACAGAGGGTCGGCCCCGATGCCGATCGGAAGCGCGCGGTGTATGCGTCGAAGGGAGTCGCCTCGTCAACATCAAAGCGATCCTGGGTCAATGTGTTCAAGTCAACGCGCCAATCTGAGATGCGGCGAGCACATGAGCGGGTGGCTCGGGATGACGGTACAGGGTGCATGCATTCTCGTAGCAGACCTTCCTGACGATGCGCGGTTCGAGCTCGCCCATAATCTCTCGCACCATCGCTTGTACCGTCGGCCACGTCGTGTCCTGGTGCGGATAATCCGTCTCCATCATGAGGTTGTCCTCGCCGATCTGCTCGACGTGCTGCATCGCGACCGGATCCTCGATCGAGCAGTAGAAGAAGTTGCGACGCATGACCTCAACAGGATCGGGATCGGAGTCTCTCCAGACTTGGGAAGCGGCACGCTGACGATAGGCACGCCGAAGGCGCTCCTGGACCATCGGCACCCACGACGCCCCACCCTCTGACAGCGCGATCTTGATGTTCGGATACCGCAGAGGCACTCGGGAATAGATCCAGTCCACGACCGCCGTGATTGAACTCACGGGAAAGAGAGCAACCCATACCTCCAACGCGGAGGACGTCGACGGGGTCTGTGCGATCCCGGAGGAGCCCACGTGTAGGTTGACGACAGTTTCGGTCTCCTCGCAGGCTTGGAAAAACGGGTCCCAGTAGTCGCTGTATGTATTGGGGTATCCCAGCGCCTCGGGGTTCTCTGAAAAGCTAACGGCTCTGAAGCCACGCTCTGCGTTGCGACGGATGTCTTTTGCCGCGACTTCGGGATCTGAAAGCCAGGCGTATTGACAGGGGATGTAGCGGTCGGGTGCCGATCCGCACCAGTCTTCGATCATCCAGTCGTTGTAGGCCCGCATCGCCGCCAGGCCAGCCTCCTGATCGGACATCGCAGAGAATCGTGACCCGGCAAATCCCCAGACTAATGATCCGAAGCATAGCGATGCCCAAACCCCACACATGTCCATATCGCCAAGTCGAGCGCGGGCATCCACCACACCCGATCGGAACTCGTCGTATTTCGTTGGGACCGTACCGCCCCATTCGGACATGACTCGGCCAGCTGCGCCGTTACCGATGATGACTGGTACACGGGTCCCGTCTGCCACCCACCACGGAACACCCTCGTCGTCGAACTCGACCTGCGGGACCCTGTCTCGCAAGTTCGTCGGAACGCGCTCAGCGAAGACGTCAAGAGGCTCAAGGGCGTGGTCGTCGACGGAGACGATCGGACAGAAGATATCCTCTGGTTCCGGCTCAGGTATAAACGTGACCGTTCCCCGGTCCCTCGCAATTCGATGGTTGTCGCTGTCGAAGCCACCAGACTTGCGCCCTGTGGTACTAGTTGCTGTCACGATTTTGCTCCAATATAACGGCCGATGGTGCCGATTCGATTAGGTCTTGTAAGGCTTTCCCCGCTCTCTCGAGCCACCCCGTGGGTCGATCAAGTCGATGTGTGCGAGGGGTTCTCTCCATTTCGAGACGCTTGCTGTCTATGCGTCCGGGTTCTGAGCCCTTCGGCGACGGAGCCGATGATGGCGATCTCCGCCATCTCAGCTCTCTGCGCTATCAGCGCCGAGCGATACGGGGCCGGCCGCGTGGCCCGTCGCAGCGAGGCGCTCAATTTCGGGAATGGCCGCGAGCACTGCGTCGGGCTCGACCCGCTCTGCCAACGATGTTGCCCCAGCCTGACGCAGCATTTCCGGCAGGCGGTCGCGCAGGCATCCGAGCGCCCACGTCCACATATCGCCACAGGAGGCCCGGTCGTAGACGACTATCAGTTGAGCTTCGCCCGGCGTTATGTAGTGGTAGTGAGGATCGCCGTCGAAACAGTCAAACCGTAGATACTCTGTACCGTCGGCCGCGTCACACACGTGCAATGTCGAGCCCTGGGAAGCAAATCCCTTCAGCCGATCAGACTCGACCCCTTTGGCGTCGTCAATGAGCTGATCAGTCAGCACTCGGTATTCGACGCCGATGCTGAGCGGGCCGGCCAGCACGTATGTCGTGTGCATCGCGATCGGCGGTAGCGGTGTGTCCTGTACTCGGATCCCCAGCTGCAACACGTCACCCATCCATGCCTCCCTCCTGCGGGACGCGCCCGCAGTGACCTGAGATTCCGCTACTACGCGGTGTTCTTCAATCTTCGTTCGAATGGTAGAAGAGTCCGCCGTCATAGTCAACTGAGCGCCCGGTAGGTTGTGGTCGGGTAACGGAAGGATTCGATCGTGGCCCGATGTCACCGGCCGAACCTCGAAGGTCGGTGGGCGACCACCATGTAGTTTTCGCCAGACCGCGGCACTTGTTCATCGACGAAGTGGGCTACATCCCCCCTGCCCAATGAGGCCGCTGCCCCTTTGTTCCAGGTCACCGCAGCGCCAACTGAAGAACTCGACCGTACTGACCACGAACCTCGGCATCGAGTCGTGTGGGATGATTTTCGACGATCCGATAGTCGCTGCCGCCATGCTCGACCGTCTGCTGCATCGTTCAGGCGTGTTCAACATCGGCGGGGACTGCTACCGCAGGCGAACTCACCGGGGCCGGGCCGAACCCCTCTCAAACTGGCCCTGCGCGATCACCCTGGGATGTGAACCGCGGATTCTCGTGGTCTGATGAGTGTGCCACGTGACGCTGGCAACTAGCAGGCGCAGTCGGTAGTTCGAGAAGTTGCGGAAGCCACGACAGCGACGCTTCACAGCCTTGATCGTCAAGTTGACGGCTTCGGTCGGCCCATTCGAGGCCCCGGTCTGTTGATGGGCGAGCATCTCGGAACGCGAGCGCCGGAGTGTCTTCGCCCCTCGTGGTCTGGCCCGTTGGACAATCAATGCGGCCGTGAGATTGGAACGATGCGATCAGGATATCCGAGCTATGGCATCTCGCAGACTTAGCGGTGATCTGAACATCTCCCGCAGCGCGTTGAATGCCTTCGCTGCTCCAATTGCGGTGATGCCGAGCACCGCTCCTCCCGGATCTGCATAGAGTGCGAGCATTCGGTTGTGGACATCATCCCGCATAGCAATGTGCTCGACTACCTCGTCTTGGCGACCCGACTCGACGCGGCCGAGAATCTGTAGCCGTCGACCAAATTGGTCGCTCCAAACATAAGACTCATCCTCACTCACCTGTAGTCCGGTGTCATCGGCTATCAAGTTATGAGCCACGATCTGTGCGTGCTGAACCGCTGCTGTCCAATGTTCATAGCGTACGGTCGCGCAGCTGCCCTTCTTGCGCAGCCGTGCAATATCTCCGGCCGCGAATATGCCGGACACATTGGTCTCCAGGTGCTCATCGCATAGGACACCATCATCTAACTCCAGATCCGAACCAGCCAGCCAATCCGTCGATGGACGCACCCCAATGGCCATAACAATCAGGTTGGTAGCAATGGTCGACCCATCGGAAAGCACGACCTCTTGCGCGCTCTCCGAACCATCAATTCGGTCGACCGAGCGTCCAAGCATCACCTGCACGCCGCTCGATTCATGGATTCGCTGGATCAGGTTGCTGAATTCGCCCTGGGGAACTACTCGTCCGAGTAGCGAATCACCAGCCTCGACGAGCGTCACGTGGTGGGCTTCACCACTGATGGTCGCTGCTATTTCACACCCGAGCACCCCTCCTCCGACTACCGTGACATGCGCTGCATGGTGAAGGCTCTTTCGCAACCTCAGGCAGTCATCCAAAGTGCGCAGCACGTGCACACTTCTCAGATGTTCAGTGTCAGGCAGGTATAGGGGGCTCGCACCTGTTGCAATTGCTAGCCGGTCAAACGAGATGCTCGATTTGTCAGCCAGTTCTACGACACGTCGTGACGTATCCAAGGCGGTCGCCGCCACGCCGGGATGCCACTCAACACCCAACGTCTGAAGCTTTTCTGCGTCAAGCAGCGAGATTCCGGGCGCAAGATCCCTTCCAGCCAGCATCTCTTTAGACAACGGCGGCCGGTCGTAGGGGGCATGACTTTCGGCCCCCACAAGGACTAGACGCCCCTCATGCCCGATGGCGCGAAGCTCCTCAGCGAGCCTGGCGCCCACCAGTCCGGCCCCGACAATAGCGATGTTGTTCCTCACAGTATTGAGTCCCTAACTTCACCGTCCGACACCCAGAGACCTTCCGGATCGCTCGGCCGGATAGTCGATGGCTCTAATGCTGGGTTCCAATCGCCCGTCATCCAGCCACTGGAGCCTTTCGTGCGAGGAACGAGCGTCCAATTCTGCCCCGATGGAGCTCGTTAGCCCCCTCCCAGATCTGAGTCACCTTTGCGTCCCGGAAAAGGCGCTCTGCTCCGCATCCGGAGAGGTACCCCTCGCCGCCCATGAGCTGTACCGCCGTAGTCGCGCTCTCGACCGCCAGATCGGTGGCCGCTACTTTCAGCATAGAGGCCTCAATACCGTCCTCGGCGGCACCCTCCTCGACCAGACCGCCGACATGACTCAGCATTGTGCGGCACATAACTAGACGGGCTGCAAGGTCGGCGATCTTAAATTGGATCCCTTGAAGCTCAAGAATCCGTTTGTCAGACTGATTCCGCTCGTTCGTGTACCGGACAGCAGAGTCCAAAGCTGCTCTGGCGATCCCAAGCGCCTGCGCTGCGATCGTCGGTCGAGACTTGTTGAGCGTGCTCAGCAGTAGGCGGTGGCCCTCTCCGGGTCCACTAATGATGTTGGCATCCGGTACGCGTAAATTGTCGAAGGACAGCTCCACCGTCGAGGAAGCCCGATGGCCGAGCTTCGACTCTCGCTTACCAACCACGAGGCCCGGAGTGTCACGGTCGACAATGACCGCAGTAAGTGGGCTGCCAGATGTTACTTCTGCCCATTTTCCAAACACGACGATCAGATCTGCAACGTCACCATTCGTAATGAACAACTTTCCACCAGTAATTACAACTTCGTGACCTTCCGGGCGCATCGTGGTTCTTCCAGCCCCAACGTCCGATCCTCCTCCTGACTCGGTTATAGCCAACGCCGCTACGGCCCCCGCAGCTACCTGCGGCAAATAGCGCTGTTTCTGATCATGAGTTCCGAATCTGATCAAAGGGCTTACAGCATGATATGTGGTCGCCCAGCTAATCGCCGTCGATGGACAACCCCGACTTATCTCTTCGACTACGCGCAACAAACAGAGATAGGACGCCGAGGTTCCGCCGTAGGCTTCCGGGATGAACAACCGATTACACCCGATTCTGGCCAGCGCATTCAGGTTGTCGGATGGGAATTCCGCTGATTGGTCATATTTCTCCGCGTTCGGTTGGATTCGATCAACAACGATGCCCTTGACGAGCTCGATCAAGTGCCTTTCGCGCTCGCTCAGGGGCCAGCGATCGTCTATCCCTTGCAGTACGGACATGCCAACCGAGTCAAGGGTCCCACTGCCGGGCAATATCGACTTGATGGTGGAATCGACCGTCACGAGAAAGCCGTCCGCAGTGCTCGATCACACGTTCGGGGCTCGTATACCTGCCTCGAGCTGAAGGCCGGCGCGTCAATGTCGGTCGAGCCGTCGCCATAACGGATCATTGTCCGCCAGGCAAGGTTGTCCGCAGTCACTGGGAACATCCGCCCCCCAGAACTGCCGCATTTCCAGCACATACAACTGGCGCAGATAGCCGGCCTCGCATACCTGGTTACGTTACTTTTTCGTGCGCTAGGTGTCAACCGGGCGCCCGGTCGCCCCTCCATGGAACGAGTATCTGTTTGTAGCACGAGTCTCGCTGCGTCCCCAGGGTTCACAAATGTGAAGTTGTCTCATCCGCCCAAGCCTGTTGTGTTCATGCGCGACAAAGCGGGAACGAGCAATCCAGTTGAGACAACGCTAGGATACGCTCGTCGGGCGCCCGGTTGATAATCTTAGACCATCGCAACCAGGGGAGCCCGTTATGGTGCCGTCATCACAGATCCAGACGTTGGCGCAGGATCTGCTGCGCGCCCGCGCTTCGCGTACGACAATCGTCCCGCCCACCAAAGGGACCGACGGGTTCACACTATCCGACGGATATGCGGTCTCGTCTGCAATCGAGGCCATTCGTACACAGGCCGGCCGGCGTGTCGTTGGGCAAAAAATAGGACTCACCAACCGCGCCATTTGGGATCGTCTCGACTTGGAGCATCCCGTCTGGGCGCCAGTCTACGATGACGGTATATATCTCGACGGCGATGTCTTCGTCTCTCATCTAGTTGCTGCGAAACTCGAAATTGAGGTTGTGCTGTGCTTCGACAGGGCGGTACCACCCGGTGCCGACCTCGAGCAGATCGCCGACTCGGTGCTCTGGGCCGCGCTGGGCTTTGAGATCGTCGACTGTCACTATCCAGATTGGGCACTAACTCCGCCAGATCTAGTAGCGGATTTCGGCTGCCATGCGGGTCTTCTGATCGGCGCAAGTCGTCCTCTTACCTCTGGACAGCTTTTCTCCCTCAGCGATTTAGAGTTGACGCTCCGCTGTGATGGCGAAGTGATAGCGACTGGGGGAAGTCAGGACGTTTTGGGGGGTCCTCTTGAGTCCGTTCATGCCATGCTTATCAGCCCCCACGCCCGTGCGATTCACACGGGTGATGTCGTTGCGACGGGCGCATTGACCCGAGGGGCACACCCGGTGGAAGCTGGCACTCATTGGACCGCACATGCGTCCGGCGGCCCGTCATTTGAGTCCGTCGGGGCCTGGATCAAATAAGGTCTCGTGTCACGCCAGTGACACGAGACCGCGAGCGGGAAAGTCCCGCAAGGTCACCGTCCGTCCTTCGGACGGGCGGCTGTCCTGCGTTCGTGCCCACCGGACACCGCCTCGGCAGTCACGATGATCGTGACCAGGTGGCCGGAGTCCTCTTCAGTGCTGACCAACGCGAAGTTGTCGGCCCTACGACATGCTCCTACGCGGTCATCGACAAGGGCTTGTGGACGTCACCACGTGGGAAGAGATCACCGCTCGGCGGAATCAGCACATCCTCAGCCGAGATACCAATCCGCGCAACGACCGGAAGCAGCACTTCCGGGTCAACAGCGAAGACTTCCGCCGCGTTCCCTCCCAGCAATTGGCGGGCCTCCTCGAGAACCACTCCTTCTGCGCCAAGCGTCGCCTGAAGATAAGCGGCAGTACCCTCGATCAGCGTACCTTCGTGATGTGGAAAGTCCATGCCGAGCATCATCTTGTCGAGCCCGATCGAATTTCGAGCGGCGATCTCGGCGCGGGAGAAGATCGAGGAGCCAATAAAGCATTGCCGAGCGAAATATTCGCTGGGCTTGTTGGGAATCACCTCACGATAATCAGTACGAAAGTAACTACCCTCGTAAGAGTAATCCATTGATTGAAGCGTCGGGGCTATCCACCCGGAGCCCTGTTCCGTGAACACCACTTTCAACAAGGGGTGTCGCTCAAGAACACCACCCCAGATCAAGTGAGAAAGGATGTTGTGCGTATAGAACAGCGACTCTGGCAGGTGGAGTCGAACGGTACAAGCCGCGTGTGGGACGCCTGGGGTGTAAACGGCTCGATTCGACGTTGATGACATCGCAGAATGGGAATTTACGATCAAGCCGATCTCTTCGATGCAGCTCCAAACTCGATCGAAGTCTGGGTGATAGAGTGGTTTTTCGAGGTCGAATTGAGGCAATACAATACCTTTCAAACCAGACTCATGCGCTTGCCTTATTTCAGCAATGGTGATCTCCGGATCTTGCTGCCAGCTGATGTATGCCATCCCCGTGAATCGATCAGACGCGACGCTCACAAAATCAGCGACCCACCTATTGAACGCCCGCATTCCTGCTTGCTTATATTCTTCGTCCCTTTGCTTCGCGCCAACTGCTGACGCAAGAGTCATTGAATAAAGTTCAAAGGGAAGTCCAAAATCCGGAAACAGAACTTCCGCAGCAATTCCTTCGTTGTCGAGTTCCTTCAGTCGTCTGCGAGGATCCGTAAAACCATCAATTCGGTGCGTATCAACCATCTTTTCGGACCATTCATCGACCGATTCCGGATCTAGTCGCATCATCAGCGCGGGCCGATCGAAGTTGCGAGAGCCTCGGTCGTTCCAATCGACCAAAAACCGGTCGAAATCGCTGTGATACCTCTCCTCGAGGTAAGGCCGATAATCAGCCATCAGAGCACCGACATGCCCATCACTCGAAATAATCATGAGCTTGGTCGCATCAGCCACGGACTATCTCCCTAATCTTGTCTCGTGGCCGTATTTTAATCCACTCTGCTCGTGCCATCAAGCGGGCGCCCGGTAGTTCACTCAGTTGGACCGAACTGTCCACTTCCTTTGGCGGGTTCTACCTACAGACTGGGAGCGCAGAGGCCGTGAGACCGACGCATCGACTCCGAGGTCAGAGCACGACGTCGGACCGAATTATGCCCATCGCAGTCCAGCGTTCTTCTACCGAAACCGGAAGGCCGCCAGGGTGGGGTGGACAGTCGCCCCGTCCCCAGCCATCGCCTCAAATCCTGAGCTGGGTCTACGACCTCACCCAGATCGTCTTGGTATTGAGGTATGCATCCAACTGTTCGGTTCCTGATTCGCGCCCGTAGCCGCTGAGCTTCCATCCGCCAAAAGGAACAGCCGGGTCCATCGCCTGCCAGCTGTTGATCCAGACGGTTCCAGCCTGGAGCGCACGGGCCATGGCCTGGGCACGACCAATATCGCGGGTCCATACTCCGCTCGCCAAACCAAAGGGTGTCGCGTTGGAAAGGGCGATGACGTGATCAATGTCATCAAATGGGGTAGCGACAACTACCGGCCCGAAGATCTCCTCGCGCGATATCCGCATTCCACCATTCACATCGGTGAACACCGTTGGACGAACAAAATATCCTCCGTCGAGGTTCGGGTCGGAGGCCAGCTCGCCACCCGTAACCATCGTCGCCCCCTCAGACTGGCCAAGCTCCAAATAGCCGACGACCCGGTCGCGTTGTCCACTGGATACGAGCGGGCCCATCTCGACTGCCGGGTCGAGGCCGTTGCCGACTCGGATGCCCGCGGCAATTCGGCTGATACCGTCTATGACCTCGTCGTGGATGGATTGTTGGACGTACAACCGAGACCCAGCACTGCAGACCTGACCGGCATTGACAAATATGGCCGATGCAGCTCCCGCAATTGCTAACTCCAGGTCTGCATCGTCGAAGAGAACATTGGGCGATTTACCGCCAAGCTCGAGCGTCAACCTCTTCATGTTGCCGGCCGATGCCCGAACGATCTCCTGTCCGGTCGAGGTCGAGCCGGTGAACGAGATCTTGTCCACGTCCGGATGGCCCGCCAACGCCGCGCCGACAACTGGACCACGTCCAGTCACGACGTTGACGACGCCCGGTGG
>DATMMO010000040.1:0-8690 GCA_035569695.1 Acidimicrobiales bacterium | reverse complement strand
CGATCCGGCGTCGGACGAGGAGGCGCGGCGCGCACCGACACCGTTGGTGGCCGACCCGGCCAGTCGGGCGGCCCGCTCCCAGTAGGACCGGAACATGCCGATGTCAAAGGCGCCGTCGCCCACGCGGGATTGGGTGAGGAGCCGGGAGGGTGGCCGCTTCACGTCCGACACGATGTGCAGCGCGGCCAGAGCCCGCAGGACGTACCAGGTGGTGTCGATCTCCCACCACATCAGGCCCTGGCGGGCCGAAGCGGGCAGATAGTGATGGTTGTTGTGCCAGCCCTCGCCGCCGGTGACCAACGCGATGAAGAGCGAATTCCTGCTGGTGTCCGGAGTGGCGAACCGGCGGCGGCCGAAGACATGGGCCAACGAGTTGACGATGAAGGTTCCGTGCCACAACAGGACGGTGGACAGGAAGAAGCCGATGATCAGCCCACCCCATCCCCCGATGAGCAGGCACACCAGGCCCAGGATCCACGGGCCGACCCAATGGAACCGGTCGAGCAGCCGGAGCTCGGGGTAGGCGGCAAAGTCGCGGATGGCGCTCTCGTCGGTGTCCTTGTAGCGGTTCGAGAGGATCCAGCCGACATGGCTCCACCAGAACCCGTCCCTCGGTGAATGGATGTCCCGATCGGTGTCGGTGAAGCGATGGTGGATCCGGTGGTGGCCGGCCCACCACAGGGGTCCCTTCTGGGCTGCGGTCGTCGCCCCCAACGCGGTGAGGAACTGCGGGACCCGACCCATCTTGTAGCTGCGATGGGCAAAGTACCGGTGGTAGCCGGCCGTGATGAGGAACATGCGCCCCACGTAGAGCACGGCGCAGAGAACCCAGTCCTGCCAGGTGATGGTGACGAAGAAGGCCAGGAACGGAATCAGGTGCACGAGGAGGAACGGGATGGCCGACAGCCAGGCCGTCCCCTCGGTGCTTCCCAGGACCGTCCCATCGACGCCGGCGTTGGTCTCGGCAACCACGGTGTCGCCGGTATTGGGTTCGTTCACGGCGTCCTCGTCAGGATCGGAGCTCGGCACGCATTGTGCCCGCCAGGCCCCGGAGCGGTCCGTCCGGGGGGCATGGGCTCATCGTACCGTGCGCTCGGTGGTGGTGAGAGATTCTCCCCTCGTGCCGTCATCCGTCCACGTAGAGGTTCCCGCCGGCGGCGGTGACGGGAATGTGGGTGAGGCCCTGGGTGGCCGGTCCCCGCTCGACAGCACCGGTCCGGGCATTGAACTCGGACCCGTGACAGGGGCAGGCGATGACGTCACTGGACCGGGCAAAGGCCACGGTGCACCCGGCATGGGGGCAGATGGCACTGAAGGCCACGAAGCTGCCCGCCGCCGGCTGCAGCACGAGACCGGGATCGCCGCTGGCCGGATCGGTGAACTGGGCTGCGCCCCCGACGGGGACGTCGGCGGACGGGCCCAGGCGGTGGCCGGCCGGCGTCGGGGCCGTGGTGGTGGGGGCGCTGGTGCTCGGGGTGGTGGTCGAGGTCGGCGCAGCGGCCGACGTGGTCGGGGCGGACGAGGGGGTGGGGGCGATGGTGCCCGTGCCCCCATTGCTGTCCGCCGCCGCGCTGGTGCCCCCGGCCAGGCGTCCGATCCAGGCCACCAGGCCCCCGGTGGCCAAGACGGCAGCGGCCAGGATGCCGGTCGCCGCTCCCCGCGACAAGAAGGCCCGCCGGTCCACGTCCGGACCCCCGCCGTCCGGGCGCCGGCGCCCCAGATAGGTGTCGAGGGCCGGCGCGCCACCGGCCCCGGCAATGAGGAGCGGTGTCCAGGCGAAGACGAAGACGATGTCGGAGCCGGTGAAGTAGGGCGAGGAATGGAAGCTCACGCTGAGGAACAGTCCGAAGGAGATGGCCATCCCCCCCAGCGCGGCGAGACGGGTCCATAGCCCGACCAGGACCCCGAGGCCCACGGCCACCTCGCCGACGGCGATGATCAGTCCCACCGCGGGGGCGATATGGACCAGCCCGCTCAGCAACCCGTGGATGGGGCTACCCCGCTCGGCCCCGACCAGCTGGGCGTGGATGGAGGTGGGGCTGTGGTTGTTGAAGAACTGGGGATCGGCCAGCTTCTGGAGTCCGGCGAAGGTGAAGGTGATGCCCAGGAACAGGCGGAGGGGAATGAGCACCCAACCGGCGTTGTCCATCACCCCCGGAGGAGGTTGCCACCACGGCCGCCGGTTCTGGGTGGCAGACCTCTGCGATTGGTTCACCGTCTCTGGTTCGATCAGGTCGATGGCTCGCGCACCGGGAGCCCGGCCGCGGTGTAGACGGCGTCGACCACGGTCATGTTGGCCACGGCATCGGCCGTGGTGGTGATGACGGGGCCACCGTCCAGCACGGCGGCGGCGAAGTGCTCGAGCTGGTACTGGTAGGTGGAGGGGCCGGCGATGTGCTCGATGCGCTTGCCCGCCGGTGTCCGCACCACCAACCGGTGATAGTGCTGGGGGGAAACCGGGTTGAGCACCCGGAGCTCACCCCGCTCACCGGTGACCCGCAGGCCGATGCGCAGCACTTCGGAGGACCACATCGACGTGTGCATGCGGGCGGTGCGACCGTCGGCGAAGGACAGATCGGCCACCATGGCCCGATCCACCCCGGGCGAGGACAGCTTGGCCCGGGCCGAGACCACCTCGGGCTCGGACGCGGCCATGAGCCGGATCATGTTGAGGGCGTAACAACCGGCGTCCATGGTGGCCCCACCGGCCAGGTCCAGCCGGTAGCGAATGTCCCGCTTGAACGGCAGCGGGAAGCACATCCAGGCCTCGATGTGCCGGACCTCGCCGATGAGGCCCTGATCCACGACCTCTCGCATGCGGGTGGCCAGGGGATGGTGGCGGTAGTGGAAGGCCTCCATAACCACCAGCCCCGCCTCGTCGCCCGCTCGGGCCACCGTGGCCGCCTCGTGGGCATTGGCGGTGAAGGGTTTCTCGCACAACACGTGCTTGCCGGCGGCGAGGGCCGCCAGCGTCCAGCGCCCGTGGAGGCCGTTGGGCAACGGGTTGTAGACGGCATCGATGTCCGGGTCCCCGATCAGTGCCTCATAGCTGGGGTGGACCTGGCCGATGCCGTGCTTGTCGGCGAACTGTCGCGCCCGCTCGGGGTCGCGGGCGGCCACGCCGGCCACCTCCACGTCGGCCACGGCCCGGGCCGGGCGGATGAGGGCGGCCGGGGCGATCTTGGCTGCGCCGAGTATGCCGATGCGCAGGCGGTTCATGAGCGGTGACGTTACCGGCTGTGCGGCCCGGGTATGGGGTCGCCGGCCCCTGGACTACTCGTCGAGCTGGGGAATGGCCACATCGGAGAGGCCTTCCCGCCAGACCTCCTCTTCGACCAGCTCGCGACTTCTCCATCCCTCCCTGGTCCGGACCAGCGAGTGGTTGTAGTAGCCGCCACCGGGCGCATAGCGCTGGGTGCCGTCGGGACCCTGCAGGTACATGGGGTTGAAGAAGTAGGCCCGGACGGCGGCGGTGTCGCCGTCGATGGTGACCCGCTTGTTGCCCACCAGGTGCTGGCGGACGGGGAAGGCGGCCAAGGCCAGGGCCAACCACTCCTTGATCTGGGCGCGGTCTCCGGCGATACCGCCGGCCGACGTGTAGTCGATGCGGGCGTCGGGAGTGAAGACGGTGTCGAGCAGCTCCCAGTCGGCGGCGTCGACGGCCATGGCGTAGCGGGTCAGGAGATCGTCGATGGCCAACCGGTCGAGGAGCTCCTGGGTCGGGGCGTTGAGGTCTGACATCACGCTGCCTTTCCGATGACCTGATCGGCGAATTGCTCCATCAGCTCGATCTTCGCTTCGATGGTCGAGGTGTATCCCCGGTCGGCGTCCTGATTGGCCACCATCCACGGGGCGCAGATCCAGTCGGTCACGCCGGCGTCCTCGAACCGTCGGATGAGGGCGGGCTCAGGTTGGGCCGCGGTCGTGGCAAAGATGCGGAAGCCGTCGAGGGTGCGACCGGCACCGACCAGCGCGGCCTTGACGCTGTCGATCTGCTCCAGGGTCTGATCGGGCGGCAACACCCGGGCTGCGGCCCAGCCGTCGCCCAGCGCGGCCGTCCGACGGAGGGCGGGCGGCGAGTCGCCCCCGATGATGACGGGGACAGGGCGGGTGGGGGCCGGGTTCACCTGCATGAGGGGGACGTCGTAGTGGGTCCCGTGGTACTCCACCCATCCCGAGTGCCAGAGGGCCCGCAGGGCCGGGATCATGTCATCGAGGCGCGCCCCCCGGTCCGAGAACTCCTGTCCGGTGAGGTCGAACGCGTCCTCGCACCAACCGGCGGCCACCCCCAGGTTGATCCGATTGTCGGACAGGACGGCGGCCGTGCCCACCAGCTTGGCCACGGTCATGAGATCCCGGGCCGGGGCGATGTAGACGCCGGTGGTGAACTGGAGGGTGGTGGTCACCGCGGCCATGGCCGAGATGGCGCACCACGAGTCGGGCCAGTCGGTCTCGGGTGACCACACCGGGGACCCGTCGTCGTAGGGAGAGTACGTGTACCGGGACCGGAGCTCTTTGGGATAGCAGAGGTGGTCGGACACGTACATGCCCGAGAAGCCCAGATCCTCGGAGGCCGTGGCCATCTGCAGGTACTGGTCGGTCTCCAGGAAGGCCACGCTCTGATGGAACTGCATCGCACCTCTCCCCCACCGCTGTCGGTCCCACGACCGAGCGGCACCGCGTACCGACGCTGCCTGTGGCACGGTAAGCGTGACCGGCCCGCCCGTCAACTCAACCGGGCCACGGGATCGCCGTTCAATCCAGAGGCAGCTGTGGCCGTCGCGACCCGCCGCCCAGACGCCGGACGGCGGCGGTGGCGTTCCAGCGCAGGGCGCCGGCCAGGTCGATGGCGTGCTCCAACGGGGTGTAGTCGGGTCGGGCCGCGGCGGCGGCCAGGGCTCGGTCCAGGTCGAGGTGGTGTTGATCGAGGACGATGGAGAAGTCACGACGCATTGGTTCGGCCAGGTCGTAGCCGAACGACCGGTAGAGCCGGGCGAACAGCGGTTTGTATAGGCGCACCCGTTCGTGCAGTCCCGACGAATGGGACATGGGGTTCTTGGGCCGTCGCCGGATGTAGTCGGGCAAGAGGTCGGCAAAGGCTTGACGGACGACCCACTTCTCCTGCCCGTCGCGCACCTTGAGGTCGATGGGCATGCGCATGGCCAGTCGAACCAGGGCCAGGTCCAAGAAGGGGACACGGGCCTCGACCCCGTTGCCCATGCTGGTGCGATCGACCCGCTGCAGCTCGGTCCGGCTCAGGTTCCGGATCTTGTGCTGAAACAGGCGCTGACGAAGGTCGTCCCCGACCTGGCGGTACATGTCGTAGCCCCCGAACAGCTCATCCGAGCCGTCTCCGGACAGGACGACTTTGACCCCGCTGCGATGGACCCGCTCGAAGAGGGGCTTGGACACCAGGGCGTTGATGATGTCGCCGTACTCGGTCAGCTCCGACATGGCGATGGCCGCCCGTACGTCCTCGAACCGGAGCTCGTTGGGCCGGAGCTCGATGATCTCGTGCGGGACCCCGAGGTCGGCGGTCAGGCGCCGGGCGTAGCGGAGGTCGTCGCTGTCCGACGTGCCCACGGTGAAGGCCACGCAATCGGGATGCATGGCCTGAACATGGAGCAGGGTCAGCGCACTGTCGACCCCACCGGAAAGGATCACCCCCACCGTGAGGTCGGTGTCCACCCGGACCCGAATGCTGTCCTCCAGGGCGCTCCGCACCAGGGCCATGGCCTCGTCGGGGTCCTCGATGGGATCCTCGTCCTCTCCCAGCCGCATCAGGTCCACATAGGGCGACAACTCGGGCGCCGAGGAGGGGGCACCCCATCCATGGTGTCCGGGAGGCACCTCGGTCACGGCCGCGCCCACGGGTACCAGCGACTTGACCTCGGAGGCGATGTGGAGCCGGCCACCCTGGCTCGACCAGTAGAGGGGCTTGACCCCGATGGGATCCCGGGCCAGGTACACCCGGCCGCTGGATCGCTCCACTATGGCAAAGGCGAACTCGCCCCGGAAGTGATGGACGGCGTCCTCGCCCCATTCCAGGAATGCCTCCAGTACCACTTCCGTATCGCTGGAGCTGCGCAACTGGTGTCCCAGGCCCTCGAGCTCGATGCGCAGGTCCCGGTAGTTGAAGACCTCGCCGTTGTAACACAGAGCCCACTGTCCGTCGGCCGAGGTCCACGGCTGGACGGCACGGTCCCGGTCCACGATCTGCAGTCGCTGCGTCCCGAGCAGGAGGCCGTCCTGGCAGAGGGTCTCCTCGACGTCACCCCGGGGGGCGATGGCCTTCATCATCTTGTCGAACAGGACGCGGTCCGCGCCGGTGCCCAGGATGAGAGCGATGCCGCACATCGCCCTCAGCCTCCGAACGCGGTGGCGTAGTCCCGGCGGAGCGGGTCGCAGGCCGTGGGGCTGACACAGACGTGCCACGCCTGGCCCTCGTCGATGACGTTAACGTCCCCTGCGTCCTGTCGGTCCAAGAGGGCGGCGGCCAGGACGCCGTCGGCATCGAAGCGCCGGAACCAGCGCATCTCGACGTCCATGGCGTAGCCGGCGCAGTGGGCGCTGGGTATCACCGCCACATAGCCGAGGGCCCGGAGCCGGTGCTGATGCTGGACGCTCCGGACCAGGCTGGTGACCCACAGGGCGGGGGTGTCGGGGGGCGCCTGGCTGGCGAAATCGCGGGCCAGCTGGTTCAGGAGCACCACTGATTCCGGCCGGGCCCGGGTGAAGAGCAACCCCGAGGTGTGGGGCTGTCGTCCGGGCCAGGTGCGTCGCATGCCCCAGTCCCGCGCCCGCCCGGGGAGCCCCCGGGGCTGGCGCCGGTAGCGGAAGCCGAGAAGGCGCCGGGTCCGCAGCGGATCGAGGTCGACGAGGTCGTCCGAGCTCAGCACATCGTGGGCCGTATCGAATGCCGGGGTGTCCCCCCACCAGGCCGCGTCGATCTGGGACAGGAGGTAGATGCGGATCAAGGCGGCGAGGCTGTTGGCACTGCTGGCCGGGTTGGGCCGGTAGTCGTACACGTGTTGCACCAGGCGGTCGGCGGCGGCGTCGATACCCCCGGGAACCCGGCTGAGCACTCCTTGCAGCTCGGGGGCGGGTAGCCCGGCATCGAGGACCTTCTCGGTGGCGGGACGGTCGGCATCGTCGGGACCGCTGGCCATGTCGGCCTCATCGACCAGCTCGGACACGGCCGACCGATAGCGGTTCAGGGTGGCGTTGGACGAGAGTGGGTCCGGCTGCTGGCTTCTCGATGCGGACATGTCTCCAAGCATGAACGAAATGTGCTCCCAACCCGGAGGCGCGGCTCCCTTCAGAACTGCTTCCCTCCACGCCGGCGCAAGTGGTTCTCCGAGTGAGCTGAACCATAGCGCTGCGACGATCCCGTACAATTCCCACACAGGCCATTTGGCTGAGAATATGCCTGTGACCTGGCCGGAGACCCCCCACCCCTGACGGGAAAATCGGTTCCCGGCACACCGTCCTCCACCTGGACCCGGCCACCGGGACACGGCCGATGCGCCTCGGTGCCATAGGGATCCTGCCGACTACAACGGAGCGTGCTCGCAGGACCTCATTGTGTGACCTGAAACAGTCCTGAGCCCCGGGTGCCGCTTCGACAACGCCTGGTCGGGGTATCGTTTCCGGGACCTCGTTCATCGGGACCCGTTGCCGGGTGGGTCAACTTGGAGGAGCTACGTGGGATCGCCCATCGCCGTGCGAGGATCACCGGGCATCCCTGCACGGCGCTCGCTGAGCCCCCTCGTCCCCTGGCTCGCTCTGGGCCTGGTCGGATCCATCGGGTTGGCCGTGACGGGCACCAGCGTCGGGTCGGTGACCGAGCCCAACCATGCCTTGTGGTGGTTCTCGATCCCCAACGGGCAGTCGGTGCTGGTCACCACCTTCTTCTACCTTTCGGTGGCCCTGTTGATCGTGGGCTGGCTGGGCGTCGGCCAACAGGCCCGACGGGGACTGCTCAGCACCCGATGGGCCTGGCTCATCCTCATTGCGTGGGGGGTGCCTCTGTTCCTGGGGCCGCCCTTGTTCAGTCGGGACGTCTACAGCTACATCGGCCAAGGGCTGTTGGCCCACCACGGGCTCAACCCGTACTCGGTGCCGCCGAGGGCGCTGGGACAGGGTCCGTTGCTCTCGTCCATCGCCAGCGTGTGGCGGGGGACGGCCTCCCCCTACGGCCCGCTGTTCGTGGGGGCGGCGAACGTGGTCGCCGGCATCGCCGGGAGCTCGATCGTCGCCCAGGTCTTGGCCTTTCGGGTTCTGGAGCTGGTCGGTGTGGTCCTCATCATGGTCTCGCTACCGCGGCTGGCCCGCCATATGGGGACGGACCCCGGCATCGCCCTGTGGCTCGGTGCCCTCTCTCCGTTGGCTCTGTTCAGCTTCATCGCTTCGGGGCACAACGACGCGCTCATGATGGGCCTGCTGCTGGCCGGCGTCACCCTGGCCGTCGAGGGTCGTCTGGCCTGGGGGGTGGCCCTGTGCGCGCTGGCGGCAACGGTGAAGCTGCCCGCCGCCGCCGCCGTCATCTTTCTCGGCGTCGACCAATTCCAGACGGCCCGCGGCACCAAGCGGTGGCGCGTGCTGGCCGAGGTCGTGGTCGTCCCCGTGCTCGTCCTCGCCGTCGTCACCCTGGTGGTGGGGCTGGGTTTGTCGTGGTTGGGACCGAGCGC
>DATMMO010000039.1:0-2582 GCA_035569695.1 Acidimicrobiales bacterium | reverse complement strand
CCGAGGCCATGGACGACTTCCAGGCGGGCCGGCTGGGCACCATCCCACCCAACGCGCTGATGCCCCATCTCCCCGACCCCAATGCCGTTCGAGCCGAGCACACCGGGATCTGAGGCCGAGGCCCCCGGGCCTGTTCGAACCGGACCGCTCCCGGTGTTCCGGGGCGGGGTGGGCACCACCGGGCTCAGGGCCTGAGCACGAACTTCCCGAAGGCGTCGCCGTCCGCCATCTCCTGGAGGGCGGCGCCGGCATCGGCCAGGGGGCGGACGTCCTGGATGACCGGCCGAGCCCCGGTCGTCTCGAGCAGGGCCAGGAGCTCCACCAGCTCGTCCCGGGTACCCATGGTCGAGCCGACCACCTCGAGCTGCAAGAAGAAGACCCGGTTCAGGTCGGCTGGTGGGTTGGCCCCACTGGTGGCCCCGCTCACCACGACCCGGCCGCCGGGCCGCAGCGACCGCAGGGAATGGGACCAGGTCGCCTGGCCCACCGTCTCCACCACGACATCGACCTTGCTGGGCAATCGGGCGCCGGTCTCGAAGGAAGCGTCGGCCCCGCACTCCTCGGCCCGCCGCCGCTTGGTGGCGTCGCGGGAGGTGCAGAAGACGGTGTGCCCGAGCGCCTTGGCCAAGATGATGGCTGCAGTGGCGACGCCCCCGCCCGCCCCCTGGACCAAGATGGTGCCCGGGCCCTCGAGCCCGGACCGCGTGGTGAGCATGCGGTAGGCGGTGAGCCAGGCGGTGGGAACACAGGCCGCTTCCTCGAACGACAGCGCCGCCGGCTTGGGCACCACGTTGCGCTCGGGGACCAGGACCGCCTCGGCCAGGGTTCCGGGGTAGAGCTCGGAGAGCAGGCTGCGTTTGGGATCGAGGGTCTCGTCGCCGCCCCCGGCCGCCGGATCGCCGATCACCGAATGGACGACGACCTCGTCACCGTTGTCGAGCACGCCGGCGCCGTCGCCACCGAGGATCATGGGCAGGCGATCCGCCGTCAGGCCCACGCCTCGCAGCGACCAGAGGTCGTGGTGGTTCAGCGCGCTGGCCCGTAGGGAGACGCGGACCCACCCCTCTCTGGGCTCGGGCTCGGGCTGGTCGCCGACGACCAAGCCGGACAGCGGGTCGTCCTCGGACTGGGAGACACACGAGACTGCGAGCACTCTGAATTCCTCTCCTGATGGCCCGGCGCTCCGGCTGGGCGGGCGGCTTGGGGCGACCCTAACGGACCGGCCGGTTCCGGGCGATCGGGGGTCCATTGCTGGTGTACGGCCGAGCAAGAACCTGTTGCATTGTCAAGGGGAGCGTCTTAGTGTGCTGTCGACCACATCGGTCGACCTCGACGATGAGCCGAGGAGCAGGGGGGAACGATGAAGCTTCGCAACGGCGGGATCATGACCTGTGGTTTGGCCATGGCCCTCAGTGTGGGAACGCTCTCGCTGGGGGCAACCTCGGTCGCCGGCGCGGCCACTCCGACGGCGACGCCGGGCATCACGGCGAAGACCATCACCGTCGGCTCGATCAGCGATATCTCGGCCCCCATCCCCGGCCTGTTCAAGGGGGCCAAGGTCGGCGCCCAGGCCTACTTCAACTACATCAACAGCCAGGGCGGCGTGAACGGGCGGAAGATCATCCTCGATGCCCGCGACAGCGCCTTCTCCTCGGGCACCGTCGCCTCCGAGGCCCAGAGCATCGCCACCAGCGACTTCGCCTTCGTCGGGGGTTACTCGCTGCTCGACGGGTCCGAGCAACCGGCCATCGACGCCAACAAGGTGCCGATGATCGCCCAGACCCTGACCCCCTCGTTGTTCAATGATCCCAATCTGTACTCGGCCATCCCCACCGTCGACGGGGGCGCGGCCAACGGCCCGTTCAAATGGCTCAAGTCCCAGTACCCCTCGGGCGTCAAGGCGGTGGGGTTCATCGGGTCCAACGCCACCTCATCGGTGAAAGCCTCCGAAGCCACGTACCACGCTCTGACCTACGACCTCGGCTACAAGTGGGTGTACACCCGTGACGCCGGCTACACCGAGACCAACTTCCTGGCCGATATGGTCAAGATGAAGAGCGCCGGGGTGAAGATGGTCATTGAGGTCACCGAGGGCCCGACGGAGATATCGACCATGGCCCAGGAGATGAAGCAGCAGGGTCTCAATGTCCCCTTGGTCGTCGGAGCAGGGAGCTACTCCAAGGCCTTCGATCCCGGCTCGGCCGGGAACGGCACCTTGTTGTACACCGTGACCTCGCTGTACCAGGGCGAGGACGCCAAGGTCATCCCGGCGGTGGCCACGTTCGACAAGTGGGTCAAGAAGGCCGACCCCAACCCCACCTTGGACCTCTTCACCCTGGACGGCTGGATCAGTGCCCAGCTGTTCGTGCAGGCCCTCAAGAATGCCGGCGCCAACCCGACCCGGGCCAGCCTGGTGGCCCAGCTCAACAAGATCAACTCGTTCAACGCCAGCGGGCTGATCGCCAGCCAGAACCCGGCCCAGAAGATCCCCGGCCAATGCTGGATCGCGGCCAAGTACAACAACGGGAAGTGGCTGCGGATAAAGCCCGACCCCACGGCCGCCTTCGTCTGCAATCCCAACG
>DATMMO010000038.1:0-3861 GCA_035569695.1 Acidimicrobiales bacterium | reverse complement strand
GGCCCTGCGGGCCACCTGGAGCTCATGGGCTGACGGTCGACCGCTCGACTTCGAAGGCGAGTACTACCGCCATAGCCTGATGCCGCCGATGTTCGTCCCCGTCCCTCACGATTTCGGTCCTCCCCCCGTGTACGTCGCCGGCGTGGGTGACGCCATGACCCGGGTCGCCGGAGAAGTGGCGGACGGCTTTCTGTGCCATGCCTTCACCACCGAGCGGTGGATCCGGGAGCACTCCCTCCCGTTCCTGGTCGAAGGTCGACGACGGAGCGGCCGGTCGATGGACGGCTTCACCGTCAAGGCCGCCCTCTTCTTGGCCACCGGCACCGACGAGCAGATCGAGGCGGACGTGGGCGCGATCCGAGAACAGCTGGCCTTCTACGCCTCGACCCCGGCCTACCGGCCCATCCTCGAGCTGCACGGATGGGGGGACATGGGGGCCGACCTCACCCGACTGTCCAAGGCGGGCCGCTGGAACGAGATGACGCACCTGATCACCGACGAAGTCGTCGAGACCTTCGCCATCGTCGCACCGGTCAGTCAGGTGCCCCAGATCCTGAACCAACGGCTGGGCGACGTGGTCGACCGGGTCAGCTTCGTCTCCAGGACCCACCATCCCGAGCTGGTGGCGGCCTGCCGGCGCGACGGCTGAGAACGGGGGCGAGTACTAGGCCACTCCCCCGCCCGACGCCGTGCTTGTCCGACGGTCGGTGGCCGTCGTATCAGCCCCTTGATTAGGGTCTGCTCCATGGCCGATCGAACCCCAGTCATTGTCGGCATTGGGCTGAGCGACTACCCACGGGCCCCGCACCTCGATGCCATTGGCCATCACTCGCAAGCCACCCAGCGGGCGTTGACCGACTCGGGTGTCACGAAAAGCGACATCGACGGCTATCTCTCGGCCTCCATGGGCGGCGGGGACAGCGAGAGCCCGGTCAGCATGGCCGAGTATCTTGGCGTCGACCATCGGTACATCGACGGGACCATGACCGGCGGATCGTCATTCGAGTTCCATGTACAGCACGCCGCTGCCGCCATCCGGCAGGGACTGTGCGACACGGTCCTGGTCACCTACGGATCCGACTTCCTTTCCCGCATGGGACGCACGTTGGGTACGGGCGGATTCGGCCGAGAAGGTGAGCACGTCGCCGGTCCCGCACAATTCGAGGCGCCGTACGGCAACACCCTTGTCGGTGCCTACGCCATGGCCGCCCGTCGCCACATGCACGAATACGGCACCAAATCGGAGCAGTTGGCCGAGATCGCCGTCGGGGTGAGAGAGTATGCCGGGCTCAACCCGTTGGCCATGTACCGCGATCCGATCTCCGTCGAGGACGTCGTGCATTCGAGGCTGGTCGCTGATCCCCTCCACAAGCTGGATTGTTGCGTGATATCCGATGGCGGGGGCGCCCTGATCATGACGACGGCCGAGCGAGCACGAGACCTCCGTCAACCTCCCGTCTACGTTCTGGGCGCCGCCGGGGCCCAGACCCATTGGCACATCAGCGAAATGCCCGATTTCACCACAACGGCCGCCGCCACCTGTGGTCCGGCGGCCATGGCCGAGGCAGGGGTGACGCCGGACCAAGTCGACACGGTGCAGCTCTACGACAGCTTCACCATCACGGTCCTGCTCCTGCTCGAGGGCCTGGGCTTTTGCAAGAGGGGCGAGGGCGGCGCGTACGTCGCCGAGGGTCATCTCCGGCGCGGTGGAGACCTCCCCCTCAATACCGACGGTGGTGGATTGTCGTCATGCCACTCTGGGATGCGAGGCATGTTCCTCTTGATCGAGGCGACGCGCCAGGTCCGAGGGCAAGCGGGTGCGGCGCAAGTCCCCGATTGCAACATCGCCGTGGCGTGCGGATCGGGCGGATGGCTCTCGTGCATCGGCACTGTCGTGTTGGGAAGGGAGCATCCATGACCCTCGAGGTCCGGTCGGTCGAAAAGTGGACGAAGCCGACTCCGGCGCCCGATCCTGTCTCAGCTCCATTCTGGGAAGCGGCGGCCCAGGGCCGGCTCCTTCTGCAGCGTTGTCCGTCCTGTGGGTCGAGACAGTTCTATCCCCGGGCGATCTGTACGACGTGCGGAGCCGATCCCCAATGGGAGGAAGCCTCGGGACGAGGCACCGTCTACACCTTCACCGTCATCCGACAACAGGGAGCAGAGCCGTTCAAAGGAGAAGTGCCGTACGTCGTGGCCATGATCGCCCTGGACGAGGGCCCCATGATGATGGGGAACGTCACGGGCTGCCCGCCGGATGACGTTTCCATTGGCTTGGTTGTCCAGGCCTATTCGGTCGAGGTCGAACCGGGCGTCGGTGTCGTCTACTGGGAGCCAGCCCAAGACGGCCCCTGATGGCGCTGATCGCCGCTACGCCGGCTCGACATCCCTCAGGGTCAGGCGGCCACGACCTTCTCGGTGGGGTCGCACTGCATCAGTTTGGACAGGGTGCCGCCCATGATCTTGGCCTTGTCCACCTCGGGGAGGGGTTCGATCTCCTCGAGGAACGACAGAGGTTCGGACAGGCCCTCAGGATGGGGATAGTCCGATCCGAATACGACATTGTCCGTTCCGACCAGGTCGACGATGTTCAGTACATCCTCTTCGAAGAAGGGGTGGACGATGATCGACCGCCGGAAGGTCTCCATGGGATCCTCGTCGAATCCGGCGGGGCTCCGATCGTAGAGCTTCTGGAATTGCTTGAGCGCGGTCGGGACCCACTGGCTGCCGTTCTCGACCGGCATGAAGCGGATATCGGGGAACCGCGTGGCCAGCCCGTGCCCGATGATCGAGTAGATGGTGTCTCGGATGTTGCGGTACTCGCTTTCCACCAGCCGCGAAAACATGCTCCGGGCGACGAATGCGCTGAACTCGGAGGTTCTGCCATCCCATTCGTTGATATAGCGCTGGGACCCGTCGTCCGAGGAATGCATGCCGACCAGGACGCCGGACTCCTGTACCCGCTGCCAGAACGGGTCGTACTCGGGCAGGGCCAGCGAGCGGCGGCGGCCACCGAAGTCCGGCACGGGCGCAGGCCGAATGAGGATGGCGCGGGCCCCGTTCTCGACCACGTAATCCAGTTCCCGGAGGGCCTCGTCCAGGATCGACAGGTTGAGCACCGGCGTGGCGAAGATGCGGTTCTCGAAGTTGAAGGTCCAGTGCTCGAGCATCCACTCGTTCAGCGCATGCACGACAACCGCCGTCGCCTTCGGATCGTCAGCCAGGCGCTCCTCGAGCAGGCTGGCCAGGGTGGGCCACATCATCGCCCGGTCGACGTGCAGTTCGTCCATCAGGACGATCCGGTCCTCGGGGTTGAAGAAGGCCGGCGGTGATTCGATGTACCGGGGCGGCATGCCGGGCAGCCGGGGCTCGTGCTTCGATTTTGTATCGAGCCCGTCTTTCGTTCCCACCGAGTGCTTCGACGAGGGGTTCTTGATCCGGAACTCGAGCTCCTGCGCTCCGGGAGGAGCGACCTTGTTGAACGTGGGGTTCGGAATGTAGTTGCTGATCACGTTGCGCAGGGCGATCTTGGTCCGACCGTTCACCTGCACGAACTTCACCAGACCGTCGTACTCGGCCGGCAGGTACTTGGTGAAGGCATCCGTCGTCTCGTACATGTGATTGTCGGCATCGAACACCGGATAGTTCACACTGGTCGACATGGGGACTCTCCTCTGACTGGACTTCCGGGCCCTGGTGGGCCGACTACATCCATTGGCCTACTCGTGTTGAGAAAGAATCTATCCGACGTCGCCGACCGTGGTCCGAGACATCTCCCTCCGAGAACCCGATGAGTTCTTCGCGCCTCGTGCGTCAACTCAGTATGGAATCCAAGAACCTGGCCGACCGCTACGGATTGCCCCT